>JAPXRP010000051.1:0-23664 GCA_033813475.1 Candidatus Hydrogenedentota bacterium
TGGTGATCATCCCGTGGATCGCCTACTCCTACGCCGTCCACGGCGCGGTGCAGGTGGTCAACATCGGCATCGGCATCTCCAAGCGCATGGCCTGGGCGGCCGCGGCCACCTGCGGCGCGGCGGCGGCGAAGATCGCCGTCACCTACTGGTTCATCACCCGCTTCGGCCTGGCCGGCGCCGCCGTCTCCACCCTCGCCGCCTTCGGGCTCGAACTCCTGCTCACCTGGGTCATCGCGCAGCACATCGTGCATCCGCTGCCCTTCGACACCAGACGCATGCTCGGGCTGTACGCCCTGTCCGGCGCCGCCCTGGCCGCCAGTTTCCCGCTGTTCACCCTGCCCTACGCGTGGTCGCTGCCCGCGCGCGGCCTGCTGCTGGCCGTCTTCGCGCTGGCCTGTCTGTTTGGGCTGCTCAACCGCGCGGACCGCGCCGCCCTCGCCCGCGCCGGACAGGCCCTGGCACGGAAGGTCCGGGGACGGAACGCCGGATAAGCCAGAAAGCCGGCGGCGCACGCCCCTGGGACCGCCACGCTCCAGCGTGGCATTCTTTGGTGAACGTTTCCCCGGGGGGCAGCGGAGCACCCCCGTGCGGGCAAGCCCGCCCGAAGAAAGGCGGCAGCAAGCTGCCGCACTCCAAGGCGCGTGGAACGCGCAGGGCGTATGGTCCACACCGTCCACACCGTCCACCCTGTCCACCCTGTCCACACCGTCCACACCGTCCACACCGTCCACACCGTCCACCCCGTCCACACCGTCCACCCTGTCCACACCGTCCACACCGTCCACCCTGTCCACACCGTCCACACCGTCCACCCCGCGCGGCAGCAGTACCTCCGCGACTGTGCGTGGCACACCGTCACTGGGCTATCATCATGCTCGCCACATGGAGGCCGACACATGAAACGCCGTGAATTCCTTGGGACCGTCGGGGCGGGGCTGATGGCCGCCGCAAACCGCGCCTGCGGGGTGCCCGCGAAGAAACCAAATCTGGTGTATGTCTTCGCGGACCAGTGGCGGACGCAGGCCTTCGGGTATGCGGGCGACCCCAACGCCGTCACGCCGAACTTGGACCGGCTTGCCGGACAGGGCGTGAACTTCACCCACGCCGTGTCGGGGTGTCCCGTGTGCTCGCCCTACCGCGCCAGCCTGATGACGGGGCAGTACTGGCTGACCCACGGCGTTTTCCTAAACGACGTGCCCCTGCGCGACGACGCGGCCTCCTTCGCCGAGGCGCTGAACAGTGCGGGATACGGCACGGCATACATCGGAAAGTGGCACCTGGACGGGCGGGGGCGCTCGTCGTTCATCCCGCCGGAGCGGCGGCAGGGCTTCGGCTACTGGCGCGTGCAGGAATGCACGCACGACTACAACCATTCGCAGTACTACGCGGACAGCCCGGAGCCCCGGCTGTGGGAGGGCTACGACGCGGACGCGCAGACGGACGACGCGCTGGCCTGGATGAAGAACGCGGCGGCGGACGAGAAACCCTTCGCCCTGTTCCTGTCATGGGGCCCGCCGCACGACCCCTACGAGACCGCCCCCGAACGCTGGAAGGCGCGGTTCTCGCCGGACACCATCACCCTGCGGCCGAATGTCCCGGCGGAGATGGCGGAACAGGCGCGGAAGGACCTTGCCGGGTACTACGCCCACGCGGGCGCGCTGGACGAGAACATGGGCCGCATCATGGATTATCTGGACGCGGCGGGGCTCGCCGATGACACGATCCTGGTCTTCACCTCCGACCATGGCGACATGCTCGGGTCGCAGGGCATGGAGCGGAAGCAGAAGCCCTACGACGAGTCCATCCGCGTGCCGTTCCTGCTGCGCTGGCCCGCCGGGCTGGGAAAGGCGGGCCGCGCGCTGGACACGCCGCTGAACACCCCCGACATCATGCCGACGCTGCTCGGCCTCGCGGGCGCGGAAATTCCCGCAGCCGCCGAGGGCCGCGACTTCTCGCGCGCCCTGAGGAAGGGGAAACGGCCCGACGGCGACGCCGCGCTCATCCTGTGCGCCCACCCCTTCGGAGAATGGATCCGCACGCGCGGCGGCCGGGAGTACCGGGGCGTGCGCACCGTGCGCCACACCTACGTCCGCAGTCTCGACGGCCCGTGGCTCCTCTACGACAACGAGGCCGACCCGTACCAGCAGCGCACCCTCTGCGGCGTGAAGGAATACCGGCAGGTGCAGGAGGAGCTGGACGCGCGCCTGAAAAAAATCCTCGCCGAACGCAACGACGCCTTCCTCCCCGGCGCCGAATACGTCCGCCAGTTCGGCTACACTGTGGACGACACGGGCACCGTGCGCTACACGCCCTGACGCCGCGCCAACGCGGTCCGGGTTGGTGTGCGGAAAGCCTGCTCCATCGTTGTTCCCATGGATTGTTCTTCGGCCAACGAGTTGCCGGTTGGCGCTTTCCGCCAAATCGTTTTGCGGACGGAGAGGCTGAGAGAAGACGTTCGATCAGTGTGTCGCAGGAAAATCATCCCCCTCCTGGGCAGGAAGACCCTGCGTGTGGCAGCCCTCTTCAACACCAAAGGTGTTGCCGAATATAGCCCAGGCCAAGCCGCCGCCCGAAGGGCCAGGCTTGCCCTGGGTAAAGACGCACAGTAACACCTGCCCTGTGGGGGCATCCGAAATTCCGCTCACACCCCCGATCCGGTGCCTGTGCTACATTCTTGGCGACCGCAGAAAGGAGGAACTCATGCCGCAATCTCTCGCGCATCTTGCGCTTCATGTTGTCTTTTCGACAAAGGACCGGAAAGCATGGATCGAACCCTCCTCCTTCAGGGAAGAGCTGCACGCGTTTCTCGGAGGGGTATTACGGGGGCACCAATGCCCGCCGCTTGCGGTGGGCGGCACGGGCGACCATGTCCATTTCCTCTGCCTCCTGTCGCGGACAATAACGGTGGCGGACCTGGTGCGCGTGGTCAAGCGCGCGGTCACCGTCTGGGCACGGCAGCACGGCCCGGAACACGCGGGCTTTCAATGGCAGAACGGCTATGGGGCATTCTCCGTGAGTGCTTCCAACGAGGACCATGTGCGGGCCTATATCGTGCGCCAGGAGGCGCACCACGGGAAGATGGACTACAAGGCGGAGCTGCGGGAGTTGCTGGCGCGGCACGGAGTCGCGTATGACGAACAGTATGTGTGGGATTGAATTTCGGATGCCCCTTCAGGGCATTTTTGAGGGAAGGCCCTGACCCAGGGCAAGCCTGGCCCTTCGGGCGGCGGCATGCCCTGGGCGATATTCGGAAACGCTTTCAGCGTTGAAGAGCGCGTGGAAAGGAAAGTGAACGGACTCCTTCCAGAGGGGACGCGCGGATGTCGGTGCGATTGCCCGGGAAGTGGGGCCGGGAACGGGGGGTGGTATAGAATACCCGGGTGATGGAAACATGCCTTTTACTGGACAACGTCAGCAAGCGCTACGGGCGGACTCTCGCGGTGGATTCGCTGTGTCTGGAACTGCGCCGCGGCGAGGTGATGGGGCTGCTGGGCCCGAACGGCGCGGGCAAGAGCACGACACTGGGGATGGTGTCCGGACTGGTCCGCAGAAGCTCCGGCCGCATTGAGATTTTCGGGCTGGACGCCGACCGGCGCTTCATGGAGGTCATCGCCCGCATGGGCGTGCTGGTGGAGCGCCCGGCGTTCCCGGAATACCTGACGGTGCGCCGGGTGCTGAAATGGCTCGCCAGGCTCTCCGGAAAGACGGTTTCGGTGGACTGGGCCCTGCGCGCGACGGGGCTGGACACGGTGTCGGGCATGAAGGTGGGGCGGCTCTCGCAGGGCATGCGGCAGCGGCTGGGCATCGCGCAGGCCATTCTCGCGGAGCCGGAACTGCTGGTGCTGGACGAGCCGACCTCCGGGCTGGACGTGGAAAGCACGCGGGAGACGCTGGCCTTCCTGCGGAAACTGGCGGACGAGGTGTCGGTGGCCATCCTCTTTTCGAGCCACCAGATGGCGGAGGTGGAGATGCTGTGCGACCGGGTGGCCGTCATGCGCGGCGGCCGGCTGACGGCCTGCGAGCGCACCGCCGCCGTGCTGTCGTGGGACTTCTCCCGGCTGGAGGTGCTGTGCGACCGGGCGGAGGAGGCGGCCGCGGCCCTGGCCGCGCAGCCGTGGGTGACGATGGCGGAGGCGCTGCCGGCCGGGGTGCGCGTGACCCTCCGGGAGGAGGACGCCGACCGGACCGCCGCCTTCCTGGTGTCCGGGGGCTTCCATGTGCGGGGAATCGTGCCAAAACGGCGCACCCTGGAGGAGTATTTCTTGAAGGCGACCCGGCCATGACGCGGCGCGTGCTGAACATGTTTCTCGCCGAGGGGTCCCGGTGCCTGCGCCTGCGCCAGACCTGGGCGGGCGCGGCCGCCGTGGCGGTGGCCGTGGGCCTGATGCTGGCGCGGGGCGGCGTGGCCCGCGACGGCCGCGCGGACTATGACTTCATCGCGCGCGCCATGTCCGCGGGGATCGGGCTGGCGGCCTTCATCATGCTGCTCGCCTGGAGCGCCTGCCTCGTCGCGCCGGAGCTGGGGTCGGGCTCCATCCGCCTGTCCCTGACGCGGCCCGTCCGCCGCGGTGAATATGTGCTGGGCAAGTTCCTCGCGGCGGTTGCCTACGCTGTGCTGCTGGCGGCGGAGGCCTCCGTGCTGGCCTGGGCCGCCGCCGCGGCCCTGGGCGAGATCACAGGTGTGGAGTTTGGCGGCGAGCTGCTTTTCACGAAGGAGGACATGGCCCTCGCCTGGCTGGGGGGCGCCGCCCTCGCGCTGCTGCCCCTGACGGCCGGGGCCGCCCTGGGCCTCTTTGTCTCCTGCTGCACCCGCAGCACCGGCCTGGCCGTGTCGGCCACCTTCGGCATCTGGATCCTCCTCGACCTCGTGAAGCATTTCCTGGGGGTGGACCGCCTCATCTTCACGACCTATCTGGAGTCGTGCTGGCAGGTCTTCGCCAACCGCGCGGACGGACTGGACGCGGAATGGCTGCCCATGGCGGGACAGTGCGCCGGGGCGTCGCTGGGGGCCACGGCGCTGCTGCTGGCGGGGGCGGTGCTGGTCATGCGGCGGCGGGACATTTCAGGATGATCGCGGCGGTCCTGGGCCTGGCCCTGGCGGGCCTCTCCTTTCTGCCGCCGGAGGAGGCCCCCGGCCTGTGGGTGGGCGGCCCCAAACCCCTCAGCGGCGAAGCGCTCACCAATTACCGCCACGCCGACCTCGACGGCGACGGCGCGCCGGAGCTCCTCTTCGCGGACCGTGTCTGGTTCCAGCGGGGGGGCTGGTTCCCCGTAGAGTCCCGCCTGGCCCTGCCGGCAACGCTGGAAGGAAAGACGCTGGACATTTTTCAGGGCGCCCTCTACGCGCTGGGGAACGGCCGCCTCGCCGCCGTGCGGTGGACGGGGGGGGCGTTTGAGACCCTGTTTGACCAGGCGCTGGACACGCCGATGGAAGACCGGGGCGGGGTCAGCCGGTTTCTGCACGACCTGGACGGCGACGGCGTGCCGGAGGTGGTCTGCGCGGAGGAGCGCGGCCTCCGGGTTTTCGCCCTGCGGGAGGGCGCCTATCACCCCGCGGGCCTGCTGGAGGTGTATCCCGACCTTGCGCTGGAGGAGCCCCCCGCGAGCACCCTCTGGCCGCGGCCGCACAGACAGCTCACCTTCCCCGCGCGGCGCCTTTCCTGCGATGTCACCTGCGGCGCCATGTCGGTGGCCGTCCTGTTCCCGCAGCCGGGCCCGGGCGGGCGGCCGGCCTACACGCGCCGGACCCGTCCGCTCGCCTGCACAGACGGCGTATACTCCGCCGCGGCCGCCGCGGACGTCTGGCACGGGCGTCCTGTGGAGCCGTTTCTGCGGCCCTGCCGGCTCAACACCGACGACATCCCCGACTTCGCCGGCGTGCGCATGTCGCACACCCGGGGCCGGGTGCTGAACGCGCCGGTCATGGAGTACTGGGCCACCCTGGACGGCGGAAAGACCTTCACGGTGCGGCGCAGCGTATGCGTGCCGGGATTCCGCCCGCAGGGCGGCTTCATGGACATGGACGGCGACGGGCTGGCGGACCTGGTGACGGAGGGGTCCCCGCTCTTCGACGGGGGCGCGCGGGAAACGGCCGCCCATCTGGTCGCAAAACACTCCCTCCCCCACGAGGTGCGCGTGTATCCGCAGACGCCGGAGGGCTTCGCGGAGAGGCCGTCCATGACCTTTGAGACGGACCTGAACCTCGGCGGCGGGCTCTGGGAACAGCCGCCCGCCCTGGCCCAGTATGCCGCCGGACAGCTTGTGCAGCATTGGGGGGATTTCAACGGCGACGGGCGCCGTGACCTGCTCGCCCGGACGGGCGGCGGCCGCGTGGAAGTCTTCGCCGCCCGGGACGGCGCGTTTTCCCGAACGGCCGACGCCGTGCTGGCAGTTCCAGAGGACGCCCAAGTGGCCACGGCGGATGTCAACGGCGACGGGCGCTGGGATGTGGTGGCCCGCTCGGCCGGGGCGGAGGGCACAGGGGGCCGCACGCTTGTCTTCCGCGCGACAGGGGGGGCCGCCCCATGAGCGCCGTGTCCTCCCTGGCGTGTGCGGCCCTGTGGGCCTGGGCCGCGTCGGCCCTTCAGGCCTTTACCATCCCGCTTCAGAACAATGACGCCTGCTGTTTCGCCGCCGACCTGTCGGGGCGGGGCGCGGCCGACCTCTGCGTCATTGACGGCCCCCTCTTGCGCGCGTATCCGGGCGGCGGCGGGGCCGGCGCGTGGAGTGTCGCCTTTGAGCCGGGCACTGCGGCGGTGGACATTGCGGACCTCGACGGCGACGGCGCGCCGGAACTGGTCGCCGTGCGCGGGGGGGACATCCTCAGCCATCCGCTGGAACCCGGCGGGGGGGGCGCGTGGACGGTTCTCTTCCGCGCGGAGACCCGTTTCTCGGGCGGCGCGCCCAGTCCCTTCCCCCTGGTGCTCGCCGTGCCCTGGGGCGGACGCACCGTGCTCGCCCTGCCCACGGATGACTGGCTGGAGCTGCGCACCCCCGCCGGGGAGCTGGTGGAGCGGTTCGCCATCGGCGCCGGGGCCGCCCACAAGGTCAGCCTGGGGGAGCCCTTCCTGGCCGGGGCCGTCCACCCGCCCCTCGTGGGGCCGCCCGGAAGTCTCGAACTCCGAATCAGCCGCCGCGAGGCCGCGGTGCCCGACCTGCCCCCGGAGCTGCCCGCCGTCGCGCTGCCCGCGGGCACCGCGCCCCGGCAGCGCCGCGCCGCCCTCGCCGCCGCCACGGCGGCGGACACCCCTGTCGAGTCGTGGCCCTGGATGCCCCTGCGCACCGGCCGCGATCCGGGGGACGACCGCGTGTTCTATGCCTATGCGCCCGGGGGAAAGCGCGAGACCCTCGTTGCCCTGCGGCACGCCCCGCCCTCAGCCGACGGCGCCGGAATGCGCATCACCCCCGCGCGGCGCTATCCGGGAATCCTCGCCGAGCCCGGGGGGGAGCCGGACTTCGACGGCGACGGCCACACGGACCTTGTCCTGTGGAATGTCAGGCCGCCCCTGCCCACTGTCGGCGCGGTCGGCCGCGCCCTCGCCGGCGGCGAGTGGCCGGTCAGGATCGCCCTGCACACCTTCGACCCCGCCGCCGGAAAATACGGGGTCAAGCCGTGGAAGGCCGCCGAGGTGGCCGCCGACACGCAGTGGCTCCTGGCCGGCGCGCGCGGACCCGTGCGCGAACTGCACGCGCTGGACTTCAACGGGGACCACCGCACCGACCTGGTCTTTGTGTGCGGCGGGCAGACCTTCTGCCTCTGGTCCTCCCGCGGCGCGGGCTTCTCCTCCGCCGTGGAGACCCTGCCCCTCCCCTGCCCCGTGGCCAACACCGTCCTGACCGCCGACCTCGACACGGCCGGCTGCGCCCTCATCGTCCTGCGGGGCGAGGACACCCTGGTCGTCGTCTCCAGCCGGTGAACCTCCTTCCGGGTGTTGACATGGCCCCCCCCTGCCTGTACAATAAAGAAATAATTCTTCAATCAGGAGCCAGGCATGAATCTAAAGGGACACCAGCGCGCGGTGCCGGAGCCCACCCTCCGGCGGCTCCCCGTTTACCACCACATGCTCAGGCAGTGCCTCGACGGCGGCATGGAAACCGTGTCGTGCAGCCAGATCGCCGACGAGCTCCACTACGACCCCACGCAGATCCGCAAGGACCTCGCCGTGACGGGGATCAAGGGGCGGCCCAAGGTGGGCTATGACCTGGCCGAGCTGGTGGACGCGGTGGAGACCTTCCTCGGCTGGAACAGCACGCGCAAGGCCTTCCTCGCCGGGGCGGGGCACCTCGGCTCCGCGCTGGTGGGCTATGGCCGGTTCAACCGCTACGGGCTGGAGATCGTGGCCGCCTTTGACAGGGACCCCGCCCGCATCGGCAGAAAGGTGCACGACCGCGAGGTGCTTCCCATCACCAAGCTCCCGAACCTCGCCCGCCGGATGCACGTCCTCATCGGCATCATCACGGTGCCCGCACCCGCGGCGCAGGAGGTGGCGGACCTCATGGTGCAGGGGGGCATCCGCGCCATCTGGAACTTCGCGCCCATGCGCATCGAGGCCCCGGAAGGCGTGATCGTCCAGAACGAGGACCTCTACGCCACCCTCGGCGTGCTCCTCCAGCGGCTCAACACCACCCTCCGCGAGGGGTAGGGGGGCCGGGCTACCCCTCCGCGCCCTGGATCAGGACGTAGCGCGGCGAGCCGCCGGTCTCCATGCGCGCCGTGTCCCCCTCTCGGTCCACCTCAAGCAGGCGGCCGTGGAGGTCGAGGGCCGTGACGGTGTCGGACGCGGCAAGCCCCTCCAGCGTGAACACGCGGCCCCGGCGGGAGGCCAGGGGGTCGTTCTCCGGGTATTCGGCGCCCGCCCAGACGGCCCAGACAGTCACTCCGCCGTCTTTCTCGAAGCGGACCGCCTCCACCCCTCCCCTCTGGAAATGCTCATGGACCCACGCGCCCTCCAGCAATTCCGCGAGCACGCCCACCGCCCGCAGGGAAGGCTTGGGCGCAAGATCATGGTAGAGCATCCCCCAGTGGTGCTCCTTCTCCAGGGGGTCCACCCCGTCGTCCACAAAGTCATAGCTGATGACATTCTCAATGCCCGCCGCAAACTGGGACAGGTACATGCGGACAAGCAGCCCAGGCTGCTCGTCCACCGCGACCCCGTCGGCACAGGTGCTGTGGCCGCATTCGGTGGACCACAGGGGGACTGTCCAGCCGGCCTCCGCCAGCTCCTTCCGGAGAACGCACACGTCGCCAGGCTCTTCGGATCGGTCCCACGCACTCTCGCCGGAATACGGGTGGATGGAGACAATGTCGCACGCGCCGGGCCCGGCGGCGGCCAGTGCCCGCAGCAGAAAAGCGCGGTCCTTGCGGCCGCACCCGGAAATCGCCCCGCCGACCACTTGGATTTCGGGGTCCACGGCGCGCAGGGCGTCGGCGGTGGTCCGCAACAGCCTCCCGTAGGCCTTGGGGTCGGGCGTCCCGCGCCAGAACTTCTCCAGGTTGGGCTCGTTCCACACCTCCCAGTGCGTGATGACGCCCCGGTAGCGTTCCGCCATGAACGCGGCGTAGCGCGCGAAGTCGGCGCGCTGTTCGTCCGTGGACGGCGCGCCGCCGCCGGTGGACCATTCCACGCCGTAGTCGAGCAGGCCGAGGATCCGGATGCCCGCCGCCGTGAGCTTCTCCACCCGGGCGTCGTGGCGCCCCAGCAGGCTCTCGTTAAACGCCCCAGGCGCCGGCTCGACCCCCTCCCAGAGAAACTCCTCGCGGGTCCAGTGGAGTCCGGCCTCCGCGGCCAGGGAAATGATGGTGTCCCGGCGGTTCCGGTCAAACAGGGTCCGGTCGAGGTAGAGTCCCGACCCGACCGCCGCGGGATGCGGCGTGACCGGCCCCCGCGGACAGCATCCGGCCAGCAATGCGGCGCCCGCGAGCGCGAGCGCCAAAGGCGCCCATTTTTTCGTCACCATTCGTCGTCCTCCTCGTCGTCAATGCCGGGAACATAGGTTGTGTCATCATCAAGCGCGTCCTCCCAGGAAAGGACAGGCTCGCGGCGGCGGCGGCCGGCCGCCTCCTCCCGCTCCCACTGGGCGAGCACCTCGCGGTCGCGGCGGCGCTTGCGGAACCAGACAACAATCACCAGAAAGGCGGCGGGCGTGAAGAAGGAGCCGGAGGCCAGCACGCCGATGAGCGCGACATACCACAGGGAGCGGTGGTATCCGTCCCAGAACTCGGAAACGGTCATGCCGGCGTGGCGGCGCAGGGCGTCCGGGAAGGACGTGTCGCGCAGGGACAGCACCAGCGCCCAGAAGCCCTCCTCGCCCAGGCGGCGGTGCAGGTGCCGCGTCATGGAGAGGGCCTGCGCGTAGGCGTCGTCGAAGGCCCGCTCCTCCCCCGGCGTCATGAAGGCCCTGTCGAGGTTGCGGTAGGGGATGATGCGCCCCTCCAGGAACATCTGCGCCACGGCGACGGGCGAGGCGATCTGGTACTCCCGCGAGAGGTGCATGGCCACCCCCTCGTTGAGCCAGTTGGGCATGCGCGCCTCGTCCACGTTCCGCGCGAGAAGGATGTGGACCAGCTCGTGGCGGAGCGTGGTGCCGAAGTCTCCGGCCCCGCCGCCCGCCCGCAGGGTCGGCGCGCGGACCACGATGAGCCCCTCGGAGGGCCGCGCCAGCCCGCCCACCTGCCCCGGCAGGAAGTTGCGCGCGTGCTTCTGGAACTCCGCCGCCGTCGGCGCCACCAGCACGCGCACGGGATCGTCCCCCACGGGCAGGCGGTGCGCCACGGACTGGGCGAATTCGACAAGGGTGGCCAGGGCCCCGCGCGCGTACACCTCGTCCTCCGGCGCGTGGGCCACAACAAAGGGCCCCTGCGTGAGGGTGTTCAGGCGGGCATCGGCGGCGGCGGAGGCGCGGCACGCCAGCGCGGCCGCCAGCGCGGTGATCAGAAACCGTGCGGGGCGCATGCCCCCATGATACCGCACGGGGCGCTAGTCCCGCCCTTCGGGGGCGTCCTTTTCGGCGGGGGGCCGGCTCTCCAGCATGAGGTCGTCGAGGACCAGCAGGCGCTCAAACCAGATCATGAGGAGGGTGCAGAGGTAGCGGCGGCCCATCTCGCGCAGGCGCAGGTTGGACTGGCCCCAGGTGCGCCCGTACCACCGGATGGGGATTTCGGCGATGCGGTAGCGGCGGATGAGGCAGGACAGGGACATCTCGATGGTGATGTTGAAGTGCGCGGCCTGGAGCGGGCTGATGCTCTCGATCACATGGCGGCGGTACGCCTTGAAGGCGTTGGTGAGGTCGTTGAACCGGGTGAAAAACAGGAGCTGCATCGCCTTGTTGACCAGGCGGTTCGCGTAGAGCTTGACCGGCGGGTACTGGACCACCTCGCTGCCGGGCCGGAACCGCGAGCCGAAAACGGCGTCGTAGCCCTCCTCCAGCTTGCGGTAGCAGGCCACCACGTCGCGCGGGTCGTCGCTGCTGTCCGCCATGACCACCGCCAGGGCGTCGCCCCGGTAATGCCGCAGGCCGCAGCGCACGGCGCGGCCCAGGCCGCCCGGCGGCGTGTTGTGGACGAGGTGGATCTCCGGAATCTCCCCGCAAAGCCCCTCAACCACCGCCGCCGTGTCGTCGCGGCTGTTGTCATTCACGACCAGCAGCTCGAAGGGAATGCCCTCCCCCCGCAGCGCCCCGGCCAGGGACCGCAGCGTGGGGGGCAGGTTCGCCGACTCGTTGTAGGCCGGCACCAGCACGCTGTACAGCAGGGTGTTGCGGGAAGGCGGCCCGGACGCGTCAGATGCGGGTTTGGAGGCCGGCATGGATTTCCTCCAGGATGCCCCGGACATCGTACTGGTGGCGCCAGCCGGGGTAGTCGCGCTGGAAGCGGCGCGTGTCGCTGATCCACCAGATGTGGTCGCCGATGCGGTTCTCGTCGAGGTAGACCGTGTTCATGGGCCTGCCGGCGATCTCGCCGCACAGCGTGATGGCCTCCTGCATGGAGCAGTTGCTGTGGCGGCCGCCGCCGATGTTGTAGACCGCCCCCGCGCGCGGCGCGCGCGCCACCTCCAGAAAACAGCGGACCAGGTCGGCCGCGTGGATGTTGTCCCGCACCTGCTTGCCCTTGTAGCCGAAGATGCGGTACTGGCCGCCCGTCATGGCGCATCTCATCAGATACGCGAGGAACCCGTGCAGCTCGGCGCCGCTGTGGCCCGGCCCCGTGAGGCAGCCGCCGCGGAACACCGCCGTCTTCATGCCGAAGTAGCGCCCGTACTCCTGCACCAGCACGTCGGCCGCCACCTTGGACGCGCCGAAAAGCGAGTGCTTGGTCTGGTCTATGGACATGCTCTCGTCTATGCCGTGCTCCGCGTAGGGGTGCGACGGGTCCACCTCCCACCGGGTCTCCCGCTCGACCAGGGGCAGCAGGTTCGGCGTGTCGCCGTAGACCTTGTTGGTGGAGGTGAAGATGAACACCGCCTCCGGCGCGCGGCGGCGGGCCGTCTCCAGCAGGTTCAGCGTGCCCGTGGCGTTCACCGAGAAGTCCGTGAAGGGCTCCTTGGCCGCCCAGTCGTGGCTGGGCTGGGCCGCCGTGTGGACCACCGCGGCGATGTCCCCCGCATATTCGCCGAAAATGCGGTCCAGCGCGTCCAGGTCGCGGATGTCGGCGTCGTGGTGGCGGTAGCCGGGACACTCCTCCGCGAGGCGCTCCGCCGCCCACCGGGTGGAGGCGTCGGGGCCGAAAAAGTACGCGCGCAGGTCGTTGTCCACCCCCGCGACCGCGTGCCCCGCGCGAGAGAACTGCCGCACAGTCTCCGCCCCCACCAGCCCCCCCGATCCGGTCACGATTACAACGCTCATCGCATCTCCAGTCCTGCCTGATTCCAAGTGCTTCGGGCCGGTGTGACGGCGCGGACACCGGACGCATCATACCCCATCCCTTCGGGAAACTGTCAACTGGGCGCACCCCTGACGAAAAGGCCCGGCCCGCCTTGCGGCGGGCCGGGCCCGTCAGTCAGGTTTCGGGGGTCAGCCGCGCCGCCGCCGCGCCGCCGCCGCGCCGGCCAGCGCCAGCGCCAGCGCCGCGCCCGCCAGACCGCCGAGGCCCGCCACCGGCATGCCCTCGACCACCTCGACCACGCACTGCGCGGCCAGGGTGTCCGTGTAGCTGTCAAAGACGGTCACCCTGTAGACGCCGGCATCCTCGAACGCGGCGCCCGTGATCGTCAGCTCGGACCCGTCGGGAAGCGACGCCGTCGGGGCCACGGGGACGCCGTCATGCTGCCAGTCGTAGAACACCGGGGCATGGCCCCCGGACGCGCGCACGCGCAGGGTGTGGTTCTTCGTGAGCAGAACCCGCTCCGCCGCCGGCAGGGTCTGGACGAAGGCCAGGCGCTGCGCCAGCGTGAGGGCGGCCTGGTTCGACGGATAGGCCCCGCGGTCGTCGGTGACCACGCACCAGTAGGTGCCCGCGTTCGCGCTGCTCACGCTGGCCAGCGAGAGCGTCGGGGCGTCGGAGCCGACGTTGGTCGTCACGCCCGCGCGCAGGCGCTTCCACTGGTAGTGCTTGACGCCCTGGCCGCCGCCGACGATCACCTGGAACATCACGCTGTCGCCGTAGTACGCGCGGCGCGCCTGCGGATGCTGCAGGAACGTCACCATGGAGCCCGCGTACAGCATGCGCTCGGCGAACGCCGAACCCGCGGAATTCGTCACCGTGCAGCGGTAGAGGCCCTCGTTCGCGGCCTGCACGTTCGTGAACGTGAGCACCGGCCCCGTGAGCCCGGAAACGTTGGCCTCGGCGACCGGCACGCCGTCCTTCGTCCACGCGTAGCTGAACGGGGCGGTGCCGCCGGTCACCTGGACCGTCAGCGTCGCCGTGCTGCCGTAGGGCGCGATCCCGTCGCCGGGGTTCGGCGTGATGCCGGAAACCGTCGGGGGCGCGTTCAGCGAGAGCGAGGCCGGATTCGAGGACACGATGCCCGGATCAATCCCGTCCAGCTCGCAGGTGTACACGCCGACATCGCCCGCCGAGACCGACGCGATGTTCAGCTCGATGGTGAGGGGGGCGACCGTCAGCGTGCCCGACGCGCCGGGGCCCGTCAGAGCGACCCCGTCCTTCTTCCACTGGAAGTCTATCGGCGGGGTGCTCAGATCCCCCACCACCACGGTGAAGGTCACCGCGTCGCCCGGATCCGCCACCACGTCGGACGGATGGACGGCGATGTACGGGTCGTTGATCCGCAGGTTCGCCCGTTCGGAGTCCACCGGCCCGTCCGCGCTCGTCACGCGGCAGTAGTAGTCGCCGACCAGCGGCTCCGTCACCGGCGTGATGGTCAGCGAGGCGTTGGTGCCCAGCACGGTGGCGTCGCCCACCTTGAACCACTGGTAGGACAGCGCGCTGCCGACGGCGCCCACGCTGAACGTGGCGGTGCCGTTGAGGGCCGCGATCTGGTTCTGCGGGTGCGCGACAATCGCCGGATCCTGCACGACCAGGTTGGCCCGGTTGCTGAACACGGCGTTCGCGCCGGACTGGTAGTCGTTGCTGATGCGGCAGCGGTAGCCGCCGGCCGGCCAGGTCGCCGGCTCGTCCGCGTTCTCCACGGACGTGATGGTGAGCGTGGACAGCGTGCCCTGCGTCGTCACCGACGCGCGCGGGTTCACCAGCGCCACGTCCTGCCCGTTCTCATCGAGCCAGGTCATCTGGAGGCCCAGAAGCGTGCCGACCACGCTGCACGAGAACGACACCGTGTCGCCGTAGCGGGCCGCCGCGCTGGCGGGCTGCCCCACCACGAGGATCGGCTCATACACCGTGATCTGCGCCCAGTCCGACACAACCCAGTCGTTGTCCGGGTTGCCGCTGGTGTTCAGCGCGCGGCTGGCCGAGTTGCGGACTTTCAGGCGGTAGCGCCCGCTGTCGGACAGCGCGGCGCTGCCGGAGAGGGGCAGCGTGATCCCGTCCGTCATCACGGCCGTCGTCTGCACGCGCAGGATGATCTCCTCGCCGGGAAGCGCCCCCTCCTTGACCCACATGTAGTCAAACTCGGGGGTGCCCGCGGAAAGCGCCGCGCTCAGGGGGAAGGTGCCGCCGACGGGCACATTCTGCCCCAGCGGCTGCGTGCCGACCACCGGCGCGTTGTTCACCAGCAGGGTGGCCGGGTTGGACGTGAAACTGCCATCGGGGCCGGTAATCGAGCAGGTGTACACCCCCTGGTCACCCTCGTGGACATCCGTCAGCGTCAGGGTCCGCGTCGCCGACCCGGCGATCACCGTGCCCTCGCCCGTGGTCCCGTCGGCCACCGGCGCGCCGTCCTTATACCACTGCACCGAGTCCACCGTGCCGCCCGTGGTGACCGCCAGGGTCACGTCTTCCAGCGGGTCCACGGTCTGCGACGCGGGATGCGTCAGCAGCGCCGGGTCTGAAACGGTCAGCACGCCCTTGGAAAGGAGCACCGAGCCGCCCGTGAGCGGATCGGAAACCAGGCACTCGTAGTCGCCCTCGTCGGCGTTCACGCAGTCAAGAATCGTGACCGTCGCGGTCGCGGTCCCGGAATGCTTCCCATCGTCCGAAAGCGCAACCCCGTTGAAACGCCACTGGTACGTCAGGCCGTCGCCGCCCGCGCGCACGGCAAACTGCGCCGACGCCTCGGCGTTCGCCGTCTGGGCCGCCGGCTGCACCTGCGGAAGCTGCACGGCCACCGCAAAGGTGCCCGCGGGGACGGTCGTGGTCCACACCCGGCCCGCCGCCAGCACGCCGGGCGTGCCGCCGTTGCCGGTGATGAGCTGCGGCGGATTCGCGCCGATCACCACCGCCACGTTGTCCATGGAGACCAGCGAGGTGTTCTTTACCAGAAGCTGGTCGTGCCCCGCGTACACCGAGTAGTCGGTCCCCGGCGGCTGGCGCAGCACCGTCGCCCGCAACTCCCCGTTGCTGGGAAGCAGCGTGTCCACCTGCGTCTTGTTCCAATAGGCCGTCTTGAGCCAGCCGGCCGGCGCGGGACCGCCCTCCAGCTCGGGAATCTTGGGCGTGTTGGCCCCCGTGAAGGGGTTAAGCGCCGTCAGCAGCGCCGGATGCGTGGTCGTGCCCTGCACCACCTGCGCGCCCCCCGCCGTGTCGAAAAGCGGCTTGTGGGCGCTCTGCGCCGTCACGTTCATGTTGGAAATCCAGGTGAACTTCCCGTTGTGCTCCGGCGCGTTGTCCACCACGTTGAGCGCGCGGATATACCGGCCCCCGGCAAGCACCACGGACCCCATCAGCTTCACCATGCCCGGCGTGCCGTAGCCCGCCGCGCCGCCGTTGCCGCCGTTGCCGCCGTCGCCGCCGTTGCCGCCGCAGGCGCCGGCGCCGCCGGTGCCGCCCACCGCGCCGTTCTTATGTCCGCTTCCCCCGGCTCCGCCCGCGCCACCGAGATAACCCGATCCGCCAGAACCGCCAGCCTGGCCGCTGGCACCTGAGCCGCCCTGGGGCTGACGGGCTGCGGCGCTCACATCAAAGGTGCTGCTGGTGACGTTTAGAAGGCCCTGTGCGGCCATGATAAACGCGCCACCGCCACTGGCACCCGTTGCCCCCGCACCGCCGCCGCCGCCCGCGCCGCCCGCACCGCCCGCGCCGCCCGCGCCGCCGATACCGGCACTGCCGCGGCCGGGACGGGAACCGTTGCCGCCGGCACGCAAATCTGGATTCGGGATGACCGCATTCTGGCCGCCTGCGGCGGAAAGGGTAAAGACTGTCGCATCTCCGCCGCGCACCGCGCCGGTGGACCCGCCGCCGCCACCACCGCCGCTGCCGCCCGCGCCGCCGCCGCCCGACGCGCCGCCCGCACCACCGCCACCGCCACCGCCGCCATCAGTTCCGCCTGGGGACGCATAGCCGCCGCCGCCACCACCCGCACCGCCGCCGCCACCACCGCCCGAAGCACCACCGCCGCCGCCCGCACCGCCGCCGCCGCCACCGCCACCGCCGCCATAACCGGCCGCCAGCACAAGCGTGTCCGCTGCTGCAACAAACTGCGCATTCAACCCCGCGCTGCCGACACCGGCGGGATTTCCGTTCGTCCCGGGGTTCCCTGGATAACCGCCGGTGCCGTTACCGCCTTGTCCCGGATTCTTGCTGCCAATGTATTCACCGGGAGCTCCCCCCCCGCCGGCGGGGGAACCCGCAATACCCAGCCCTTTGGATCCACCGCCGCCCAACGTTCCCCCGGTGCCACCACCGCCAACGGACCCAAGCCCGCCGTACCCGATGCCGCCGGACTGGCCTGACAGTCCAACGCCGCCGACCAAACCATCTGTACCGCCATCACTGTTCCCGCCCACAAGTCCACTCTCTCCGCCGTACCCATCCAAGTGCTTATAGGGGAAGGACTTGTCCCCGCCGTCGCCGCCGCGTCCGCCATTGCCGCCCGCTCCGCCTGCGGAACCCGAACCGCCCGCGCCGCCCGGGCCGCCTGCGCCGGCCGCGCCGCCCTGGCCGCCGCCGAGGGTGCCCGGCGCGACAAACACATGGGGCCCCCAGTAGATGTCGCCGCTGGCGGTGATGGAAAGGGGCCGCGCGCCCGTGACCGTCACGGACACGCTGGAGCTGACCGTCAGGTTGGCGAAGCGGAAGACCGCGACGCCGTCAATGTCAACACCGGTCCTAACCTGGGCGCCCCAGGTCATCGTCATCGCGTTGGTGTTGATGGTGAGGGCGCCCGCGGCGACATTCCAGTCGCCCAGCTCGCCGTTGCTTTCATAGATGGTCTGCGCCCCGGCGGAGGCCGCTGCCAGAACCACCGCGAGCATCACCGGAACGATGCGCGCAGCAAACCGCGACCAGCCCCCCGTGCGGTGACACACTCCGACACTGTGGGTTAAGTTCTTATAGACCATTGCCCTGCTCCCAACGTTTGTTGTTCCGGCCAAGATGCCTCACCCCGCCGGAAATGACCTCAAAGGAAAACACACCCAATTCTACTTTGTGAAAATTATACCCGCAACCCCCGCAAAAGGCAATCCAAAAACGCGCCGAAGAACCGCGTATTTGGCACTATGCGTTGTTTACACCCCCGGCACCGCGAAAAAACTTGTGTACATCCTGCCCGAAGGCGCCGAGAATCCTTACAGTTCGTCGGCGTTGAGCGGCTCGTCGTAGAACTCGGAGAAGGTGTTTCCGTGGACGCCCTTCATGAAGGCCATGGCCGCGCGCGGGTGCTTGTTCAGGATGCCGGTGATGGCGTAGGGAATCTCGTAGCCCCAGCGCAGCTCCTTCTTCATGTCCACGAAGTACTTCTCGATGAGGTCAAAAATGGGGCGCACGTTGAACTTTGGATTCTTCAGGAAACCGAGCAGCAGCTCCAGGGGGCAGTTGCCCGCGGCGCGGCCGATGCCGTAGATCGTCGCGTCGAGGCGGTTGACGCCCTTGATGATCCCCTCGATGGTGTTGGCGTAGCCGAGGCACTGGTTGTCGTGGCAGTGGACGCCGACCTGTTTGCCCGGAAGGCGCGACAGGTACTTGTCGGCGAGATAGTGAATCTGCTCGCTGTAGAAATATCCGAAGCTGTCCACGATGTAGACCATGTCGAAGTTGGTGGCGGCGAGCTGGTCGAGGGCCTCGTCGAGGTCGGGCTCGAGGGCGTGCGACACGGCCATGATGTTCACCGACACCTCGTAGCCCAGGCTCTTCACATGGTTGCCCAGGTGGATGGCCTTGTCCACGTCCTTGACGTAGGTGGCGACGCGCACCAGCTTCACGATGGACTCGGAGGCGGGCAGAAAGCTGTCGTAGTCCGTGCGGCCCACGTCGCACATGATGGAGACCTTGGTGCCGCACTCGTAGGCCACCTCGCGCAGGTCCGCCTCGTCGCAGAAGCGCCAGGGGCCGAAGTCCGCCGTGCTGAACTGCCGCTTGTCCGCGCGGTAGCCCAGCTCCACATAGTCCACCCCCGCCTGGGCCAGGCCATGGAACACGTCTTTCACGAGGGACTTCTCGAACTTCCACTCGTTCATCAACCCGCCGTCGCGGATGGTGCAGTCGAGGACTTTGATCTCGGGCCGAAACATGGGGCTTCTCCAGGGGTTTTCCGGGGCAGTCATTGCGCCGGGAAGGCGCAATGATACCTCAAGACGGGGAAGCCCTTCAAGGAAATGGTACTATTCGCAGATTCTTTGAATCGTCAGGTGGGAAACGGTCGCGGACGTGTTCGGGGAAAGACGCACCTTGGGGATTTGTGCTGGAAGCGTCGGCCGCGGGAATGGGGCCCGTTCACCCGTAAGAGATCGGGAGCCTGGGCCTTCCGACAAGAGATTGCCGCGGCGGCCCAGAGCGGCCGCCTCGCAATGACCGCGAAAATGCACGTCATCGCGAAGGAGCGCAGCGACTGCGGCGATCTCGCGCCCGCGACGGCTCCGGCTCTCGCCATGCCTTATCGGGCGATCAGGGAGACTTTGGGTGGCACCGCAGGCATCCCGCACCCAACGCCGCCGCCAGCAGGACCGCCAGCGCGAGGATGGGCGCCGATGCGGCGGGAAGATCCTCCGCCACGCGGAGGGTGACGGTGTAGACCGCGTAGGTGTCCTTGCCCGGGCCGTCGGTGTAATGGCAGTAATAGGTGCCGGCGTCCTCTGTCTGGAGGTTGGGAATGCGCAGGCTGCCGCAGTGAACGCCGATCCAGCGGCCCTCGCGCAACTCGCCGATGCCCTCCTTGTGCCAGAGGAACACGGCGTCCCCCGTGAAGGCGCCGGGAACGCGCAGGCAGGCGTCCTGGCCGGCCTCATACACGCCGGGGGACGGGAAGGCGCAGTCCTCGCAGGGGGCCGGGGGCACGAGGCCCAGATCGCCGCAGTCAATGCCGCCGCTGTTGTCCGCGTCCACCAGGGCGAAGATGCCCGGGGTGATGATGTCCGTGAGGGCGTTGATCTCCTGCTGGGTGAGCGCGTTGTCCCCGTCGGTGTCGAGGTCGGGCAGCACCTCCGCAATCAACTGGTTGGTGACGAACTCGTCATAGTCCACCCGCCCGTCCCCGTTCGGGTCGAAGAATGTCCAAAAACCGGCGGCCTCGGGGACATAGACCACAATCTCCGCCTGGGCGAGCATGCCGTCGTTGTCCGTGTCGCCGATGATGAGCAGGGTCTGGAAGAGCGCGGGCAGGGAGTCTATGTCGCAGGGCTGCGGGTCCCCCGAGGGGATGTACGGGTTGCCCCGGAACTCAATGTCGTCCAGGTTCCACCCCGCGTAGGTGTCCGAGCTGTCCGTGGGGCCCATGACCCAGCGCACGCGCACGGAGGCCTTGTTGGCCGCCGAGGCCGGCAGCGCCACCACGCGCCCGGTCCACGCCGACTCGGCGAGGTTTCCGCCCTCGTGGTTCCAGACGGTGACCCAGGCCCCGCCATCCACGCTCACCTGTATCTGCGCGTGGTCGTACCGCGACGACTCCACGCCCAGCCAGCGCATGAAGCGCAGCTCGATGTCCTGGTGCCCCGTGAAGTCCAGCGCGTCCGTGGTCAGGTGGCGCGCGGTCATGCTGTTCTCGTAGTAGCCCGCGAGGTTGTAGCCGTAGACATTGGCGCCGGTGAAGGCGGCGGCGGGGTCCGCGCCGTTCGGGCCGGAGAACCCCAGCGGCGCGCCGAAGGCCCAGTTGCCCGTGACGCCCCACCCGGGGTCCGTGTCCAGCGGAAAACTGTAGAGCACCTCTTTGGGCAGGGAGAGGGACACCTGCCGCCGCTCCTCCACCGCCAGGGACGGCAGGGCGAATACCAGGTCCCCGTTGAACAGGCCGCCGGCGGCCGGCACACCCGCCGGATTGACCGTGACGGTCACCTGCGCCGACCCGCCGGGGGAAAGCGCGCCGCCGGCGGGCGCCGCGGTAATCCACGCGGGGGCGGTCACCGCCCACTGCACCGGGGCGGCGCCGTTGTTGGCCACGGTGTACTGCGCCGTTTCGGGCGTGTAGGGGCCTCCGGCGGGTCCGGAAAGGTGGGTGCCTGTGGCGGGGGAGACGGACAGGCGGGCGTCGAGCCCGTCATAGACGACATAGTTGGCGGCGAAGCCGACCAGGTTGCAGCCGTAGGCCACATAGCCGAAGCCGTTCTCGCCCCAGTCCTCGCCCCAGGAGTTCTTGATGATCCAGGCGCCGCCGTCGCCCAGCGCGTCGTCCCAGCCCACGATCATGATGGCGTGGTCAATGTCGAACATGGTGGCGTCGGGGTCGCACGCGTTGTACACGCCGCCGCCGTAGGCGCTGAAGGGCGCGTTCGTGTAGATGGAGATGCCGAGGGGGCCGTGCAGCATGAGGGCCTGCTTGATGTCGTCCACCGGGGGGCGCAGCCCGTTGACATAGCCCCATTCCCGGACACGGTACTGCCGCGGCGCGGCGCACAGGCACTCCGACCGCGCGGCGCTGTAGGGGTAATCCGCCTCCAGGACCGCGCCCACGCGGCCGCAGGTGTCCGGCTGGTCAATCAGCCAGGAGTATCCCCAGGTCGCCCCGGAGCAGCCCCAGTTGGAGGTGTTGCAGCTCAGCAGGTGCTGCTCGGACAGGTCAACGACCAGGCCGTCGGCGCGGAGGATGGCGCTCTCGACCACGCCCATGGTGGAGAAGGCCCAGCAGCTCCCGCAGGCACCCTGGTCCTTGGCGGGGGTCACGCCGCCCAGGGCGCGCCAGTCCCAGGAGGAGGGCGGGTCGGCCTTCTCCTTTGGCGCGGGCATGGCCGGGGCATTCTTCCAATGGGGGTCCTCCGGCGGCGGCAGGCGCAATCCCGTGAGGGCCTCCTCCGGGAGGGTGGACGCCGTGGTCCGCCTTATTTCAAAGGTCCAGCCCCGGGCCACGCCCTCGGCGCGCAGCGCCTCCAGGTCGCTGTCGGTCAACTGCGCCCGCGCGGACGGCGCGGCGCAGCACCCAAACAGCACTGCGGCGAGAAGAAGATGAAAAGAAACACGCCTGCCCATGACACATCCCTCCAAGAGTCAACGGTTCCACCACACAGCATCCTGCCTGACGGGATGATACTACCACAGGCCGGGGCCGGCCGGCACAACCATTCACCGGCAGGGCGGCGGGATCAGCCGCGCGCCCGGTCTTCCAGAAGCTCCGGGTCCGCCACGATGGACACCCGCCGGAGAAGAAGATAGGTGCCAACGCGGTACAGGCTGATTACGGCAATGGTGGCGCGAAGCCCCGTCTCGCCGAAGAAGGTGTACAGGAGCACCACGAGCGTCATGGTGAACAGGCGGCCCGCCGCCAGGGGAAGCTCCCACGCGGCCAGGTACTCGATGCGGTCGCCGGGGGCGGCGGTGCGCGACATGACATCGAAGCGGATGCCCGTGTGGGGAATGCCGAAGAGCGGCTCGGAGACGCTGCGCAGGAACCCGAAGAGGACCAGGGTCACCAGGTCCAGCCGCCAGGCGACCAGGCAGCCCGCCGCAACCATCACCAGTGTGCCCGCCAGCATGAAGGGCTTCCGGGTGCGGACCGTGACCGTGCGCCCCACAAACCAGGCGGCCGCCACCCCGATGAGTCCCTGGGCCGAGGCGAACCCGCCCACGCTGATCTCGCTGCCCGTGCGCAGGAACAGGATCACGGCAAGCACGAACTGGAGGATGTGGAAGGAACCGGCAAGGGTCGCCGAGGCGGCCATGACCAGACGCCAGTCCCCGGGCGGCGGAAAGAACGCCGGGCGCGGATGAAAGGGGCGGCGGACCCCGTCGCGCGGGATCCGCATGCTTGCCGCGATGGCCGCCAGATACAGCAGAAGGGCCAGGGTGAACACGGCGCGGTAACCCGTTTCGGCGCGGGGCGCCAGGCCGATGATGAGACCGGCGATCAGCGGGCCCGCCAGCCGCGCCACGGCGCTCACCGTGGAGAGCATCCCCAGAAAGTAGTCGCGGCGCTCAAGGGTGCTGTAGTCGAAGGTGAAGGTGTTGTTGCCCGCCCAGAAGAAGCCCCAGGTCACCCCCAGCAGCGCCCCCAGCGCCACGGCGTGGTTTGCCGAGTCCTCCTGAAGCCAGAGAAGCGCCCCGTAGTACACCGCGTGCAGCACCAGTCCGATGCGGAAGACATGCACCCGGTCGCGGGTTTTGGCGTACCACCCCGCCAGCAGGAACACCGCGGGGGTCACCGCATAAAGCGCGGTGTAGTGCAGGCAGACCACCCGGAAGTCGAGGCTGTTGACGTAGAAATAGACGCCCACGAAGACCGAACACAGGGCTTCGGCCACGTTGTAAAGCGCGTTCAGCGAAAGAACCAGCCCCGCCTTGGGGTGCAGGCCGCGCGTCTCATCCCGAACCAAGGGCTTGCTCCTCCGGAGACTCCTTCCGGGGTGTCCGCGCCGCCCCGGCCGCCGGGCCTGGCGCGGCCGTTTCAGCCAAACAGATCGTTGACCACGTCTTCAGGGCCGCCGGGGTAGAACAGGGCGATGAAGAAGAGCACCGGAGAGGCCACGGTGTAGAGGACGAAGCCGATGACTCCGGCCACCAGCCCCAGAATGCCCGCGAGCCACCCGCCCGGCACCATGAGGGACAACACAAAGTCTTTTTCTTCCATCACACGCCTCCTAAAGGATTCTAGCAAGAAATGCGACACTGCCCGGCCGGAAAAATACCGCATCCGCCGCCTGCTTGTCAATTCAGGGCAATCGCACTAAAATGTCCCTCGAGAAACGCCTGCGAGTGGCAAGGACGTCCCTTGGTTATGTGATTCTGTCTTTCTT
>JAPXRP010000052.1:0-23373 GCA_033813475.1 Candidatus Hydrogenedentota bacterium
CGAGGAGCGCCGCGGCCGCGGGCACGTCGGCGGGGCCGCCGGAGAGCGAGAGCAGGCGGAGGGCCTCGGTCTGCTCCCAGGAGACCTGCGGGGCTTCGGGCTCCTGCGCGCGGGCCGGCATCGAAACAGCGCACAGGGCGAACAGCACAGACATCAGAACGGCGGCGCGCATGCGCATGGGAAAATCCTCCGGGTGGGATGCTGGGGTTAGATGGTCCAGGAATCGCGCTGGGCGCGGGCGCGCAGGCGGTTCGCCTCGTCGTCGTTGATGAAGGCCTCGGCGGCGGGGTCGAAGGCCATGTCGCGCTCCAGCCACATGCAGATGTTGGCGGCGTGGACCGTGCTCATGGAGCGGTGCATGACGGAGGGGCCGGCCACCGCCTGCTCGCGCGACTTCACGCAGTCGAGGAAGTTGCGCATGTGGTCGAGGGAGCGGCCCGTGCGGGCGACATACTCGCCGACCACCTTGTCATACTCCGCCAGCAGCTCCGGCGACGACGCCTCGGGGGCGGTGTAGCCGTCCGCCGCCGCCACCCAGCCGCGCTCCCCGTCGAAGCGCTCGCCGCAGGACCCGTGCCAGTATTTGTCGCCCCGCGACAGCACCATCTTCTGCCCGTTGGCGAAGGTGCAGACCATGCCGTCGCCCGAGTCGTTTTCCACATACTGGTAATGGACCGGCGACGTGTCGCCCGCGTCCAGCCCCGCCTGCGCCTGCGCGAAGGTGTGGGCGCCCCACTCGCCGATGCAGCTCGTGTGGAAGTCGTAGTCGCCGCGCCAGCCGCCGCTCACATACGACAGGTTGAAGGGCCGCCAGGGGCACGGGCCGAGCCAGATGTCCCAGTCCACCTCGTCCACCGGCGGCAGGGGCTCCGCGGGCTTCCATTCGCGCTTCATCTTGGCCTTGTCCCACGGCGCGATGTGCGCGTAGGCCGTGTGCACCTTGCCCAGGCGGCCCGTGCGCGCCATCTCGATGCAGAAGACGTGGTTCGCCTCGCTCAGGCGCTGCGTCCCCGTCTGGTACACCCGGCCGTAGCGCCTCGCCGCCTCCACCACCGCCTGCCCCTCGGCGATCGTCATGCTTGAGGGCTTCTCCGTGTACACGTCCTTGCCCTCGCGCATCGCCCGCACCGACGCCTGCGCGTGCCAGTGGTCCCCCGTGGCGATCAGCACGGCGTCAATGTCCGGCCGCGACGGCAGGAACTCGCGCAGGTCGCGGTACATGGCGCAGTCCGTGTTGCCGTAGGTCTCGTCCACGAAGGCCTTCACCTTCTCGCGCTGCTGCTTCCAGATGTCGCAGATCGCCAGCACCTGCGTGTCCTTGTTGCCGATGAGCCACTGCAGGTCGCTGAAGCCCCGCCCGCGGATGCCGATGCACCCCACGGTGATCCGCTCCGACGGGGCCACCGTCCCGTCGCGGCCGAGGGCCGACGCGGGCACGATCATGGGCGCGGCCACCGCGGCCGCCGAGGCGGAAAGGAATCCGCGGCGCGTGAGTTTCTTCGTCATGGCAGGGGTCTCCTTGGGACTGGGGTTGGATGCAAACACGCCCGCCGCCGCCACCCCCCGCATTCTGACCCCCCGGGACGGCGGGTGTCAAGGAAAACGCCGCGGCCCACGGGCGGCCCGGAAACGCCGCGCAGAAACCGCATCCCCCGGAATCTCAAATTTGAAATTTCAGAGGCGGAAGCCTGCCGCTGTGGGAGGAGTATGGAAGCCCCCGCGCCGCGCGCCCTCCGGAAGGCCGCCGCCCCGGAGGTGTCCGCCACGAGAGACGTTTGCTCTTCGGAATCTCAAATTCGAAATTTCAGAGGCGGAAGGCTGCCGCCCCGGGGGCCGCCCGCTTTTCGGGCTCTCAAATTTGAAATTTGAGATTCGGAACGCTTAGAGCCGCAGAGCGGGGGGCACGCGATCCCCTGCCCCTCCTCTCCGCGCCTCCGCGGCGTTGCGCCAAGAGAAGTTCTCAATAGCGCGGGAGTTTCGGGCGGTTCAGCTTGGCGTTGGGCAGCTCGAACAGCTCGCTGACCCGGGCGATCAGCTCCTCGTCCGTGAAGGGCTTTTTCAGGAACCCGTCGAAGCCGTGGTCCTCCAGCGCCCGCGCCCCCGCCTCGTCCAGCAGCGCCGACATCCCCAGAATCCGGGTGTTGCGCGTCTCCGCGCGGTTCTTGATCCGCTCGGCGACCAGCCGCCCGTCCGTGTCCGACAGGTTCACATCGAGGATGACCAGTTGCGGGGTGTGCTCCACGACGATCACCCCGGCGTCGAAGCCCGTGGACGCCGTCAGCACCGCGTAGACCTCGTCGCGGCCCAGGACCGACGGGATGGTGTCCAGGTAGAACGGGTCGTCGTCCAGCACGAGCACCCGGCGTTCGCTCTCCTCCAGCCGGTCCAGGGGAATGCCGTGGCTCAGCATGAACTTGCGCAGGCTCTGGTAGGGGATGCGCCGGTCGCCGCCGGGGCCCAGCCGGTACCCGTCAATCTGGCCCAGGTCGAACCAGCGCGACACGGTGTCCGCGGACACGCCGCAGATGCCGGCCGCCTCGCCGGTGGTGAACACGCGGTTTTTCATGGTAAAACGTCCTCCGCAAGGTATGCCGGATAACCCCGGCGCGCGGGGTATTCGGGTCTGGGCGCATTGTACCACCGGGGCCGGCGAAAGGGGTAGCCGGGGGGCTCGGCGGACGATGTGGACAGAGTGGACGGGGTGGACAGGCGCCAGGCGTCCAAGGGACAGGGCATCCCGGGGTTGAGCGGCGGCATTCTGCAGAGGCGGCTTCCCCCCCCCTTGAAGTGCTCCAAAAAAAAGCGCGGGGACGCTGAAGTGCGTCCCCGCGCCGGTGTTCTGCGCTTACTTGGCGGCGTCGCGGCGCTGTTTGAGCTCGCGCCAGGTGGTGAGGATGACCTTTTCCTCCTCGACAACCTGCTTGACCTCGGGGGAGGTGAGCGCCTCCAGCTCGGCGAGGCGCATGGGTCCGGAGCCGGTGACCTCCTTGAAGTTCTCGGAGGGGCGGGTGGCGTGGACGATGAACTGGGTGAGGCCGGGCTTCATCTCGCGGAGGAAGGCGATGATCTGGGCCTTCTTGTCGGCGGCCTCCTTGGTGCCGTAGCCGGTGTGGAGGTCGTCAAGCACGGGCAGGCCGAGGGACCAGACCATCTCGCCGAGGACGGGGAGCATGGGGCCGATCTTCGGGTCCTCGGCGGAGACATACTGGCCGTGGCCGCCGGGGGCCATGACGGGGATGCCGTACTCGGCGCCGAGCTTCACGTAGCGCTCCATGAAGGGCATGGTGGCGAAGACAGTGCCCATGTGGGTGTCGAGGTGGGTGGGCCGCCAGCCCATGGTGAGGCTGCGGTCCAGCTGCGCGCGCAGCTCCTTCTCCACCTCGTCGGGCGTCGCCTTGGCCGCCACCTGCTCCACCTCGTGCCAGAGGCAGCCCTCCTCGTCCACGAGGCCGGGCACCGCCGCCTTGCCCGCCACAGGGCCCCAGCGGTAACTCTTCCACTCGGAGGTGAGGGTGCAGTGGAGGCCGAAGTCGGACTCCGGGCGCTCCTTGGCGTACTTCACGATGTCGGGCACCCAGGGGCAGGGGAACATGATGCTGGCCGAGGTGGCCACGCCCTTTTCCATGGCCTCAATGGTGCCCACGTTCGCGTCGTGGTGCATCCCCGCGTCGTCCACGTGGAAGATCACCACCTTGGCGCCCTTGGGGAAGCCCAGGCGCTCCGCGTAGGTCTGGGCATCCTGCGCGGGGGCCATCCCCGCCGCCATGAGAAACACGCCGGCCACAAGCATCATGTCACGCATCGTTCACTTCCTTCTTCTGTTCCGGGGGCGGACCGCGCCGTCCCGGGGGGTTCTATTTCAGCGCGAGCTTCACCACCCACGCGTGCCGGCAGGGGAGCTTGTCCGGCGTCAGCGCGGGTATGGTAACAGAAACGGAGTCGGCGTCCACGGCGGCCGCCAGCGGGCCGTCCAGGCCCAGCATGGAGGCCTCGGCGGACTTGGCCTTCGTCACATTCGGGACAACCAGCTTTTCGCCCGGCCAGCCGAGGCAGATGGCGTAGACCGCGCCGTCCTTCTGCGTGAAGCGCACCTTCTCCAGTTCCGGGGCCTTTTCCCAGCGGTCGGTGCCGTAGACCGCCTCGCCGTTCACGGCGAGCCACTCGCCCATCTCGAGCAGGCGCTGCTCCATGATCTCCGGGATGCGCCCGTCGGCCGTGGGGCCGATGTCCAGCAGCAGGTTGCCGCCGCGGCTCACGGTGTTGATGAGCAGCTCAAGCAGCTTCTCCGTGCTGCGGTAGTTCTCCGCGGACTCGTTGCGGTTGTAGCCGAAGGACATGCCCATGCCCTGGCACTCCTCGAAGAGGCCCGCGCTGGACAGGCGGCCGTCGGAGCGGTGCTGGTATTCGGGCGTGCCGAAGCCGCCGTGGTTCTCGCGGCACTCCTTGCCCCAGCGGTCGTTAACAGCCACGTCCTTGGGCGCGGACGACTCGTTGAAGAGCCACGCGAGGAACTCCTCGCTGCGCCAGACGGAGCTGGGGTGCTCCCACTCGCCGTCCGGCCAGACGAGGTCGGGCTTGTAGCGCTCGACGAGGTCCTTGAGCTGCGGGAGCATGTACTGGTCCACGTAGCGGTTCACATCGCTCTTGTAGATGGGGTTGAACCACTCGTAGAGGGAGTAGTAGAAGCCCATGCGCAGGCCCTCGGCGCGCACCGCCTCGACGAGGTCGCCGGCCAGGTCGCGGTGCGGCCCGATGTCCACGGCGTTCCAGTTCCAGTTGTTCGGGTCGGGCCAGAGGCAGAAGCCCTCGTGGTGCTTCGACGTGAGCACGACGTACTTCGCGCCGGAGCGCTTGAACACGGACGCCCAGTCCTTCGGGTTGTACATCTCCGCCTTGAACAGGGGCGCGAAGTCCTGGTAGGCGAAGTCCGCGCCGTAGGTGGCCTCGTGGAACTTCCAGGTCTCGCCGTTCTTGTCCTGCATGTCGTGCCAGTACCACTCGGAATAGCGCTCCTTCGGCCCCCACGCGGGCACGGAGTAGACGCCCCAGTGGATGAAGATGCCGAACTTGGCGTCCTCGAACCACTGCGGGTTGGGGCGCTTGTCGAGGGAGGCCCAGTCCGCCTTGTAGGCCGGCTGGGCGAGGCTCAGGCCCGCGAGGGCTGCGCAGATCAGCGGGTTCATGGCCGTCTCCTTTTTCGGTTCCGGTCAGTCCGTCATGAAACGGTAGACCGTGTGCTGGGTGTAGGTCTCCCCGGGGCGCAGGACCACGGGGGGGAAATCCGGCTGGTTGGGCGAGTTGGGGAAGTGCTGGGTCTCCAGGCAGAAGCCCGTGCGGTACTGGTAGGCGTGGCCGCCCTTGCCGACGTTGGTGCCGTCGAGGAAGTTGCCGCAGTAGAACTGGATGCCCGGCTCGGTGGTCCAGACCTCCATCACACGGCCCGATTCCGGCTCGCGCACGCGCGCCGCCAGCGACAGCCCGCCCGCCGTCCGGTCAAGCACGAAGTTGTGGTCGTAGCCCAGCCCGAACTTGAGCTGCTCGTGGTCGCCGTTCACCCGCGCGCCGATGGCGAAGGGCTTCGTGAAGTCGAAGGGCGTGCCCGCCACGGGCTGGAGCACCCCCGTCGGGATGAGGGTCTTGTCCACGGGCGTGAAGCGGCCGGCGTTGAGCATCATCTCATGGCCGAGGATGTCGCCGTTGTTGTGGCCGCGCAGGTTGAAGTAGCCGTGGAAGGTCGGGTTCAGCACCGTCGGCGCGTCCGTCACGGCGGCGTACTCGATCTCCAGCTCGTTGGCCGCCGTGAGCCAGTAGGTCACGGTGAGGGTGAGGTTGCCGGGGTAGCCCTCCTCGCCGTCGGGGCTCGTGCGCTTCAGTTGCAGGCCGACGGCGTCGGCGCGGCGCACCGGCTCCGCCGCCCACAGCACCTTGTCGAAGCCCTTGAGCCCGCCGTGGAGCGCGTTGGGGCCGTCGTTGGTCGCCAGCGTGTGCTCCCTGCCGTCCAGGGTGAACTTGCCTTTGGCGATGCGGTTGCCGTAGCGGCCCACGATCGCGCCGAAGTACGGCGTCGCCTTGAGGTAGTCCTCCAGGCTGTCGTAGCCCAGGGCCACGTCGGCGGCGGCGCCGTTCTTGTCCGGCACCCACAGCTCGGTCACAATGCCGCCGTAGTTGGTCACGCGCATCTTCATGCCGTTGCGGTTGGACAGCGTGTAGAGGTCCGCCGCCTGCCCGTCCGGGAGTGTTCCGTAGGCCTCCTTCGTGATGCTCATGCCCGTTTCCTTTCCAATCGGCGGGTTCTGTTCGTAGGCCGCCGGGGCGCTGTTGACCGCCTTGATGCGGGCCAGGTCAAACTTCGGTTTGCGGTCGTAGGTGTAGATGCCGTTCTGCTCCTGCTCGATGTCCGTGAGCTGGGTGTAGCAGAAGCCGAACATGTGCCGGTTGTCGAGGAGCGCTTTGGTCAGGCCCTCGTGCCGCGCGTAGAACTCGTCGAGGGTCTTCGGGTTGTTGCCATAGCCCCACGCGCCCTCGCCCACATTCCATCCGATGCCGCCGTACTCGCTGACGAAGAAGGGGATCGCGGTCCCCGGCACGTCCTTGCGCGGCGCGGGGTAGCTGTCCGGGCCGCATTCGGCGTCCCACCTCGCTTTGAACGTGGCGGGGTCCTGGTTGTAGTCGTGGGCGTCCATGACAATGGGGTTCGGATGCCCGTGATGCCAGCCGCTGGAGTCAATGACCGGGCGGGTCGGGTCCACCGCGCGGGTCAGGTCCACCACGGTGTTCTGAAGGAACTCCGCCTCCGCCGGCGTCTCGTTGAAGGGGCACCATCCGATGATGGCCGGATGGTTGCAGTCACGCTCCAGCAGTTCGCGCCACTCGTTGATCACCGGGGCGTTGACCTCGGGCTTCTTGTAGTTCAGGCCCCAGTTGGGGAACTCGCCCCACACGAGGTAGCCCAGCCTGTCCGCCCAGTGCAGGAAGCGGGGCTCGAACACCTTCTGGTGGAGCCGCGCGCCGTTGAACCCCGCCGCCTGGCTCATCTCGATGTCGGCCTTGAGCGCCGCGTCCGTCGGCGCGGTCCAGATGCCGTCCGGGTAGAAGCCCTGGTCCAGCACGGTCCGCTGGAAGACCGGCTTGCCGTTGATCAGAATGGCGCGGCCCTCGATGGTCACGGAGCGCAGGCCGAAATAGCTGTCCATGGCGTCCACCACGGCGTCGCCGCGGACAACGGACAGGCTGAGGTCGTAGAGGTTGGGGTCGCCCGCGGCCCACAGATGCGCCTCCTTCAGGTCCACCACCAGCGTCGCCTGTCCGCCCTCAAGGGCGGCCTCGGCGCAGCCCATCTCCTTGCCGCCGAAGGCGGCGGACGCCCTCAGCGTCATGCCCGGCGCCGCGCCGTCCACGCGCGCCCACACGGTGGCGCGGCTTCCGGCCACGTCCGGCGTCACGCGCAGCTTCTCGATGAAGGCGCCGCCGACGGCCTCCAGCCAGACGGGCTGCCAGATGCCCGTGGTGCGCGTGTACACGCAGCCGTGGCTCTCCAGTTTCTGCGACTGCTTGCCCGAGGACTGCACGCCCGAGCGCACGTCGTCGAAGGCGTGGACGACCACCGTGTTCGCGCCGGGCTTCAGCGCACCGGTCACGTCGAACCAGAACGGCGCGCTGCCGCCGGTGTGCGTGCCCTGGAGAATGCCGTTAACCCACACCCGCGTGCGCCAGTCGCACGCGCCGACATGGAGCCGGACCCGCTTTCCCGACCATTCGGCGTCCGCCGGCACCTCAAAGGCGCGGCGGTACCACACGTTGCGGATGAAGCCCGTGCGGCCCAGGCCCGACAGCGCGCTCTCGCGGCAGAAGGGCACCGTGATCCTGTCGGGGTACGCGGCGTCGCCGAGGTATTCCGCCTCATTGTCGTCCGTCTCCGCGAACTCCCACTCCCCGTTCAGCGTCATCCACGCGCCCCGCATCATGTCCGGCCGCGGATGCTCGGCCCGCGGCGGCTCCGCGGCCCCGCACACCCCCGCGCCCAGAACAAGCGTCGCCACCATCCCTGCCAAAACGTGCTGAGTCATGTCCCTGGTGTCCTTCTGTTTGGGCCCGCAGGCCGCCGTTCGCCCGACCGCCCTAGAATACCACAGCGTCCGGCGGAAAAATCCCGCCCGTTTTTCGCCCCCTGCTTGTCCGCGCGGTGGGGGATGGTCTACCATGGCGGGACAGGCGCGGCGGGCGGGTTAACTCCGCCGCGCGGGAGCTTTTCCTCATGAGACACGGAGCCCGGTTTTCATTTCTTGCGGCGTGCCTGCTGCTGGCGGCGGGGGTGTGCGGGGCGGAGAGCCTCGCGGAGAAGTCGCTGGGGAAACTTGCGGCGACGCCGGAGGCCTGCGCGGAGGCGGTGGACTTCATTGTCTGCGCGGACCCGCAGCCGGGGGGCATGCTGGGGACGCCGCAGGTTTTCCTGGACATGATCCAGGAGTGGAACGCACTGAAGCCGGACTTTGTGGTCTGCGCGGGCGACATGATCATGGGCGGGCCGCCCGCCGAGGTGGGGCCCATGTGGGACGAGTTTCTGGGCAATGTCGCCGCCCTCGACGCGCCCTTCTTCCCCGTGGCGGGGAACCATGACACGATGAACACGGACCCCGAGGTGCTGCGGGTGTACGAGGAGCGGGTCGGCCCGTTCAACTACACGGTCCGCCGGGGAACCGTGGAGTGTGTCGTGCTGAACACGGAGGAGCCGGGCGACCCGGACGGGTTCAGCGCGGCGCAGCGGGAATGGCTGAAGACAACCCTCGCGGCGAGCACGGCCCGCCACCTTTTCCTGTTCCTGCACGCGCCGCTGTTCATGGGCAACTGGGACCGCGACTGGGCGCACATCGCGGAGATGATCCAACCGCACCCCGTGCGCGCCGTGTTCGCCGGGCACCTGCACTACTACCGCCACTGGGGCGAGCGCGACGGCGTCCAGTATGTCGTTTCGGGCAGCGCCGGGGGCGGCGTGCGCACCCCGGAGGAGGAGGGCGGCCTTTTCTGCTACCTCGCCGTGAAGGTGCGCGGGGACGCCGTGTCGTGGACCGTGGTGAAGCCGCATGCGACGCTGCCCGCCGACACGGTCACCGAGGCGGGCGTGCTGCGGGCGCGGGAGCTGAAGGGCATGCTCGCCACGGAGGAGGTCACCGTGCCGCTGGGAGAACCCTTCGGGGGCGACGTCGTGATGACGCTGAAAAACCCCTTCGCGGTCCCCGCCGGGGGCGTGTTCCGGTGGGACGTGCCCGCGGGCTGGAGCGTGGACCCGCCGGAGACGACGCTGAACGCCGCGCCCGGCGCAACGGCGCGGGCCGCCGCGCGCGTGCGGTCAGAAGGGACGGTGCGTTTCCCCGTGCCGGCGCTGAAGGGCGAGGTGGGCAACCCGGAGACGGGCAAGCCGCTCGCGCTCGCGCGGGAGATTAACCTGGTGCCGACGCTGAAGGCGCCGAAGGCGCAGGGGCCCGTCACGCTGGACGGCGACCTGTCGGAGTGGGGCGACGCCCCCGCCGCGCCGTTGACCTACGGCGTGAGCTTCGACCCCGCCGACACCGAAGACCTCCGGGCCTCCACCCGGGTGATGTGGGACGAGAAGAACCTCTACATCGCCGTGGAGGCGGAGGACAACGAGTTCTTCCAGCCCTTCGCGGGCGACACGGTCTGGATGAACGACAGCGTGGAGCTCTGGGTGGAGGAGTCCAACTGGAGCTTCAGCCTCACGCCGCAGGGGCCGCAGGTCTTCTCGCACGAGCGGCCCGACAAGAGTGTGGACTCCGTCACCGCCGCCGTGCCCCTCGCCGTGAGGCGCGACGGCCGCCGCACGGTGTACGAGGCGGCCTTCCCCGCCGCCGAGCTGCCCTGGCTCGCCCTGAAGGCGGGCGGCGCCGCCGGGTTCTCCCTGCTGGTCAACGATCTCGACCCCTCCGGGCCGCTGGAGAAGCGGCACTGGGCCGAGCTGACCCCTGGCGCGGGCGAGCACTTTACGGGGCCGAAAGTCCGCATCCTGTTTGAAGGGGGGGAGTGACGCATGCTGGGCTCGTGGTTCAGGAAGGCCGATCCGGACGAGCAGAGGGAGGCGCGCGAAAAGCGCCTGCAGCGCGCCGTGTGCATGCTCCTGCTCGAGGCCGCCTCGGCGGACAACACCCTCGACCCCGCCGAGACCGCCCGCGCGGCGGAGACCCTGCGGAACAAGTTCGGCCTCGACGACGACGAGGTGCGCGACCTGTTCGACGCCTGCGCCGCCGCGCGGGAGGGCAGCGTGGGCCTCTTCGAGCACACCAACACCGTAAACCAGCAGTTAAGCCAGGAAGAGCGCGTCTGGATGATGGAGGAGCTGTGGCGCGTCTTCCTCGCCGACGGCGTCCTCAGCGCCCACGAGGACCATCTCGCCCACCGCTTCATGGACCTGCTGCGGCTCAACCACAGACAGTTCATTGACGCCAAGCTCCGCGCCCGCGGGGCGTGAACAGCCGCCAACAGAGCGGGAGGATCAATTCATGTGCAACCTTGTCTGCCTCTCGACCGACGGCCCCGAGGATCTGTCCGCACACAACACGGAACTGCTCCGCTTCTTTCCCCTGCCGGAAGGCTTCCCGGAGGCACCGGCATCATGGCTCCAGCACCCCCGCCGGTGGGAGGTTCAGTCAAAGAGCCACTGCGGATGCACCTTTAGGCATCTGTCAGGAAACTCGCGGGAACTCGGTTTCGGCCCCCCGGTGGACTGGTACGAGGAGGAGGATGACGCGGTGGCCGCCACCGGGGAACTGTACCGGGTGCTGGCGGGACTCCTGCAGGCTGGACGGCAGGTGGACCTCGTGGATTGGTGGCTGGCCGAGCCGCCGGAGGAGGATGAGCCGATAGAGGACATGGACGTTGCCTTGTCGGAGATTCCCGAGGAGGCGTTCCGTCTCTTTGAATACCGGCGGTTCCGTTTGGTGTGGGGGGCCTCTGCGGGGTAGGGAACCCGGCCTCCCTCCGCTCCCGAAGGTGCGGCGGGTCACTGAATCCATTTGCGCGCGGCGAGAAACCCCGCGCCCAGGGCCAGGGCGCCGAGGAGGGACGCCCAGCCGCCGGTCAGCACCATGGGCAGGGCGCCGAAGGCCACGCCGAACGCGAGGATGAGGGGGTCCTTCTGCCGCACGCCGTAGACCAGCATGCCCATGCTCACGGCGCTTGTCACCAGGGCGGTCATCAGGTAGAGGGCGTCCACGGGGGTTAGCGGCGCTCCTCCCACTCGTGGAGGCCGGCGGCCGCGAGGATGACCAGCACCCCCGCCGCCATGACCAGCCAGCCCCACTCCAGCGGCAGGTCCGCCCCGAATTTGGCGACCTCCGCCCTGCGCAGGAGGTAGGCCGCCGGAATCACCGGCACGCACAGCCCCCCCGTCAGCCAGAGCCAGCGTGTCTTCCCCCAGAGCGCCAACCCGAGCGTGGCCGCGGCGAGCAGGAGCACGAGCGTGCCCGGCAGCACCCACGCCCCCACGAAGCTGACCGTGCCGAGCTCGTCCATCCGCTCCACCGGCGCGAACACCCCGAGAAACAGCACCACCGCGCCGACCATCCCGACAATCTGCCGGTTCTCGATGTTTTCCAAGCTTTCCATGCCGGGTCTCCCTTGACCGGGCCGGCCCTTCGCCGCCCGGCCAAGATTCTACCCCTCCTGCGTCCGCCGGGCAACTGTCCCGACGGCGCGAATTGACGCGCGCCGGCCCGGACGGGTAGTGTGGAGGCAACCCCACCCGAGGAGGCCCCGTGATGCGCGCTGCAGGATTGCTTGCCCTGGCGTTTCTCTTCTGTTCGTGCGCGGCGTTCGCCGCGACGGTGTCGGAGCTGCCGCCGCTGGCGCAGGAGCCCGCCGTGGGCGACACGGACTGGCTCGTCGCCCGGCCGGCGGCGAAGGCGGCGGTCTGCGCCGCGCCCGACGGCGGCATCGCCCTGTCGAACGGCCTGATCCGGCGGACCTTCCGCCTGGCGCCGAACGCGGCGACGGTGGGGCTGGACAACCTCGCCACGGGCGAGCCGCACCTGCGCGGGGTGAAGCCGGAGGCGGTCGTCACCGTGAACGGCGTCCGCATCGAGGTGGGCGGCCTGAAGGGCCAGCCGAACCACGCCTTCCTGCGCGCGGACTGGCTGGACACCCTCACGGCGGCCCCGGAGGCCATGCGCTTCACGGGATTCTCCACCGGCCCGGCGGAGGAGCGGTTCGCGTGGAAGCGGGTCCGCCGCGCCGCGCCCGACGCGGCCTGGCCGCCGCCGGGGGTCCACCTCGCCATGGACTACGCGATGCCCGACGGCGCGCCCGCGGAGCTCGCCGGGCTCCGGGTGACGGTCCACTACGAGATGTACGACGGCATCCCCCTGTATTCCAAGTGGATCACCGTGACCAACGGCGGCGCGGCGGCGGTGACGCTGGATGCCTTCACGAGCGAGCTGCTGGCGGCGGTGGAGCACAGCTCCGACGTGGAGGACCGCGCGGGGGCGGCGCGCCCGCCGAACCTGCATGTCGAGACGGACTACGCCTTTCTCGCCATGAGCCCGCTGAACGCCGGCCGCCACGCCTACCGCTGGGTGCCCGATCCGGACTACGAGACGCAGGTGAACTACGAGAGGAAGAACCCCTGCCTGCTGGAGGTGGGGCCGGACCTCGGCCCGGCGGCGGTGATCCCCCCGGGCGACACCTTCGCGTCGTTCCGCGCGTTCGTCCTGCCGTATGACGGCTACGACCGCGAGCGCAACGGCCTCGCCCTGCGCCGCATGTACCGGACCATCGCGCCGTGGTGCACCGAGAACCCGCTCATGCTGCATGTCCGCCATTCGGACCCCAAAACCGTGCTGAACGCCATAGGCCAGTGCGCGGACACGGGCTTCGAGATGGTCATCCTCTCCTTCGGCAGCGGCTTCGACATCGAAAACGAAAAGGAGGCCTACCGCAAACGCCTGCGCCAGTACGCGGACCACGCGAAGGAGAAGGGCGTCGAGATCGGCGGCTACTCCCTCCTCGCCTCGCGGTCCATTGACGCGAAGAACGACGTGGTCTCCCCGGAGGGCGAAGCGCCCGCCTTCGGCCACTCGCCGTGCCTCCTCAGCGAGTGGGGCCTGGAATACTTCGGCAAACTGCGCCGCTTCTACGAGACCAGCGGGTTCACCCTGCTGGAGCACGACGGGTCGTACCCCGGCGACGCGTGCATGAGCGCGGAGCACCCCGGCCACCGGGGGCTGGCCGACTCGCGCTGGGCCCAGTGGCGGCTCATCACGGACTTCTACCACTGGTGCCGGGGGAACGGCGTCTTCCTCAACGTGCCCGACTGGTACTTTCTCAGCGGGTCGAACAAGACGGGCATGGGCTACCGCGAGACCAACTGGAGCCTCCCGCGCGACCAGCAGGTCATCCACACGCGCCAGAACATTTACGACGGCACCTGGGAAAAGGCCCCCGGCATGGGGTGGATGTTCGTGCCCCTGACGGAGTACCACGGCGGCGGCGCGGCGGCCACCATCGAGCCCCTGGACGAGCATCTGGACCACTACGAGCGCATGCTGGCAAGCAACCTCGCCTTCGGCGTTCAGGCCTGCTACCGCGGCCCCAAGCTCTACGACACCCCGCGCGTCCGCGACATGGTCGCCAGGTGGGTCGCGTGGTACAAGGACCACCGCGACATCCTGGAGAGCGACCTCATCCACGGCCGCCGCGCCGACGGCCGCGACGTGGACTGGATGCTCCACGTGAACCCCGCGCTGAAGACGAAAGCCATGCTGGTCGCCTTCAACCCCCTCGACACCCCCGTCGAGCGCGAGCTGAAGGTGAGCCTCTACTACGCCGGTCTCACCGAAAACACCACCGTGACGGACCCCGACGAAAAGACGGAGGTTCTGCCCCTTGCGCGGGATTACACCGTCCGTGTCCGCGTGACGCTCCCGCCCCGGGGGTTCTCCTGGCGGAGATTCGAGTAGGCCGCGCCCGCGCTCCCGCCGGACCCTACGGCTGCGCGGGGAAGGCCTCCTCGTAGAGCACCTTTCCGTCCACATCGTGGAAGCGGGCGGTGAGGGTGGGCACGCCCCCGGGGCGGTCCACCTCAAGGGAGAGAAAGCCGCCGACCACGTTGAGGTAGAGGTGCTCGGGGCGGCGCTCATCGGGGGGCCAGCCGCCGGCGTGCTCGTTGGTGGCGGGGCCGCAGGAGAACTCGCGCAGGCCGGTCTCGGGGTCCCTGGAGGTGTACTGCCAGTGGCGGTCGCCGTTGCAGGTGATCATGTTCTTCTGCGACGCGAGGAAGGCGCGCAGCTCGCGGCCCTCGTGGGCGAACCCGTCGTTGGCGTGGTTGTCGTTCTTGCTGTCCCGGTCGGGCCCGACAACGGGGGTGGGGCTGACGAGGACGCGGAAGGTGGCGTCGGACGCGGCGACGGTGCGCTTGAACCATGCCTTCTGTTCGGCGCCCCAGATGCTCTTTTCGGGGCCGTCGCGCAGGTCGTTGGGGCTGCGGAAGTCGCGTCCCTCGACCATCCACACCTCCAGGTCGCGTCCCCAGCGGGCGCTACGGTGGGTCTTTTCGCCCATGGGCACCTGCTCGCGGAAGATGCCGAGCCCCTGCTCGAAGGTGAAGGTCCCCATGTAGGGGTTCTTCATGGAGGGCCAGCAGTCGTTCTGCCAGGTGTCATGGTCGTCCTTCATGAAATATGCCGCGATGTTCCGGTGGAAGGCGACAGTGGACGGCAGGCTGTACTGCTGCTGCCAGTGCCAGCGCGCGAGTGCGGTGGACTTCGCCCGCTCGTCGTAGTAGAGAATGTCCCCCGTGTGGATGAAGAAGTCCGGGTCGAGGGCGGCCATGGCCGCGTACACCTTGTAGCCCTGGTCGCCGAGGTCGCGCCGCGGGTACCGGTGGCAGGTGGTGATGATGGCGCGGACCCGCGCGGGGGCGTCGGCGGGCGGCGCGGTGCGGAAACCGCCGTCCATCGTCTGCCCCGGCGCGCCGTCCGGTCCGCGCGTTTCGACGGTGAGCGCGTGCCTTGTGGCGGGTTTCAGCCCCGCGAGGGGGAAGGCGCGCGTGAAGTCGCGGTCCGGGTCCACGGGCAGCCAGTCCGTCGCCGTGGCATCGCCGCCCTCGGGGGTGACGACAACGCGCGCGGCGCCGGGCGCGCCGGGGACCGCGCCCGCGATGGTGTCCACGGAGGATCCGTTGGGGAACTCGACCACGGGGGCGCAATGGCGCAGCTTCTGTTTCTCATCCTCCAGGAGCTTGCCGGTCTTCGGGTCTTTGTAGCGGATGACGGGCTCCGGGGCGTCCGAGCCGACGCGCCCGGCGTCGCGCGTGAGGCGCACCCAGACGATGGCGGAGTCCGGGGTGACCTCGCCGATCTTGATGCCCGTGGCGAGATACGGCCCGTCGGCAAAGGCGGCGGCGCAGGCCAGCAGGGCGCACAGAATGGACGGCGCACAGGAAAAGATTCGGGTGTTCATGGTCAGGTCACCTCGTTGGTTTCGCCCGTGAGGGCGTTCACCGCGTGGTTGGCCACGCGGGCCACGTATTTGCTTGCGCCGTCGTTGACCGCCGCGCGCAGGGCGCCGAGGGCGGGCCGCGCGCGGGCGCCCAGCTCGTCCAGCGCGAGGGCCGCCTGGAGGCGGACCCACTCGTCGCCGTCGGCCAGCGCCGCCGTCAACACCTCCAGCGCGGGGGCCGCGTCGTCTGGCAGACGCTGGACAACGCCCGCGGCGGCGGCCACGCGCACCACCGTGGCGGAGTCGTCGAGAGCCCTGCGGAGGGCGGCGCGCGCCTCGCGGGGGGCCGCGGTCAGATTGTCCAGCCCGGTCACGGCCCACCACCGCACGGCGGGGTGGGGGCTGTCCTGGGCGGCGGAAAGCAGCTGCATCATGCCCTCCGGCGCCCCCGCGCCGGCCAGCGCCGCCGCCGTGCGGAGCGTGTCCCAGAAGGTGGGGTCCGCCGCCGCGAGGGCGGCGTGCACGGCGTGCCGCGTGCCGTGCTCCTTGCCCAGGCGGTTCAGCTCCGCCTCTGGCAGGAGGCCCAGGTCGCGGCTGTCCGCCGCCCATTTCTCTTGGGCGGCGCGCAGGCGGGCCAGCGTCTCCGCGTGGGCGGGGTCCTCCGCCAGGTTGGCCAGCTCGTGCGGGTCCGCCTCCGTGTCGTACAGCTCCTCGACGGGCTTGCGGTCGCCGGTCATCCAGGCGGCGCCCTCCGGCAGGGCGCCCTCGCGTTTCAGGCGGTTCAGCTCCTGCTTGACCGGGCCCAGCTCCGCGCTGTTCATGAACTGGTCGCGGGGCTTCCACGGCTCGTAGTTGCGGATGTACTTGTGCCGCCCGTCATGCACGGCGCGCATCATGTCGTAGCGCTCGTCCATGCGGTCGCGGCCCGCGTAGACATGCGCGCGCGGCGGCGGCAGGTCCGGTCCGGCGAAGGGGCGGCCCTGCAGATGCGCGGGCAGGGGCACCCCCGCCAGCCGCAGCGTGGTCGGCGCGAAGTCCACCGAGCTGACCAGCTCGTCGGACACGCTGCCCGGCGGCACGGGGGCCAGGCCCCGCCACTTCTCAGGCACGCGCAGGATGAGCGGCACATGGAGGCCCGAGTCGTAGAGCAGGCGTTTGCAGCGCGCCATGCCGGGGCCGTGGTCCGACCAGAAGAGGACGATGGTGTCCTCCGCGAGGCCGTCGGCCTCCAGCTCGGCGAGGAGTCGTCCCGCCCATGCGTCCAGCCCCGCCACGAGGTCATAGTAATGCGCCCACTGCTCCCGGATGACCGGCGTGTCGGCGTGGTACGGCGGCGGCGTCACGGCCGCCGGGTCGGTCTTCGCCTCGGTCTCCACCTTTTTCGGCTGCTTGTTCCACCGGGCCACCTGGCTCTCGTGGGTGCCCGTGTAGTTGAACACGGCGAAGAAGGGCTGGTCCTGGCTCTTCCGGTTGCGCCAGTGCGCCTGCTTGCTGGAGTCGTCCCACACGTCGTCCGGGCGGGCGAAGTTGTAGTCCTCCTTCTCGTTGTTGCAGCAGTAGTAGCCCGCCCGGCGCAGGAGCGCGGGGAAGCATTCCACCTCCGGCGGCAGGGCGGGACGGGGGGAGCCGCCCTTCCCCTCGCCGCCCGAGCGCATGTGGTGCGAGCCGAGCGTCGTCGCGTGGACCCCCGTGATGATGGACGACCGGTTCGGCGAGCACACCGGCGCGGTGGTGTAACAGTGCGTGTAGCGGCAGCCCGCGGCGGCCAGGGCGTCCAGCACCGGCGTGCGCGCCACCGGGTCGCCGTAGCAGCCCAGGTGCGGGCCCGTGTCCTCGCAGGAGAGCCAGAGGATGTTGGGGCGTTTCGCGGGCTGCGGCGGCGCGGCGACGCGGGCGGCCCAGGCGGCCCAGGCGGCGGAGAGCCGCCCCACCACGTCGGGGTGCGCCGCGGCGAGGTCCTTCGTCTCCGTGCGGTCCGCAGCGAGGTCGTACAGCTCCCAGGGGGCGTCCCCCTCGCGCACCGCCTTCCAGTCGCCGCTGCGCACGGCGCGGCTCGTGCCGAACTGCCAGAACAGCTCCCGGTCCGCCGTCTCCGCGCCGCCGCGCAGGGTGGACACGAGGCTCCTGCCCTCGGGCGGCGGCACGGGTTCGCCCCGGTGCTCGGCGGGGTAGGCCGCGCCGGAAAGCTCCAGCGCCGTCGGCATGACGTCAATGAGGTGGGCCACCTGGCGGACAATGCCGCCTGCGGGGGTGTGCCCCGGCCAGCGGGCGATGCACGGCGTGGCGATGCCGCCCTCGTGGTCGTAACGCTTGAACTTGCGGAAGGGCGTGTTCTGCGCGTTGGCCCAGGGCGGGTCCACGGAGCGGTACGAGTCCATGGGGCCGGGCGGGACGTCCGGCGTCTCATTGCGCAGCTCCGCGCAGCCGCCGTTGTCCGACAGGAACAGGACCAGCGTGTTCTCCGCCGCGCCCATCGCGTCCAGCTTGTCCAGCACGCGGCCGATGTTGCGGTCCATGCGGTCCACCATGGCGGCGTAGACCGCCATCTTCAGGTCCCACAGGTCGCGGTTGACGGCGTCCTCCAGGGGCAGCTTCTTCCCGGCGTAGGGCGCGGCCTTCCAGGCCTCGGGGTTCTCCGCGTCGTCCCACGCGGGGATTTCGGGGTCGCGCGGCGACAGCTCCCAGCGCGGGTCGAGGAGCCCCATGTCGCGCATGCGCTGGAAGCGCGCCTCACGGACGGCGTCCCACCCGCACAGGTATTTTCCCCGGTACTTCGCGATGTCCTCCGGCGGGGCCTGGAGGGGGTAGTGCGGGGAGGTGTAGGCAAGATAAAGAAAAAACGGCTCCGGTTTCCCGGCGTGGCCGTCGAGGTACTCCAGCGCGGCGTCCGTGAAGGCGTCGGTGGTGTAGAAGTCCTTCTTCTCCGGCGTGAAGGGCTGGATGACCTCCGTGTCCCGCGCCCATTTCCGCGGATACTTCTGCTCCACGGGCTGCGGTTCGCCGGGGCGCTGTTCGCCGGGGTTGAAGTAGTTGCAGCAGCCGTCCACCAGGCCGAAATGGCGGTCAAACCCGCGCTCGACGGGCAGCTCCCCGGCGTGCCACTTGCCCGCCATGTGGGTGGCGTAGCCCGCGCCGCGCAGGACCTCGGCCAGGGTGGCGCAGTTGCGCATGACGACCGGCGTGTCCGTGCAGCCCGCCTGCTGTGAATAGAGCCCCGTCAGGAGCGAGGCCCGGGTCGGGGCGCACTTCGCGTTGTTGTAGAACTGCGTGAAGCGGGCGCCCTCGCGGGCGAGGCGGGCGAGGTTCGGCGTGTCAATCTCGCCGCCGTAGGGCGCGATGTCCGAATAGCCCATGTCGTCCGCCATGATGACGACGATGTTGGGCCGGGGGGCGGGGTCCGCCGCCCGCGCGCCCCGCGCGGCGAGCATGCCCGCGCCCGCCAGGGCCGCCCGTTCCAGAAATTCGCGCCGCGTGTGCGCCCGGTGGAAATGCCCGTTCATGGAGAGACCTCCGCGCCGCTGTGCCGTCCGAAGAAACCGCCCCCTACCATACGGGACGGGGGCGGAAAAATCCAGCCCGCGACGGGATGGGTCGGGTATAATGGCAGGACATTGGGGCGCGCGACCCGTTTGGGCCGCGCGCGGGTGTTTAACGCGAGGTGGCCATGCAGCGAAAACTGGAAAAACGCCTTCGGAGCGACGAGGAAATCATCAAGGACGCGGGGTTCATCCTGGACTTTGACGAAATGGCCCGCAAGGGGTCCATGGCCCGGGAGGAGCTGTCCATCGCCAAGTGGTACGGCATCTACCAGTCGCGGCAGCCGGGCAGCCACATGATGCGCGTGGTCATCCCCGGCGGGCGGATTTCCTCAGTGCGGGCGCGCGCGCTGGCCGCATTGTCGGAGAAATACGCGACGGGCCTGATTTCCTTCACCACGCGCCAGTGCGCGCAGTTCCACCGCCTCCAGCTCCGGGACCTGCCCCGCGTGCTGCGCGACCTTCAGGCGGCGGGCATGACCTCCTTCCACGGCTGCGGCGACGTCACGCGCAACGTGTCGGCGTGCCCCTGGGCCGCCATCTGCCCGCACCGGCGGCTGGACGTCCTGCCCTTCGCGGAGGAGACCTCCCGGGCGCTCTCGGCGGACCGCAGCCTGGACAACCTGCCCCGCAAGTTCAAGATCACCTATTCCGGGTGCGCCGCCGGGTGCGGACAGCCGAACATCAACTGCGTGGGCCTCGTGGCCGTGGCGCGCACCGGGCCGGACGGCAGACAGGAGGCCGGGTTCCGCGTGAAGATCGGCGGCGGCCTCGGCTGGCGGCCCTTCACCGCGCGGACGCTTTACACCTTCCTCCCGGCGGAGCACGCCGTGGAGCTGTGCCGCGCCGTCGGCGTCCTGCTGCGCGACCACGGCGACCGGCGCGTCCGCATGCACTCGCGCCTCAAGTTTGTGGTGCACCGGCTCGGCATTGACCGCTGCCGGGAGATTGTGGACGCCGTGCTGGACGCCGCAGGCGTGGACCGGGGCGGCTTTGACACGCGGCCTTTTGACGAGTGCGCCCCCCCGCCGCCGGAAAACCCGATGGGCGACCCGGACCCCCGGGGCGGTGACGGGCTGGCCATCCAGCGGATCATGATCCCCAAGGGCGAAATGGCGGCGGCGGCCCTCGCGCGGATCGCCGAGCTGTCGGAAATCCACGCGGACAAGCATGTCTACGCGACAAACCGCCAGAATCTGGAGCTGCACGGCGTGCGGCCGGAGCGCCTGCCGGAGCTGCGGGCGGAGATCGCCGCCCTGGGCTTCGCCACGGAGGGCTTCCACGGCCTGCGCGACATCGTCACCTGCGTGGGCACGACCTACTGCCCCCTCGCCGTCGGCGCGACCCACGCCCTGTTTGACCGGCTCCAGGCGGTGGTCCATGCGGAGAAGTACGCGCCCCTGCGCGGGCGCGCGCTGGTGAACCTTTCCGGCTGCCCCAACTCCTGCTCGCAGTACAGCATTGCGGACATCGGGTTCCGGGGCATGCGGGTGCGCGACCTGCGCGGATCCTCGGAGGCGTACCAGGTCGCGCTCGGCGGCACCGAGGACGCCCCGGGCGCCGTGCTGGGCGAATTCCGGACGGAGGACTGTGTCCGTGTGATGGAGGCCGTGCTGGACACCTGGCTCGCCGCGGGCACGGAGGAGCGTCTCGCCGCGCATGTCCGGCGCGTCGGACTGGCCCCCTATCGAGACGCCGTCGCGGCCCTGAACCTCCCCGCCCGTCCCCTGGCGGAGAACCCCGCCGAGCTGTCCGTGACGGAGGGTTTCGGGGAGACGCCGGGCGACCTGAAAACGGTGGCGCGGGACATCCCCTGCCAGGCGGCCTGCCCCGCGAAGACGAACGTGCCGGAGTACATCCGCCGCATCGCCCTCGGCGACCTGGACGGCGCCCACCTCGTCAACCAGGAGGACAACGTGTTTCCCGCCGTGCTGGGGCGCGTCTGCACGCGGCCCTGCGAGAGCCGCTGCCGCTACCAGTGGACCAGCACCCGCGGCCCCGTCCGCATCTGCTCCCTCAAGCGGGTTTCGGCGGACGGCGCGTCCGCGCCGCCCCGCCCGCTGCCCGCATGGTTCGGGCCGACGGGCAAACGCGTGGCCGTGGTCGGCGGCGGCCCCGCCGGCCTCGCGGCGGCGCGGGAACTCAAACGCTGCGGCCACGCGGTCACCGTCTTCGACGGCGCGGACCGCCTGGGCGGCCAGATGCGCGCCATTCCCGCGTTCCGGCTGCCGCCGGACGCGGTGGACGCTGACATCGCGGCCATCGTGGACAGCGGGATCACGGTGCGCCTGGGCGCGCGGCTGGACGCGGAGGGCGTGGACGCGCTCCAGCGGGAACACGACGCCGTGCTGCTGGCCGCCGGGGCGTCGCACCCCATGCGCCTGGACCTGGAGGGCCTGCCGGAGGGCGCGGGCATCGAGGGACTGGACTTCATGATGCGCTACAACGCGGGCACGCTCTCCGGCCTGGCGCCGGACGTGGCCGTCATCGGCGGCGGGTTCACCGCCGTGGACTGCGCGCGCGCCGCGCGCCGCCTCGTCGGCCCGGAGGGGCGCGTGTCCATCCTCTACCGCCGGGGCACGGCCCAGATGGCGGCGAGCGAGGACGAGCTGCGCGAGCTGCACGAGGAGCGGGTCGCCGTGGAGACGCTGGTCACCCCGGTCCGCGCGCTGGTGGAGGACGGGCGCCTCGCGGGCATCCGCTTCCAGCGCAATCTGCTCGGCGAGCCGGAGCCGGGCGGCAAGCCCCGGTTCATTCCCGTGCCCGGCAGCGAGTTCGACGTGCCCTGCCGCAGCGTGATCTTCGCCATCGGCCAGCACCCCGAGCGCGGGCTGCTGCCCGGGGGCGTGGCGCAGGCGGACGGCTGCCGCACCTCGGCCCCCAACCTCTTTGTGGCGGGCGACTTCGCGGGCGGCAGCGGCGATGTCATCCACGCCGTCGCGGGCGGCAAGGCCGCCGCGGAGGCCATGGACGCTTTCCTCATGGGCGGCCCGCGCCGCCGGACCGGCGTGCGCGTGGAGCCCGCCGGGCTCACCGACCGCACGCGCGACCACGACCTCGTGTATCCCCCGCCCATGCCCGTGCTGCCGCCGGCGGCCCGCGGCGCGGAGGACGAGGTGGAGCGGGGCTTCGGCCCGGAGGACGCGGACACCCACGCCTGGCGCTGCTACCTCTGCAACCACAAGTTCGAGATTGACCAGGACAAGTGCATCCACTGCGACTGGTGCATCAAGGTCTCGCCCCGCGACTGCATCCGCCGGCTGGCCAGCCTCGAGCGCGGCCCCGACGGCGAGCCCGTCGCGTGGGAGGAGGCGCCCCCGGGAGACCCCGCCGCCGCCACCCACATCTGGATAGACAGCGACAACTGCATCCGCTGCGGCAACTGCATCAGCATCTGTCCCGTCGGCGCCATCTCGCTGCGCCGCATGGAGCGCCGCACGGGGGCCTGCGGGGACGAGTAGACCGCGCGTCTACCGGTGCGCGGGCGGCGTGTCTTCGCCGAGGAACCGGCCGGTCTCTTCGCAGAGGCGGGCCTCCAGGGTGCCGGCGGCGCCGCGCAGGAGGCGGTCGCGGGTTTTGCGGCGGGCCAGATGGTCCAGCGCCCGCGCGCGGAGCGCCGGGTCCGGGCACTCCCGCCGTAGGCGCGTGCGCTCGGCGCCGAGGGCGGCGGCGTACTCCCCCAGGATCTCCGGGCAGGCGGCCTCAAACTCGTCGCGCAGGGTCCGGCCCAGGGCGGGGCACACGCCCCCGGTGCCCACGGCCACCTGCACCGGCCCGCGCCGGAACGAGGCCGCCGCAATGAAAGAGCACAGCTCCGGCACATCCACCACGTTGACCCCCACCCGCGCGCGTTCGGCGTCCGCCGCGACGGCCGCGTTGACCTCCGGGTCGTCCGTGGCGGCGACAGCGAGGAGGAAAGGGGCCAGGTCGCGCGGGGTGTAGGCTTCCTGGACCACGCGGAGCCGGTCCGGATGCGCGGCGGCCAGCGCGCCGAAGGCCGGGTCGAATGCGGGGCTGACCACGGTGACGCGGGCGCCGGCCTCCAGCAGGGTCTCCGCCTTGCGCAGGGCCACCGCGCCGCCGCCGACCACGAGGCAGTTCCGGCCGGTGAGATTCAGGAACACGGGCAGGTATCCCATGGGCGTCTCCTTTCAGGACGGGAACCGGCGCCGTCTTGGAGGTGGCATGGGCATCCTGCCCATGTGCCTTCCGCCCGCAGCTCACGGGCTGGAAGCCCGTGCCACCTCCAAGACGGCCCCGACTGTTTCCGCCGATATGCTAACCCGGTGTCTTGCCGCCGCGCAGGGTCACCACGTCGCCGACGACCAGGATGCCCGGCGGCGCGGCCCCGGCGGCCTCCGCGAGCGCGGCGATGTCCGCCAGGGTTCCCGTG
>JAPXRP010000053.1:0-23316 GCA_033813475.1 Candidatus Hydrogenedentota bacterium
GGCCTGGGCTATATTCGGAAACGCTTTCAGCGTTGAAGGGGTCGGGCGGCGGGAAATTACCAGACTCCATCCAGAAAGTACCCACGGATTTTAGTGCGATTGCCCTGGCATACTGCGCCTGCGGCCCGTGTTTCTCCCACCGAAAGGGCCGGGGGAAACCCGGAACCCTCAAGTCCGGTCAGACGGTGTGGCACTTAACATTTGGGAGACCCCGCATGTTGTCAAGAGTCTTTCTTGCCGTGGCCCTGCTGGCAGGCGCCGGCGCCGCCCAGGAATTCAAGGCCGGTGTCGCGGTGCGCGACATCACCCCGCAGCAGCCGGTGCCCATGTGGGGCTACGGCGCGCGCCATGACTATCTGTCCACCGGCGCCATGATGCCCCTCCACGCGAAGGTGCTCGTGCTGGACGGCGGCAACGGCAAGGTGGCCCTGGTAGGGCTGGACATCGGCCGCGGCCCCACCTATGCCATGATGGAGCGGATCGAACAGCGGGTGCGCGAGGAGGCCGGGGTCACCTGCGTGCTCGCCGTGGGCTGCCACACCCACCACGGTCCCGTCATTGAGCTGCTGGACCAGCCCGGCCTGGGCCAGGGCAAGTTTGACGCGTCAGTGGCCTACGCCAAACAGCTTCCGGAAATCCTGGCCGACGCCATTGTGGAGGCGGCAAACGGCGCGGTGCCGGCGGCCATCGGTGTCGCCGTGGAGGAGACCGACCTCAACCGCAACCGGCACAGCAAGAAGGAGCCCAAGGTGCGGGACCCGCGCCTCTCGGTGATCCGGGTGGACGACCTCAATGGAAAGACCCTGGCGGTGATGGCCAATCTGGCCGCCCATCCCGTGCTGGAGAACATCATGGACCGGCGGTTCAGCGCGGACTGGGTCGGGCACATGCAGCAGGGGGTGGAGGAGGAGCTGGGGACCATGTGCATGTTCATGCAGGGCGCCTCGGGCGACATGTCCCCCAACACCAACGCCGACCGGAAAGGCCCCGAGGGCTTCGGAAAGGCCGTGGCGGCGAAGGTGGCCGGGATGGCCAAGGCCATCCAGCCCGCCGTGCCCGCCGCGCCCGGCGTAACCCATCTGCACCGCAGTTTCTCCGGGCCGTCCCGCCTGGATTTCACCAACCCCATCGTGGTGGGCACCCTCAGCCAGGCCTTCTTCCCCGAACTCATGGCCATGCTGGTCGAAGTGCCGGACAACACGGTGACGGCGAAACTGACGAGCGTCCTGGTGAACGGTGATCTGGCGTTTGCCGGGGTCTCCGGCGAGTTGTTCTGCGACCTGTCCAACCAGATCAAGGCGCAGTCCCCCGCGGTGAACACCCTGGTGTTCGGCTACTGCAACGGCCACTGCATGTACATCCCCACCGAGTCCGCCGTGGGCGAGGGCGGCTACGGCGCCGACCCGACAGTGGCCTGGGTGCCCGTGGGCACCGGGGAAAAGATCGCCGCCCAGGCCGTCGCCGACATCAAGGAACTGGCGGGGAAGTAGCACAACACGGCGGTGACAAAGACAGGGCAGGCGGGACGCCCGCAGTGCGGGGATATCCTTTCTGCGTACCGCGGGCGCCCCGCCTGCCCCATCTTCTGGAGTGCTGTCCTGCGGAGAGAACACGGGCTCAGGGTCCGTGTCTTCGGGTGCGCGCCAATGCCCTGCAACAAAGAAGCCCCCGCCTCCAAAAGGAGACGGGGGCGTTTTCTCTGGGGAAGCCGGCCTGTGCCGGGATTCGGCCTAGCGCTTGGAGAACTGGAACCGCTTGCGCGCGCCCGGCTGGCCGGGCTTCTTGCGCTCCACCTCGCGCGCGTCGCGGGTCATCAGGCCCGCCGTCCGCAGCGCGGGGCGCAGGTTCTCGTCGTTCTCCGCGATCGCGCGGGCAATGCCCAGGCGCAGGGCGCCGGCCTGGCCGGCCAGCCCGCCGCCGTCGCACCGCGCGCGGATGTCGAAGCTGTCCCTGAGGCCCAGCAGGTCCAGCGGCTGCGTGGCGACCTGCACCAGGGTCTCGCGGGCGAGATATTCGGCGACAGGATGCCCGTTCACCGTGTACTTGCCGGTGCCGGGAATGAGGCGCACGCGCGCCGTGGCGCGTTTGCGCCGTCCAACCGTCACGATCTCGTTTGTTTTCGGGTCAATCACGTGTCAATTCTCCTGCGCGGCTGTCGCCGTTAGAACTCGTAGGGTTCGGGGTTTTGCGCGGCGTGCGGATGGTCCGTGCCGGCGTAAAGGCGGAAGTGGGTGGCGAGGCTGCGGCCGAGGCTGTTGTGGGGCAGCATGCCGCGGATCGCGATGTCCAGCGTGGACGTCGGGTCTTTCAGCATGAGGTCGGACATCCGCGTCTGCTTCAGCCCGCCCTTGTAGCCCGAATGACGGTAGTACATCTTGTCCGTCATCTTCGTGCCGGTCACGACCATCTTCTCCACGTTCACCACCAGCACGTAGTCGCCGCACTCAAGGAACGGCGTGAACTCCGGCTTGTGCTTTCCGCGCAGCACCTTCGCCACTTCCGCGGCGATGCGGCCCATGGACTTGCCTTCGGCGTCCATGACCAGCCATTTCCGCGTAACTTCCCCCTGCTTGGGGATGTAGGTTTTCACGAGGCAATCCTCCAGAAACACTGTTGCCTGATTTTTCGGGGTCAAAAAACACACAATGCACGATTCGTAACGGGACCGAAATGATACCAAACGAAGGCGGGGGGAATCAACCTTTTTTCCGGCGGAGCAGGAACGGGTCCGCAGATTGCGCAGAGGGCGCAGATTCCGGAGGGGGCGGGGTTCGGATGAATGGCGGGCGTTTGGAGGCGTAACAGGGATGGCAGGACTTCGCGGGAAGAGGGCGAATGATGATTCGCCCCTACAAGACCCGCCGGTTTCCGCCGAGATGCCAGTTTCGGAGCCGGCCGCCGGATTTCAGGAAAACCATCGGCTTCGGGTGGGACCATCGGATTTCCGGTAGAACGCCGTCCACCGCCGTAGGGGCGGATAATTATCCGCCCTCTTCCGGCCGCGCCCATCCTTACCCGCCCCCGCCCCCTCCGCGCTGGAGATTCCACAGTTTGGCGTACTTGGTGAACACGGAAAAGGCGGAGAGCCCGCACAGCACGAGGCCGTGGTAGCCGTCGAGGAAACCCAGCCGGAAAACGTACATCTTGAGGAAACGGTGCAGGGGGCGCAGGGTAAGGTCCACCGCCGTGGCGCGCTTCCCCCGGTCGTGGGCGTCGCGGGCGCCCCAGGTGGTGAAGCGCTGGAAGGTGGTGAAATACTCCTCGAAGGTGCGGTAGGTGTCGTGGTACATGACCTCGGTGATCCGGCCCGTGGGGCCGTCCACAACGACCCGGGAATGGACCCGCTTGTCGAGGTAGCGGCCCTTGGCGGTGCGGAAGAGGCGCAGATTGTAGTCCTTGTGCCAGCCGCAGTGGCGGATGAGCTTGCCCAGGAAATAGGAGTGCCGGAGAATGTCATAGCCGTCGAGGGCGGCGGGATCCTGGATGATTTGACGGATCCGCCCGGCCAGGGCGTCGGAAACCCACTCGTCTGCGTCCAGGACCAGGGTCCACTCGGTGGTGATCTGGGGCAGCGCCCAATTGCGCTGGGCGGCGGCGTTTTCGTAGGGGTGCGTCACGACATGGGGCGTGTGCGCCCGGGCGACCTCGTCGGACCCGTCGGTGGTGTTGGGGTCCACGACGCAGAAGAGGTCGTCGGCCCAGGCCACGCTCTCCAGGCAGCGTTGAAGGCGGTCGCCCGCGTTGGGCACGAGGGTCAGCACGGTCAGGTTGCCCATGGCAGCTCCCCCTCTTCCGGTCCGGCGCCGTTGAGCAGCCGGGTGTAGACCGCCAGGGTGCCCTCGATCATCTTTTCGGCGGAAAAGGCGGTTTCGGCCAGCTCGCGGCCCGTTTTCGCCATGATCCCGGCGTCTTCGGGCCGCCGCAGGCATTCGGCCACCGCGTTTGCCAGCGCCTCGGGATTGCTGACGGGCACCAGCCAGCCCGTCCGGTGGGGGATGACCATCTCGTCCGCACCGCCCGCCCGGGTCGCCACCACGGGGGTGCCGGAGGCGAGGGCCTCCAGGATGGAGGTGCCCAGCCCCTCGGAGGTGCTGGAGGAGACGTAGACGTCCCCGGCGCGAATGATGCGCGGGGCGTCGGGCCGGTGGCCCAGAAACCGGACGCGGTCTGCGAGGCCCAGTTCGGCGGCCAGACGCTCCAGGTCGGCGCGCAGCTTGCCGCCCCCCGCGATGACCAGCCAGGCGCCCGGGAACTCCCCGGACACCCGCGCAAACGCGCGCAGGAGGCCGGCGTGGTCCTTGTGGTCCACCAGCGCGCCCGCGGACACCAGCAGGGGCGCGCCGTCGGGCACGCCCATCTCGCCGCGCGGCAAAGGCTCCACGGCCACCCGCGCGGCGTCCACGGCGCTGTGGACCACCTCGATCTGGCGCGGCGGCGCGCCCCAGTCGCGCAGGACACGGGCGACGCAGCGGGACACGCAGAGGAAGCGGTCCGGCTGCGCGTACTTCCACCGGTTCAGGAAATGGCCGGCCGGCGGGAAACTGACCCGCCGGGACACCACCAGCCGCGCCGGGGCCTGGAAAAGGCCCTTGGCCAGGGCGGCGATGCCGTGGGCGTGGCTGGTGTGGGCGTGGACAAGGTCAATGCCGTGGTCGCGGACAAACCGGGCGATGCGGCGCGCGCTGGGCAGGTCCCACTCGCCCCGCAGCGGCAGGGGCAGGCGTCCGGCGACATCGCCGTGGGCGGGGCTGTTCACAAACTCCCCGTCTGGACGGCCGGCCACCCAGACCTCGTGGCCCCGCGCGCCGAGGCCGCGCACCAGCCAGGAGGCCTGCTGCTCGCCCCCCCGCCAGCCCTTCTGCTCGTCCAGGTGGAGAATCTTCACGAAACGGGTATTCCTTGGTTGCCGCCGGACAGGCGTGTCCCGTCCGCGGGCCGGGCGATTATACGACAGCGCCCCCTCAGCGGGGAAGGCGGGCCCTGCCCTGGCGGTGGATGCCCAGGGCGCGGCGGTAGGCCTGCTCGGTGCGGCGGGCGAAGACCTCCAGCGTGAACTCGGCCAGCACGCGCTTGCGGCCCGACCGGCCCATGCGCGCCCGGGACTCGGGGGAGTCTATCAGGCGGCGCAGCGCCGCCGCGAGGGGGTCCACCGTGCCCGCGCGGACCACGATCCCCTCCACGCCGTCGGAGACGATCTCCTTGAGCCCGCCGTAGTCCGAGGCGACCACGGGAATCTCGCTGGCCATGAGCTCCTTCAGGCTGAACGAGGAGGTGTCGCAGTCCACGGACGGCTGCACGCCGATGTCCACCGCGCGCACACATTCGGCCATGTCATTGCGGTATCCGGCGAACAGCACGCGGTCGGCGATGCCCAGACGCCCCGCCAGATCGCGCAGGTGCTCCTCCAGCCCGCCCTGGCCCAGCACCAGCACCCGGAGCTCCGGGCAGGCGTTCTTGAGCTGGGCCATGGCGCGGAACAGGTATTCATGCCCCTTGGCTTTCACCAGCCGTGCCACGATCCCCAGCACGACATGCGTGTCGTCGTAGCCGAATGCCGCCCGCACCCGCGCCCGGGAGGCCGGGTCGGGCCGGAAGACCTCCGCGTCCGCCCCGTTGTGGATGGTGCACAGGTGGGCGGGGTCGAAGGTGCGCTGGCGCGACAGCCCGAGGCGCACCATCTCACACACGACAATCTCGTAGTCCGTCCAGTGGCGGTTGAGGATGCGGTTGGGCAGGTTCTCGGCCACCCGGTAGGTGTTGTGGCGCGTGCGCACCACGCAGACGGGCCGCCCCAGCAGGCGGTCGGCCACGCCGAAGGTCCAGTGGTCCTGCGAGCCGTTCACATGGAGGATGTCAGGGCGCGCCCCGCGGATGAACCGGACCGCCTGGCGCAGGTCGTTAACCCAGGACATGGGCCGGACGCCCCCCCGGAACTGGAAAACCGGCAGCACCGCGCACTCGGCGGCCCGGGCGGCCTCCTCCAGCACGCTCCCCGGACGGCACGCGATGGTGACGGTGTGGCCGAACCGGGTCAGCTCGCGGGCGAGGCTGGAGACATAGCGCACCTGCCCCCCGCCCTGAAGATGGGGGTCGGCCAGCAGCACATGCAGGCGTTCTGCGTCCATGAGATTGCGGATGTGTCCTCTATCCCCTCACCCCGGGGAACGTGGTCATGCCTGTCCGGGGGCCGCCTGCGGCGGGTCGCCGTCCGCCGCCGCCGGCTGCGCCGCGGCGTCCCCGGCGGCTTCCGGCGCCGGCGGCGCCTCCCGGGCCAGCAGGTCGAGCACGCTGGTGTTCGCCTGCTCCAGCTTGTCCAGCGCCGCCGACAGCTCGTCCTCGATGGACGCGAAGTCCTCCGAACGGTTCAAAACCACCTTGTCTTTTTTCGCCATTGCCCTGCTCCACAGATGCCGAAAACGGCCGGGTGCGGATGATACCACGCCGCCCTTCGCGGCGTCCAAACCCGTCCCGGCCCCTATTTCATCTCCTGGCCGCCGGTGACGTTGATGGCCTGGCCGGTCATGTAGCCGGAGGCGTCGCTGGCGAGGAAGACCACCACGTTCGTGACGTCGCGGTATTCGCAGGGGCGCTTCATGGGGACCTGGTCAATGTATTTCTGGCGGACCTGCTCCTCGGTGATGCCCTGGTTCTTCGCGTACTGCTTGAAGAGGCTGTTCACCCACAGGGGCGAGTTGAGCAGGTTGCCGGGGCAGACGGCGTTCACGCGCACGCCCAGGTCGGCGAACTCGAGGGCGAGGCTCTGGGTCACGCCGACGCCGCCGAATTTCGCGGCCGCGTAGGCGCTGTTCCGGTAGCTGCCCTTCTTGCCGGACTTGGAGTTGATCTGGATGATGGAGCCGCGGCCGAGCGGCACCATGACGCGGGCGGCCTCGCGGGCGCAGAGGAAGTAGCCCGTCAGGTCCACGTCAATCACCTTGCGCCACTTGTCGGCGTCGAAGGTGAGGGAGTCGCCCGCGATGAGGATGCCCGCGTTGCAGACCATCACGTCCAGCCGCCCCATGAGCGCCACCGCCGCGTCCACGGCGTCGCGGACGGCGTCGGCGTCCGTGACGTCCACGGCGCGCCCCTCGACGAGGCGTCCGGTGCGCGCGGCGACGTCCGCCGCCGTGGCCTTCGCCTGCTCCAGGTTGATGTCCCACACCAGGACGTCGCAGCCCTCTTCGGCGAGGTGCTCCGTGATGGCGGCGCCCAGTCCCTGCGCGCCGCCCGTGACCACGGCCTTGCGGCCCTCGAGAGTGATGCTCTTCATTGCGCGAATTTCTCCAGCAGGGCCGTCTCGGCCGCCACGGTCCAGCCGCCCTCGGGGCTCAGCTTCGCGCCGACCCCGGGCAGTTTCTCTTTCACCTCCTCCAGCGACATCAGCGGGAGTTCGGGGATCTGCGTGTAGATGACGGTCTTGCCGGGGTACTTCGCCTCCTTCACCGCCTTGAGCCCGTGGTGGGCCGCGTCGAGCCCGCCGATGGCGGCCACGCTGCGGTTGGTGTCCAGCTGCCCCGCCTCGGCCAGGGCGAGCACCTTGCGCAGGTCGGAGATGCGCGAACCGCTGCACCCGATGACCTTGACGCCCTGGCAGAGTTTCGAGACGGTCAGGGGGGCCACCGTGCCGACAGCCAGCCCGGCGAACACGTTCACGAAGCCGCGCGGCGCGGCGAGGTCCACGGCGAAACTGGCCAGGCCGGGAACCGGCGCGAGGACAACCACGTCGCTGTAGCCCTCCGGGCCGCCGAGTTCGACGATCCTGGCGTTCATCTCGTCCTGCGACGCGAAGTCGGCGGGGGACAGCGTGACCAGCTCCACCCCGCGGCGGGCGGCCAGATCGCCGAAGCGCGCCACGATGTGGTTCAGGCGGCCGCGGTCAAGGTCCGTGACCACGACGGTCTTGGAGCCGTCGGCCTTCTCGATGGCCCGCTGGACGTGCATCTGGCCCATGGGGCCGCCCGCGCCGATGAACAGCGAGGTGCCGCCGGGCAGCAGGTCGTTGCGCGCGTTCGCGGCGGCGACCTCCGCCAGCGTGGCGCCGCCGCCCAGGATCCGCTTGGCCTGGTAGTGGATGCCGCCGACGTCGAGGGACGCCTTGCCGTCCTCCTTCGGCGCGCCGAGGAGATAAAGGTTCCCCTTGGGGTTCAGGCGTTTGCCGAGGGCCTCCACCAGCGCGGGGGTGGCCCCTTCCAGCACGATATCGTCAAAGGTGTCGGCCTCCGCCAGCCCGGCGAGGTCCGTGCCGGCGACCCGCGCGTTCGGCAGCTGCGCCTTCAGCGCCTCCGGCGCGTCGGACACGATCAACTGCGCCGCGCCGGTCGGCTCCAGCCGCTCCGTGAGGTCGTAGGACATTTCGACGCAGGCCCAGGGCTCCGCGAGGGCCGCCTGGCTGTACCCGGTGGCATCCTGCACGGGGAGCAGGTAGCATCCCTCGTCTCCGTCGAGCACCCGCTCGTCCACATAGGCGTACTCGGCGAGGCCGCCGGGGATCATGTAGCCGAAGGCGTCGTTAACGCCCTTGTAATAGATGTCCGCCTGGACGATGAACCGCTGGCCCGGCTTGAACCGGTCCGCCCACTGTCTTCCGGCCTTGACCACCGTGCAGGCGCACTCGTGGCCGAGGACCGTCGGGTCGTTCGCCAGGTCGCGGCCCCGCAGGCGGGGGTGGTTGCCGCCAAGGGCGATGATCTTCATGTCCGACAGGCACAGGCCGAGGGCGTCCACGCGCACCATGACCTCGTTGTCCGCAGGCTCGCGCAGCGGCAGCGTGACGGGTTTGCCGTCGCGGCCCACGTTTTCCAGCCCGGCGCCGAAGACCTGCCACGCCCGGTATTCGGCCGGGAGGGGCTTCGCCGCCTGTTTGAATTCGCTCAGTGTCATGGGGTGCGCTCCTTACTTTTCCTGCCCGAGGGTGTTCTGGCGGTATTTTTCGTCCGGACGGGTGTCAATCCGGCGGATGTCCGCGCCGCTCATGAAGCGCGGGCCGCCGGCGCTGTACGCGCCCAGCAGAATCTTCGACATTTTTTCGGCCATCTCGGTGATGTTCATGACGGCCTTCGCCGTCGCGCCCAGGGCGAACAGCCCGTGGTTCTCCAGCAGCATCGCCTTTGGCAGCACGCCCTCCTCCTCCACATAACGCGCCACGCGCTCCCGCACTTCCCGCGCCAGCACCAGCCCGGGGTCCACATAGGGGACAAACACGGACTTGTGGCCCATGACCACGATGTGGTCCGGGCAGAGGCGGCCCATGGCGGCCTCCCGCGCGTGGATCGAGCACATCAGCGCGTTTGTGGAGACCGGGTGCGTGTGGCCGATGAACCCGTACTCCGGGTAGTGCCGGTAAAGCAGGGCGTGCATCATCGTCTCCACCGACGGCATCCGCGTCTCCGACGGGTCGCACAGCGACCCCCGCAGCGCCGCCGCCACATCCGCGTCCCCCGCGTTCGGGTCTTCCAGAATCTCCGTCGCCCGGGGGATGGAGACCTCCAGGAAGTCCGTCTCCCCCATCGTCGCCAGGCAGGTGCCCGACGCCTTCACATACATCGTCTCCGCGTCAATGCGGGCCGACGTGTTGCCCTCGCCCAGAATGGCAAAGGTGCGCGACGGGTCGCCCAGGCAGTGCGACATGTCCACGAGCTGCTTCAGAACGTCATGCTTGTCCATGGTGTTTTTGCTCCGCAGGGGTGTTGGAATGCCCGAAGTATAGCAAAAGCGCCCCGCGCCGCGCCCCCCGGAGAGAAAGCGGGGATCACATGGATGGACAGGATGGACAGGACAAACAAAGAAAATCCCGCGCATCCTGTGAATCCAGGTCAACCCTTCGCGGCGGCGGTCATGGAAAGCAGGAAGACAAGGCCGCCGGGACGGCGGCGGTACGGAACTGCCCCCTCCTACCCGCCCCCACACCGACAGCGTCCCGTTACCCCTGTCTTCTGCCCCCTATTGCTGCCTTGTGATTTTGTGGTGAAGAATCCAAACCGCCGCCCGCCCTGCGGGCGGGGAAGGCTAAATCCGCCCATCCCCCCACACACCCGCCCGCGCTCCCAGAAACAACGCCGACTGCAGCCCGGCTACACTCGGGCCTTGCCCGACATCGTTCCCCTTTCTCCACATGCTGGTACTTGAGCCCGATGGGAATACCGGAATGCACCTAACGAAGGGAGGCCAGACGGAACCCTATGGTATTGTTCCCGCCCGACGGGGCATACCAAAACCGACTCGACGAGCGGCAACCCAGGGCGTAGTCGGACCAGTAGCCACTTCGGATGACCCGGGATAGTTCCATTGATGGATTCAGTAGCCACGCGCTCCCATCCGCCGGTGCCCCGGTATAATCGCTGTGATACCAGTCCTCGCACCATTCGCGCACGTTCCCGCTCATATCGTACAACCCAAAATCGTTCGGCAACTTCCCGCCTACTGGCCTGCTGCCAGAGGATGTGTTGTTCCCACAGTACCACATGTACTGGCCGCGCACCCCGTCGTCCTCGCAGGAGTCGTCCCCCCCCAGGGAATCCCCAAAGTAGAACCGTGTCTGCGTACCCGCCCGGCAGGCATACTCCCACTCCGACTCGCTCGGCAGCCGCAGTGTCGCCGGGCCTTGGCTCGTCGCCGTGATGTGTGCGTTTACCGCCGCTATAAACGTCTGGACATCGTTCCAAGAAAGACTGTAGGCAGGGTAATCAGCGCCATAACCAGAATACTGATTCCACCCCGCATGGAGCGGCGGTGTCCCCATCATAGCCAGCCACTGCCCTTGCGTCACCTCATGCTTGCCCATGTAAAAGTCATACCCGATGGTCACCGTGTGCACCGGCCCCTCAGCGCTCGAATGGCCCCGCTCCGTGTCCGGCGACCCCATCTGGAAACTCCCCGCAGGTATCCGCACCAGCTCCAGAGGCACATTCCCCGGAAGAAGAATTGTTACCGTGTCTCCTCCCGCGCCCCCCGGCCCGCTCGAAACCACGAGACTCACCGCCGAGCCCCGGAGAACCCCCGTCCCCGCTGCCGGGTCCTGGCTGATGACATTCCCTGCGGGAACGGTTGCGTGATGCTCCTCCATGACCGTGCCGACCACTAGACCCGCCTCCGTGATGGCCGCCTCCGCCGCCGCCCGGGCCAGGCCCACCACATTGGGAACCGCCGTCAAGGTGACAGTGACGCAGTATTCCACCGTGGCAGTGTTTTCTTTCCCGTCAGAGCTTGTCACCGTGAGCGACACGGTGTGGCTGCCCGCCGCCGTGTAGATATGTTCCGGGTTCTGCTCCGTTGACGTGCCCCCATCCCCGAAGTTCCACGTATACCCGGTGATGGTGGACGCCTTGACGATGACCGAAGCGTCCATAAACTGGACTTTCAGCGGGGCCACCCCGCTTGTGGGTTCGGCGGTGAACCCCGCCAGCGGCTCCCCGGGCTTGCAGCCCGCCCCCAGGAAAGTGATCCCCACAAACGCCAATACCCAAAAAAACACCCGCATTCTGCCCATTGCGAAGTCTCCTCGAAATCTCCAACAGGGGACCATGCCGCACCAGACGAAGCCAGGCACCGGACCCGTTTGCGCAATACTACGGCATCCCATGCCCGACGTCAAGTCCCGCTTGCCAGGCCTTGGAATGGCGGCAGGGTGCTGGGGAGCGATTTCTCATGGATGGACAAGACAGACAGGATAAGCAAAGAACATCCTGTGCATCCTGGTTATCCATGTCAATTCCTCCAGACAACGGCGAGGGTAAAGACAAGGCCGCCGGGACGGCGGCGGCACGGAACTGCCCCCCGCACCCCGGCGTCTCGCCGGTCAACGCCGTATGCCAGTCATCTCCGTCACCCCCGCGAAAGCGGGGGTCCATGCCTTGACGCGCGGGACAAACCGCTGACCCAAAATGGATTCCCACGTTCGCGGGAATGACGGTGCGACCTGTGGTCATCGGTGTCGGAGCGGGGCGGGGCACGGGTTGTCTGCAAGACGCGCCTTGCGGCCATGTTCCGTGGCGGGACATGTTCTTCGCGCGCATTGACGGACCAAGAGAGACAGGGGGGGCGCAAGCCGAATGCGCGGGGGGAATCTGGGGGCGCATGCGGAAGTGGCTCGTGCAGGGGAAGTTAAAAAGGTGCGGAGCCACAACAGGGGAAGGGGAGGGGAGGAAGTGGGGGAAACCTGCTGCGGCTCCGCATAGTGCCAGTGTCATGCCGGGCGGACACTTACTGCGACCCGCTCCGAACAACACGCATTTTCAACTGTCTGCCGGGGTGACTGCTACCTATGAAACCCCTCGGCGAACCAAATCCTTCCAGACGCGCAACTCACAACAGGAAGCCGGAAACGACCCCAAAGGCTCTTTTCCCCGGCTACCCTACACCCGAAGTATACCACATGTTTCCGGCCAACGCAACTTCCCCCCCCCGGGATTTCTTGGGGGGCGGCCGGGTGTGTTACAGTGCCCCGATACCTGCGACCAAGTCATTGGGAGAACACCATGGAACGCTGGACGGACAGCCGCATCGTCTTTGAGGGAAAGATCGTCACGGTCCGCACGGGGACGGTGGCGCTGGACGACGGCACGACGGCGTACCGGGAAGTGGTGGAGCATCCGGGGGGCGTGTGCATTCTTCCCTGCACCGGGCACTCCGTGATCCTGGTGCGGCAGTTCCGCATCGCCCTGAACCGCGACCTGCTGGAGGCCCCGGCGGGAAAATTGGAGGGACCAGAAGACCCCCTGCGCCGCGGGCTGATCGAGCTGGAGGAGGAGGCCGGCCTGAAGGCCGGGCGGGTGGTGGATGCCGGGCGGGTCTGCGCCACGGTCGGTTTCTGCTCCGAGGTCATCCACCTTTTCCTCGCCTTTGACCTGGAGCAGACCGAGCGCCGACCCGAGCCGGACGAGCGGATCGAATTGGTTGAACTTCCTTTGGGGGATATCCGCCAGGGACTCCGCGACCACCGTTTCGACGACGCGAAGACCGTGGTGCTGCTCCACCGGCTTTTGGACCATTTGGACAACCTGCATTAGGCTGCCCCTCACGCCTACCGGTGCACCCCCTCCTTGAGGATGGGCTTGATCCGCCAGTGGGCTTCCGGGCCGAAACGCTTGTGGTTCACCGTGGGGTGCTGCACGGGCTTGTCCCCGTAGATGACGCGGGTGGCCGCCGCCATCAGCATCAGCCCGGCGAGCACGACGGGCAGGGCCCGCCGCGCCACCCGGCGCAGGGACCAGGCGTCCGCATCCTCCGCGCCCCCGGGCAGGGGGACGCCCTCCCCCGGCAGCCACAGCACCAGGAACGTGGCCAGCACGGCGTTCATGAAAAGGACCCACTCCGTGACCAGCCTCCCCTCGCTGAAATGCACAAGGGCGCGCTCGTGGTTGGCGATGACCATCATCCACAGGAAGGCGATGTAAAGGAGCTGTCCTTTGCCCAAAGAGGAGCGGGGCACGACGTCCAGCCGCCTGCGAAGATGAACCGCCAGAAGCACCGTCACCATGAGGGCCGCCGACCACCAGACCAGGTTGAACCACGTTGCCGCGCCCAGGGGAACGCCAATGAGCGGCGCCTTCATGATTTCGGGCACGGCGGGCGCCGTTCCGGAGGTCCATTCGGCGACATTTTTGAAGACATTCAGCCAGCCGACACCGAAGAGCAGGAAGACCACGGCAAAGACATCGGTCCAGTTTCTTTTCGGGGGTGACGGGTCCGCGAGCCCGGGCGCGCGCGCCGCGAGCACCGCCATGACGGCGGCAATGCCCAGCCCGTGGCAGAAGCCGTGGCCCTGCTCGAGGAGGCTGTGCCAGTTGGCGGCGTGGTAGTGTGCCCAGGCGGGCGGCGTGCCGCCGGGGGTGAGCTGGCCGTGGCCCGGCAGCAGGAGCAGGGACCGCACAAACGGCACCAGCGCGAAGCCGAAGCCGCCGATGACGGCGGAGACGGCCCCCGCCCACGCCACGGGGCGCAGGCCCCGGCGCAGGCAACAAAACGTCATGCCGAGGAACACCCCCGTGATGCCCGCCCAGTCGTCGCTGCGCGGCGGCATCATGCGCAGGCCGCCCCAGCGCTGGAGGGGGATCGTGCCCAGCACGGGCAGGATGAGGAAGGCCAGCAGCCAGCCCAGGGACATGCACAGCAGCAGGCCGGCGTCGCGCCGGAACTTCCCGAACCTGATGAAGTACAGGGTGATGCCCGCGATCAGGCCCACGGCAAGCCCCGCGTGCTGCGGGTAGTCCAGCACCACCTGGGGCCAGTTGGTGAGGAACTGCGCGGGATCAAAGGGGTGGCCGGTCTCCGGGTTAACCGCGTGGGGATCCCCCAAAGGCGCGACCAGCAGCCGCCCCAGCGGGGCGGCCATCCCCGCGGCGTCGAGCAGGCGCTGCGCGCCCCACCCCGCCGCCGCGCCGATGGCGGCAAACGCCGCCAGCAGGTGCGCCTTCGCAAACCGCCGGTCCCACAGGTCAAAAGCGCACACCCCCAGCAGGGCGGCCACGGCGGGCCGCCAGTCTGCGTCAAGCCAGTAGAGCGGGTTGCGGTGGCGGAAGAACGTTCCGTCCACCTCCGCCGCGAGGTGCTGCTGCGCCCAGGCGCTGAGGGTGTCCTCCAGCAGCGCGTGCGCGCCGACGGGGACCAGCACAAAGAGGAGGGGCACGAAAAAGTCCTCCAGCCGTTTCCGGTCCATGACCGCCGGCAGCGCGGTGCCCGCGCCGCCCATGCCCGCCCAAAGCCCGCCGACGCAGAAACAGATGAGAAAGCCGTAGAGGGCGGTGGGCCCGTGCTCCGACCCGGCGAAGGAGACGCAGTACATGTAGGCGATGGACCCGCCGAAGGCCCAGCCCAGCCCGCCGAACAGGGCGAACCACGGGGCCCGGCCCCGCCAGTCCTCCCGCCCCGAAAGCAGGCAGGCCGCAAGCGCGGCCAGCGCGCCGGGAATCATGGCCCCGGCCTCATGGCCGAAATTGCCGCGGATGCCCCAGCCGATGGAGAGGGACAGGGCGACCAGAAAGACAGCCAGCGGTCGGCGTCCGGGCGGCGGGGGGATGCGCACCGGAAGGGTGTCCTGCGTTGTGTTCATCATTCAAAACGGCCTTTCGGTGTCAGGGGGCGTTTCAGGAAGAGACAGTCTACGGGCCGCATGCCCCCGGGTCAAGGCGGCGCCGGACCCCTGGATGTTGCTTTCAGGGAAAAGCGTGTTAGAATGGAAGCATCGGGGGCAATGGTGTCGTGGTGTGGGAACTTGACGGGAGCAGAACTATGACGGGCATGCGGTGGTTGCGGGTGGTCTTGGGGATTGCGGCCCTTTCGGCGGGGGCCATGGCGCAGGGGGAGCTGTCGGTTGCCCCCGTCAACCCCGAATTTGAGCGCTGGCTGGCGGGAAAGAGCGCCGACACCGGCCGGTTCGGCCTGATTCCCTCCCCCATGGACTGGTCGCATCTGGAAAGGCACATGGACGCCAAGGCGGACCCGCCGGCGTCCTACAGCCTGCGCGCCCTGGGACAGGTCACCCCGGTCAGGAACCAGTACGACTGCGGATCCTGCTGGACTTTTGCGGCCTGCGGCGCGCTGGAGGGGTGGCTGGTGCGCAGCGGAGGCGGTCTCTGGGATTTCTCCGAGAACCACATCAAGAACACCCACGGGTTTGACGCGGGGCACTGTTCCGGGGGGAACGTGGACATGGCCATCGCGTATCTGGCGCGGGGAAGCGGCCCGCTCAACGAGGCCGACGACCCGTACAATCCCCTTTCGGTGACCGGCCCCCTGCCGGGGGCGGCGCGCCAGTTTTTCATGACCGGCTCCCGCTATTTTGCCCTGGGAACGGGCGGCGACCGGTCGGCGATTCAGAACGCGCTGATGACCCACGGCGCCCTGTATGTGCGGATGGTGTGGAACGACAACGCGTACAACGCGGCCACGAACACCTATTACTACACCGGGGACGGTTCGGGGCCCGGCGACGGGGGCCACGCGGTGACCCTGGTCGGCTGGGACAACGCGAAGGCGGTTCCCGGCGCCCCGGGCCCCGGCGCCTGGCTCATCAAGAACAGTTGGGGAAGCGGCTGGGGGGACGGCGGGTATTTCTACATTTCCTACCATGACAGCCAGGCGGTCAAGGAGGCCACGGCGTTTCCTGATCTGGCCCCGCAGGACGCCTATGGGCGAATCTACCAGTACGACCCCTACGGCGTGTTCTCCGGCCTGGGCGGCAGCTCCGAAACCGCCTTCGCCGCCAACGTGTTCACCGCGGCGGCGGACGAGGAGATCACCGCCGTGGGCACCTATGCCATCGTGCCGGGCACCCAGCTCCAGATCACGGTGTACCGGAGCGGCTATGCCGGCGGCTTTTCCAACCCCTCCGGGATGACAACCGCCACGGTCGCGGACGCCGGATACGCCCTCGTGCCCCTGTCGGCCGCCGTTCCCGTCACGGCCGGGCAGCCGTTCTCCGTGGTCATCCGCTACACGACACCGGGATACCTCTACCCGCTGCCGATAGAGCTCCGGGTCATCGGGTACTGTTCGGCCGCGTCCGCGGCGCCCGGGCAAAGCTACTACAGCACCAACGGTGTCACCTTCACAGACGTGACCGGGGCGGACTCGAACGCCAATGTCTGCATCAAGGCGTATGCGGGACACGACGGGACGGCGCCGACCGCCGTCATTTTTGGCGTGTCACAGGTGATGGCGGGCAGCCCGCTCACCCTGCGCGCGCAGACCTCGGGCACCACCGGCACCGTGTCCTACCAGTGGCGCAAGGGGGCGGCGGACATCCCGGAGGCCACAGGATCCACCCTGCACTTCGACGCGGTGAACGACACGCATGCCGGGGTGTACCGGGTGGCGGTGACCGACGGCAGCAAGGCCGTGACCGTCAGCGACCCGTTCGTGGTGGAGGTGCTCGCGCCCGGCGCGCTGTCCGTGGCGAACGCGGCGGGGCTGGCGCTGATGGTCTCGCTCATGGGGCTGCTGGGGCTGCGCCGCGTGCGGCGCGCCTGACCCTTTCCCCCTGCGGGGAGCGGCTGAGGTCCTAGCGGTGGTCCGTGTGGACCGGGCGTCCGTCGCAGAAGACGTGTTTCACCCGCCCGTGCAGCGTGTGGCCGAGGTAGGGAGAGTTCGCGCTCTTGGAGCCGAAGTCCGCCGGGGTGACGGTCCACTGCTCCTCCGGGTCGAACACGGTGATGTCCGCGGGGCCGTCCACGCGCAGGCATCCCGCCTCCAGCGAGCAGACCCGCGCGCCGCCGAGGGTCATGAGCTCCACGGCCCGCTCCAGTGTGAGGTGTCCCGGCTTCACCAGGTGGGTGACCGTCAGGGCCAGCATGGTCTCCAGTCCGATGATCCCGAAGGGGGCGGCCTGGAACTCCACATCCTTCTCCGCGCGGGTGTGCGGGGCGTGGTCCGTGGCGATGTTGTCCAGGGTGCCGTCACGGAAACCCTCGATGATGGCGGCGATGTCCTCCTCCTCGCGGAGGGGGGGGTACATTTTGGCGTGGGTGTTGAAGCCCATGGCGGCGGCGGCGGTGAGGCTCCAGTAGTGGGGGGCGGACTCGGCGGTCACGCGCGCGCCGCGCCTCTTGGCGTCGCGGACGATCTGCACGCCGCCCGCGGTGGAGATGTGCTGGATGTGGATGTGGGCGTCCGCCAGCTCGGCCAGGCGGATGTTCCGGTCAATGCGGATTTCCTCGGCCTCGCGGGGGATGCCGCAGACGCCCATGAGCATGGAGTGCCGCCCCTCGTGCATCGTGCCGCCGTCGCTGAGGTCCTCGTCCTGGCAGTGGGCGAGGTAGGGCAGGCCGACCATGCCGGCGTACTCCAGCACGCGCCGCATGACGGCGCTGCTGCGGATGTCGCGCCCGTCGTCCGTGACAGCCACGGCCCCCGCCTCCTTCAGCTCCGCCATCTCCGTCAGCTCCTCGCCCTTCATGCCCTTGGTGGCGCAGGCGGCGGGGCGCACCTTGATGCAGGCGGTTTCCCGGGCGCGCCGGGTGACCAGCTCCACAAGCCCCGCGTTGTCAATCGGCGGGTTGGTGTTGGCCATGGTCACCACGGTGGTCACGCCGCCGCGGGCCGCGGCGCGGCTGCCGGAGGCGATGGTCTCCTTCGACTCGAACCCGGGCTCGCGGAAGTGGACCTGAATGTCCACAAGGCCGGGGCACACCACGAGGCCGCGCGCGTCGAGGGTCTCGTCGCCGCGCAGGGATGACCCCATCTCGCGGACGCGGCCGTCGGCGACCAGCACGTCCATCGTTTCGGACAGGCCGGAGGCCGGGTCCACCACATGTCCGTTGGCAATCACAAGGCTCATGGAAGGGCTCCTTGAAAAAACTATCTTGCGGCGCCGCCGCTGTTCGCCAGCAGGTGCATCACGGCCATGCGCACGGCGACGCCGTTGGTCACCTGCTGAAGGATGACGCTGCGCGGGCCGTCGGCGACCTCGGCGGACAGCTCCAGGTCGCGGTTGATGGGGCCGGGGTGCATGACGATGGCGTGGTCGGGGGCGCTTTTCAGGCTCTCCGCGTCAATGCGGAAGAGCTTGATGTACTCGCGGAGGCTGGGGAAGAGCGCCTTGGCCTGGCGCTCCAGCTGGATGCGCAGGGAGTAGACGACGTCGGCGTCCTCCAGCGCCTCCTTCAGGCGGTGGGTCACCCCCACGCCGAACCGGGCCAGGTCGCGCGGCACCAGCGTGCTCGGCCCGCAGACCGTCACCTTCGCGCCCAGCTTCAGCAGCGCGTGGATGTCGCTCCGGGCAACCCGGCTGTGCTCCACGTCGCCCACAATGGCCACCTTGATCCCGTCCAGCGTCGCGTCGGGGTTGCCCGTGCGGCGGCGGACGCTCTCGCGCATGGTGTAGCAGTCGAGCAGCGCCTGGGTCGGGTGCTCGTGGCGGCCGTCGCCCGCGTTGATGATGTGGGACCGGTGGCTGCCCGCCAGCAGGTGGGGCGCGCCGGCGCAGCTGTGGCGGATCACCGTGATGTCCGCCCGCATCGCCTCGATGTTCGCCAGCGTGTCGTGCAGGGTCTCGCCCTTCACGGAGCTGGAGGTGGACGACGCGACGGCCAGCGTGTCCGCGCTCAGCCGCTTGGCCGCCAGCTCGAAGGAGGACCGGGTGCGCGTGCTCGGCTCGTGGAACCACAGCACCACGAGACGGCCCTGGAGCAGCGGCACCTTTTTAATGCCGCTGGCGCGCTGGGACACGGCGCCAAACTGCGGCGCGGCGTCCAGCACCATCTCGATCTCCCCGCGGGTCAGGTCGGCGATGCCCACGAGGTCCTTGCGTGTCCACACGGCGTGCGTCGTCCCCGCCATGGCGTTGCGCGCTCCTTCCTTAGTCGTTCGTTTCCGCCCGCCGTTCCTGCCGCAGCAGCAGGACCGCGTCCTCGTCGTCCGTCTCGCGCAGGCGGACCGAGACCCACTCGTCCGCCCCCGTGGCGATGCTGTAGCCCAGATAGTCCGCCTGGATCGGCAGCTCGCGCCCGCCCCGGTCCACCAGGCAGGCCAGCTGGATGCGCCGGGGCCTGCCATAGTCCATCACCTCGTCCAGCGCGGCGCGGATCGTGCGCCCCGCCGCCAGCACGTCGTCCACCAGCAGCACCGTCCGGTCGTCCACCGAAAAGTCGAAATACGTCTCCCCCTTGAGCTGCGGCACCGCCGCGCCCGTGCGCACATCGTCCCGGTACATCGTCGTGGCCAGCGAGCCCACGGGCGGCGCCGTGCCGGTGTACTCGCCGATGAGCGCCGCCAGCCGGTCCGCCAGGGGCCGGCCCCGCCGGAGAATGCCCAGCAGCGCCAGCTCCCCGATGTTCGGGTTCGCGTCGCAGATGGCCAGCGCCAGGCTCCGGACCGTCGCCGCCAGGGCGTCCCGGTCCATCAGCACCGTGCTTTCGACCTGAAAGTCCTTGTCCGGCGTCATAGGGGGTGCTCCATACAGAAAAAACGCCTTCCCAGCCCGGGCTGAGAAGGCCGCCTGTCGCGGGCCGGCTGTCGGCGCAACGCTGTGTGCATATTCGCTCCCGTGCGCTCCGCGCACCGGCGTAAATATAGGAAACCGGACCGCCCCGTGTCAACCTGCCGGCGCCCCGGCGCGGCGGGAAACAGGGATCCGCAGATTGCGCGGATGTGCGCAGATTGGGGCATTCCGTTGTCCCTGGTCCGTCACCGTGCCCCGGTCTGGAAGGCGGCAGCAAGCTGTCGCACTCCAAGGCGCGCTGCGCGCGCGGGATGACCGACGGCTGTTATTCGGACTTTTCCGATTGCCCCTTCGCGCGGAGGGCGGCGGCGCGGTCGAAGATCTCTTCGCGGGCGATGCCCGCGACCTCGTACATGGCGAAGATGTTCTCGTCGGGCGTTTCGGGGGGGATGGTGTGGGAGGCGGCGAGGATGTAGCCGCCGCCGTCGGGGGTCATGTCGGCGATGAGGCGCTCGGTGGCGCGGCGCACCTCGGCGGGGGTGCCGTTGGGCAGGACGCCCTGGGTGTCCACGCCGCCCATGAAGGTGAGGTGCTTTCCGAAGTCGCGCTTGAGGCCCGCGGCGTCCATGCCCGCGCAGGCGCACTGGACGGGGTTGAGCACGGACACGCCGATCTCGATGAGGTCGGGGATGATGTCGCGCAGGGCGCCGCAGCAGTGGTGGGCCACGGGCAGGCCGTGGCGCAGGCCCACGTCGGCGGAGCGCTTCAGGTGCGGTTTCACCAGGGCGCGCCAGAGTTCCGGGCTCATCATGAGGGACTGCTGCCCCGCCACGTCGTCGCCGAGCCAGAGCCAGTCCACGTCAAACCGCTCGCACGCCGCCACGGAGAGCATGACGGAGAAGTCGCCGCAGCGCCCCAGCATCGCGTCGGCAAGCTCCGGGTCCGCCGCCATGTCGAGCAGGGCGTCCTCCATCCCGCGCAGGCGCCAGTACATCTCGAACACGCAGGGGGAGACATCCACGCCGATGAAGGCGTCGCCCCGGTCCGCCAGCAGGGGCGCCATGCGGGCGAGCAGAAACTCCAGGTGTTCGGCGGGGAACCGGTAGGCCCGGACCTCCTCGGGGGTGCGGCCCGCCAGGGGGAACCCCTCGATCTGGTTGAAGGCCCCCCGCTTCACCCAGTGGACGCCCCAGAAATCCGTGTGGGCGTCGCCCTCCCGCTCGTGGACAATCCCCTCCATGGCGTAGTTGTTGTTCACCCAGGTCTGGCGGATGTCGTTGCCCATCGCCTCGCCCACGAGCGCCGGGGGAATCCCCAGCAGCGCGCCCAGCCGCGACGCCGTGTCCGGATGAAACCACATAAACACGGGAATCCGGTCGGCCGGTTCCCGGCGAAGCGCGGCAATCACCCGTTCACGGGAGGTCATGGCGAGTCCTTTCCGCCGCCGGTTCTCCTGCCCGCACGGCGTCCCTATGAAACCAAATTGCCCTGCGGGAAAACAATCAGGCCCGGTTTCCGTCCGGCGGTTCCGTGCCGCGGTTCATGATCGTGATGTAGCCCGTGTAGCTGAACAGGCGGTTGCGTTTTTGAGCGGTCAGCTCCCTGACAATGCCGAGCCGCTGCAAGTGGCCGAGCGCCTTGTTGACGGTGGCCGGTGTAAGGCCGGTCCTGGCCGCCAAAGAGCCCGAGGTGGCGATGGGGTGCTCCATAAGCGCCCGGTGAATCCGAAGGGTTGACGCCGCCGCCCGGCCCAGACCGCCGATCTCGCCGCAGTCCCGGTTGGACAGGTCGAGAAGCTGCCGCGCGGTTTCCACCGCCTGGCCGGCGGTGACGGTGACCGCCTCGGCGAAGAAGTCCAGCAAGGCCTCCCAGTCCCCGTGCAGGCGCACATGGTCCAGAAGCTCATAGTAGCGGCGGCGGTGCGTCTTGAAATAGAGGCTGAGATAGAGCATCGGCTTCCGCAGCACCTTTTGCTCGCACAAAAGCAGCGTGATCAGCAGACGGCCCAGACGGCCGTTGCCGTCGAGGAACGGATGGATGGTCTCGAACTGCACATGGGCCAGCGCCGCCTTGAGCAGCACCGGGGTCGGCTCGGGCCGGTCATGGAGGAAAAGCTCCAGCCGGCCCATGCACTCCGGCACCGCTTCGGCGGGAGGCGGAACAAAGGCCGCGTTGCCCGGCCGGGTGCCGCCGATCCAGTTCTGGCTGCGCCGGAACTCGCCCGGCGTCTGGGCGCTTCCCCGGCCCCGGGCCAGCAGCACGCCGTGTATTTCCCGGAACAGCCGCAGGGACAGCGGCAACCCGCCCTCCAGCAGACGCAGGCCGTGGTCCAGGGCGGCGACATAGTTGCTGACCTCCCGCACATCATCCAGCGGCACCCCGGGCGCCTGGTCCAGCTCGAACAGCAGCAGGTCCGACAGGGACGACTGGGTCCCCTCGATCATGGAGGAGAGCACCGCCTCCTTGCGGACGTACATGTAAAGAAACAGCGACGTGTCCGGAAGAAGGGTTGAGACGCTGTCCAGCCGCCCCAGTGCCAGCAGCGCCTGGTCGAACTTGCCCCGCAGTTCGGGCGTCCAGAGGATCGGCGGGCGCGGCGGCAGCGGCGCGGGCACAAAGGCCCGTACCCCCTCGCCCACCGTGCAGATGGTCACATACCCGCCTTGAAGACCTCGTTTCATTGCGTGTTCCTTGAGCCTAAAATAAGTCTTCCCGCTATTTTACCATAAACTCGCATCCTATAATAAGAGAAAGGGGAGGGCGGGCAGAGCAATCGCACTGAAATCCGTGTGACCTTTCCGAAAGGAATCTGTTCACTGCCTTTTCAACTCCCTCTTCAACGCTGAAAGCGTTGCCGAATATAGCCCAGGCCAGGCCGCCGCCCGAAGGGCCAGGCCTGCCCTGGGGTACACGGCCCAAAACACATCCTGCCCTGAAGGGGCAGCCGAAATTGTCGCGGGCACCCAAAGACAAGGCCGGCGGGACGCCGGCGGTACGGAATCATGACCCGCAGCTCTTTTTCGTACCGCTGGCGTCCCGCCGGCCCCGATCAGGGGCCACTCCCTTTTCTTGAAAGACTGAATATAATTTCAGTATCCTGAAGACATGATCCCCCTGCATGTCCACAGTCATTATTCCCTCTGCGAGGGGCTGGCCGCGCCGCGCCAACTGGTGGCGCGGGCGGTCGAGCATGGCATGAAGGCCCTTGCCCTCACGGACACGGGGGGGCTGTACGGCACGGTTCCGTTTTACCAGGCGGCGCGGGACGCCGGGGTGCGGCCCCTGCTGGGCGCGCACCTGGGGGCCTGCGTGGTGCTGGCGCGGGACCGGCAGGGCTATGCGGACCTGTGCGCCCTGGTGACGGCGGCGCATCTGGACGGCGCGGGCGGGGCGGCATGGCCGGAGCCCTGGCCGGAGGCGGTGGACCCGTCGCGCCTGTTCCT
>JAPXRP010000054.1:0-22679 GCA_033813475.1 Candidatus Hydrogenedentota bacterium
GTGTGTGACGCCGTGTAGCCCGTCATTGCGAACGAAGTGAAGCAATCTCTTGCCGGCAGGGCCATGGCGGGCACGAGATCGCTTCGCTTCGCTCGCGATGACGCGTTGACCGTCGGCAGGGTGTGTGACGCCGTGTAGCCCGTCATTGCGAACGAAGTGAAGCAATCTCTTGCCGGCAGGGCGATGGCGGGCACGAGATCGCTTCGCTTCGCTCGCGATGACGCGTTGACCGTCGGCAGGGTGTGTGACGCCGTGTAGCCCGTCATTGCGAACGAAGTGAAGCAATTGCTTGTTGGCAGGGCGATGGCGGGCACGAGATCGCGTCGCTTCGCTCGCGATGACGGCCACCATCGGTTGGGCGGCGGCGGATACGGAATTGCTCCGGTGCAACGGTTTACATGATCCGGGAGGTTGCCATGAGACATCTGTTTCTTCTTTCCCTTCTTTTCGCCGCTGTCCTGTCCGCCGCGCCGTCCGTGCGGGCGGACGACCCGTTTCCCGCGCAGTGGGCGTCGGACATCCTCAAGAACGTTCCGGAGCTGGCGGACCCGTCGAAGATGATGGAGACCTGGCTCAACGCCCAAGCCTTCGAGGCGCTGGACCGGGCCGCCGCGCGGCGCGCGGAGCTCACCACGCCGGAGGCCGTGGCGGCGTATCAGGAGGAGATGAAGGCGTTCTTCGTCCGCCAGCTGAGCGGGTTCCCGGAGCGCACCCCCCTCAACCCGCAGGTCACGGGGAAAGGGGAGGGGAACGGGTTCCGCTATGAGAAGATCATCTTCGAGAGCCGCCCGAAGTTTTTCGTGACGGCCCTGCTGTTCCTGCCCCCGGACCCGGGGCCGCACCCCGCCGTGCTGGTGCCCTGCGGCCACAGCGCGAACGGCAAGGCCTACGAGAACTACCAGCGCCTGTGCATCGGGTTCGCGCGGAACGGAATGGCCGCGCTGATCTACGACCCCGTGGACCAGGGCGAGCGCGGGCAGCTCCTCACGCCGGACGGCAAGACGGCGCACCCCGGCACCACGGGCCACATGCTCGCCGGGACGGGCTGCATCCTCCTGGGGTCCAACCTTGCGCAGGTCCGCGTCTGGGACGGCATGCGCGCCCTGGACTATCTCGAATCGCGGGAGGACATTGACCGGACGCGGCTCGGCTGCTGCGGCAACTCCGGCGGCGGTACGCTCTCCAGCTACCTCATGGCCCTCGACGACCGCATTTACTGCGCCGCGCCCGCGTGCTACCTCACGTCCATGAAGCGCCTGCTCGAGACCATCGGCCCCCAGGATGCCGAGCAGAACCTCTTCGGCCAGGCGGCCTTCGGCATGGACCACGCGGACTACCTCTGCATGCGCGCCCCCAGGCCCACCCTGATGTGCTGCGCCACCAAGGACTTTTTCGACATCCAGGGGTCCTGGGACACCTGCCGCTCCGCCAAGCGCGTGTTCGGCAACCTCGGATTTCCCGAGCGGCTGGACCTCGTCGAGGCCGACGAGGAGCACGGCTACACGCCCCTCCTCCGCCAGACGACCATCCGCTGGATGCGCCGCTGGCTGCTGGGGAAGGACGACCCGGTGGTCGAGGGCGCCTTTGATGTTCTCACGGAGGAGGAGACCCACTGCGCCCCCGGCGGACAGGCGCTGAATCTGGAAGGGGCGCGGTCGGTGTACGACCTGAACCGCGACCAGTTGGAAATCTGCAAGAAAGGCTGGCGGAAGCCAGAGGCCGCAGAGCTTTCCGCGCTTGTCGGCGCGGCGGCCCCCGCCGACATTTCTGCTGCCCCGCTGTGGGAGGAGGAGGCGGGGACCTGGGCGGGGTGCGCCGTCCGGCGGCTGGTGCTTCAGCCCGAGCCGGGCGTGTTTCTTCCCGCCGTGCGGATCACCCCCGCGTCCGTCACCGGCGGGTGTCATGTTGTGGCCTTCCGGGAGGGGAAGACCAAGGCGCTGGAGGACGCCGCGGCGCTGCGCGCCCGTGTGGAGAGGGGGGAGGACCTCCTGCTGGTGGACCTCCGGGACACGGGGGAGACGTTCTCCGTCTCCGCCCACAAACCTTGGGACGAACCTTTTGGCGGCAACTGGCAGACCTTTTTCCGCGCCTACCTGCTGGGGCGGTCCCAGACGGGCATGTGGGCCTCGGACCTTGTCTGCTGCGCCAACTACCTGACCGGCGGGAGGGAAGGGGAGACCTGCCGGATCACGGCGACGGAAGGGTTCGTCATTGCCGCACACTGCGCGGCGGTGCTGGCGCCCGGGCGGATCGCCTGGGCGGACGCCCAAGCGCCGCCCCGGACCTGGGAGGAGACGGTCCTGTCCGGCGGGACGGAGTACCCGGATTTGTCCACCGCCGTTCACGGCATGCTCAACGTCTGTGACTGGCCCGCGCTGGCACGGCCATGACGGGGAAGGAATAATCACCATGCGCATCACACGGCGGGTCTTCTGCGGGGCGGCGTTTGCCGGGCTGGCGGGGTGCGCGCGCGGCGCGCGGGCGGCGGAGGCCGTGGAGAAGCCGCCGTTCCCGCTGGTGGACCTGCATGTGCATTTGGACAACAGCACGGTGGACCAGGTGCTGGCGCTGTCCGCCGGGCGCGGCGTGAAATTCGGCATCGTGGAGCACGCGGGGACCAAGGAGAACGTCTATCCCGTGGTGTTGAGCAGCGATCAAGAGCTGGTGCGGCACCTGGATATGCTGGCGGGGAAGCCGGTCTTTAAGGGCGTGCAGGCGGAGTGGCTGGACTGGAAGAGCGGGTTTTCCAAGGATGCCCTGAAGAAGCTGGACTACATCCTCACCGACACCATGACCTTTCCCGGGCCGGATGGGCGGCGGATGAAACTTTGGGAGAAGCCCGAGGGCCTGGGCACGGCGCAGGAGTTCATGGCCCGCTATGTGGACTGGCACCTCCAGATCATCGAGACCATGTCCATGGACATCCTGGCCAACGGCACCTGGCTGCCGGCGGCCTTCGCCGCCGAGTACGACACCCTGTGGACCGAGGCCCGCGTGGCGCAGGTGGTGGACGCGCTGGTGAGGCACGGCGTGGCCCTGGAGATCAGCTCCGGGTTCAGCCTGCCCAAACTGCCCTGGCTCCGCCAGGCCAAGGCCGCCGGCGTCAAGTTCACGATGGGCAGCAACGGACGCTATCCCAAGATGGGCCTGCTGGAGTATTCCCTCACCCTGGCCGAACAGCTCGAACTGACGGTGGACGACTTCTTCCTCCCTGACGGGAAGGGCCCGCGCAGGATTTAGTGCATTCCAAGGTCGAAAGTCGCATCTGAGGCAAGATGCCGGGGGCGGCGCCGGGGTGGCACGGGCTTCCAGCCCGTGTCTTGGGTCATGGATGCAGCCCAAGAAACACGGGCTGGAAGCCCGTGCCACCTCAATGCCCGCGCTCGACACCCTCGTGAGAATGCCGCGCCTCAACCGGAAGCCGATCTGGCCTGTTTGCGCTTCCCTGTTCCAGCGGGTTCCTTCCGGCCAGCCGCCTCCTTTCTGTCTTTATCACAATTCTTATTTTCGACTATTGACAAAACGCGCGCATTATCGTAAGATAGTGCCGGCGGCGGTGCCGGGGATGTGCGTCTGCGCAGATGCGCTTGCTCCCGTGAATCATATCCGCAGGTGTGAAACAACCAGGAGGAAATGTCATGAAACACAGACGAGGCTTTACCCTGATCGAGCTGCTGGTGGTCATCGCCATCATCGGCATTCTGGCGGCGATTCTGCTGCCCGCGCTGGCGCGCGCCCGAGAGGCCGCGCGGCGCTCCAGCTGCCAGAACAACCTCAAGCAGTGGGGGTTGGTGTACAAAATGTACGCCAACGAGGCCAAGGGGAGCTTTCCGCCCCTGCAGGCGGGTGCGTACCTCAAGAAGGACGGCACCTACCGGGGGGTCCTTGACGCGGGTCCCAACGTGTTTGTCATGTTTCCGGAGTACCTGACTGACCCGATGATTGCGTTCTGTCCCTCCAGCGCCGGGCTGGACGAGAGCCTCGACCGGGCCAAACTGGACGGCGAGTGGTGCTTCGGGTACGCGGCCAACCACGGGGGTGACTGCGCGCGCGCGGTGGACAACAGTTACACCTATCTTGGCTGGGTGTTTGACAATGACCGCGAGCAGCGGCCCATCGGTTCGTTTGCGCTCTACTCTGTGCTCAGCTCCATGGTGGACCCCGACGAGGTGCCGGATGCGAATTCCCCGGCGCCGGTCCAACTGGCTGCGGCCCTTGAGTCGCTGCTGGGGGACATTGCCGGGATTGCCCCCTACATCGCCAATCCTCCGACCCGCTATGGCATCTACCCCAGGGCCGATCAGGACGCCGAACTGCCGGTCGCATACGCCGGATACGGCAATGGCGGCGGCAACGTAGTCTACCGTCTGCGCGAGGGCATCGAGCGGTTCCTCATCACGGACATCAACAACCCCGGCGCCGCCAATATGGCGCAGAGCACCATCTTCATGATGTTCGACCAGATTAGCACCAACGCCGCCGCCTTCAACCACGTTCCCGGCGGCAGCAACGTGCTCTACATGGACGGGCATGTGGAGTTCATGCGCTATGACCAAACCGGGCCCGCCCCGGTGAACCGTCCTATGGCGGAGCTTATTGGAATGTTCACTGCCAGCTCCTGATTCCGTTTCTTCTGACAGCGCCCCTATGGTCCCCCAGAGTTCCGCTCTGGGGGATGTTTTTTTACAGTACCGGATTACCAGAAAAACACGAAAAGACAGAAAACATCCCAGATTGAGAGGGATGGCTCTTCCGAAAGATACATTTTGGTAGCATTTTTAGGGTGCCTGTTCTGAGAATACGGAGCGTGCCTGTCACACATACTATTGAAAAAAGGTGACTTGCAGAGATCGGGTCGGACGCGGATAAATGGTGGTTGATTTCTGGCCCTTTCCCGCCGTATCATACCGTACGGAAAGCATTTTTCGGATGCTGAGACCGTGGAGACGCCCATCGAACGGATTTCGGTGGGCGGAAGTTTTATCCGGAAGCCGTGTTTCCGGCGCGCGTCCCAGGCCGCAAGCGGGCGGTCCGGCGCGCACCGGGCGAAAGGAATGAGACACCGTGTACACCTATCCAACGGACCGCGACATCGCCGCCAGCCGCGGACTTAACCTGCCCGAATACGAGCGCGACGCGTGCGGCATCGGGTTCCTGTGCAACGTGGACGGGCATCCGGACCACGAGATTGTGCGGAACGGCTACCGCATTCTGGTGAACCTGACACACCGGGGCGCCTGCGGGTGCGACCCGGAGACGGGCGACGGCTGCGGCATGCTGATGCAGCTCCCGCACGCGCTGTTCCAGCGCGAGGCGGAGGCGATGGGCTTCGCCCTTCCGGAGCCCGGGGCCTACGGCGCCGGCATGGTCTTTCTGCCGCAGGACGCCGTGTCCCGCGAGGCGTGCATCGCCCGGATCAACCGGGCGGTCGCGGACGAGGGGCAGGTGCTGCTGGGCTGGCGCGACGTGCCGCGCGACAACGGCGTGCTCGGGTGGCTGGCGCGGAGCAACGAGCCGGTGATCATGCAGGTGTTCATCGGCGCGGCGCCGGGCCTGGACCGGGACGCCTTTGAGCGCAAACTCTTCGTCATCCGCAAGTCGGCGTCCCTGGCGATCCGGGCGATGGACCTGCCCGGGATGGACCAGTACTATGTGTGCAGCCTGTCGTCGCGGACCATCGTGTACAAGGGGCTCATGCTTCCCGCGGTGATGGACCGGTACTACCCCGACCTGGGCGACCCGCTCTTCCAGAGCGCCATCGCGCTGGTGCACCAGCGCTACAGCACGAACACGCTGCCGTCGTGGCCCCTGTCGCAGCCCTTCCGTTTCCTGGCGCACAACGGCGAGATCAACACCCTGCGCGGCAACATCAACATGTTCGCGTCCCGCGAGGCCCAGTTCGCCAGTCCGGCGCTGGGCGACGACGTGAAAAAGGTGCTCCCCGCGCTGACGCCGGGGTACAGCGACTCGGCGATATTCGACAACGCCTTTGAGGTGCTGGTGCGGGGCGGCTGGCCCCTCGGCATGGCGATGGCCATGATGGTGCCCGAGCCCTGGGCGGGCCACGAGACCATGCCCGACCGCAGGAAGGCCTTCTACGAGTTCATGTCCTGCAAGATGGAACCGTGGGACGGCCCCGCCTCCATGATCTTCTCCGACGGCGTGCGCGTGGGCGCGGTGCTCGACCGCAACGGCCTGCGCCCCTCGCGCTACTGGGTGACCGACGACGGCCGCGTGGTGCTCTCCTCCGAGGCGGGCGTGCTCGACATCCCGCAGGAGAAGATCGTGAAGAAGGGGCGGCTGGAGCCCGGCCGGATGTTCTTCGTGGACACCGCCGAGGGCCGCATCGTCAACGACGAGGAGATCAAGGAGGGCTTCGCGTCCCGCCGCCCCTACCGGGCCTGGCTGGACAAGAACCGCGTGACCCTGGCCGGCAAGCCCGCGTCCGCCGCCCCCGACGAGCCGACGCCGCTCAAGGAGCGGCAGGTGGCCCTGGGCTACTCCCGCGAGGACATGGAAATCCTGCTGGCCCCCATGGCGCGGACGGGCAAGGAGCCCGTGGGCTCCATGGGCAACGACGCGCCGCTGGCGGTGCTCTCCCTGCGCCCGCAGCTCCTGTTCAACTACTTCAAGCAGCTCTTCGCCCAGGTCACCAACCCGCCGATTGACCCGATCCGCGAGGAGATCGTCATGTCCCTCGAGACGACGATCGGCCGCGAGGGCAACCTGCTGGCGGAGGCGGAGGACGACTGCCGCCAGCTCCGGCTGACATCGCCGGTGCTCACCAACGCCCAGACCGCCGAGCTGAAGGCCCTGGACCTGCCGGGCCTCCGCGCGCGGACAGTCTCCACGCTTTTCGGCGCCCGGGGCGGCGAGGCCGCGCTCAAGGGGGCGCTTGACCGCATGTGCGCCGAGGCGGAGCGCGCGGTGGACGAGGGCTGCACGCTGGTTGTCCTGAGCGACCGGGGCCTGTGCCTGGAGCAGGCCGCCGCGCCGAGCCTGCTGGCCGTCGGCGCCGTGCACCAGCACCTGGTGCGCCGCCAGAAGCGGAGCCTCTGCGGCCTGGTCGTCGAGACCGGCGAGGCCCGCGAGGTCATGCACTTCTGCCTGCTCATCGGCTACGGCGCCGCCGCGGTGAACCCGTACACGGCCTTTGAGACCCTGGACGACCTGGTGGCGCGCGGCGTGGTGACCGAGGTGTCGGCCGACGACGGGCGGAAGAATTTCGCCAAGGCCATCGAGAAGGGCATGCTCAAGACCATGTCCAAGATCGGCATCTCGACCCTGCACAGCTACCGCAACGCGCAGATCTTCGAGGCGGTGGGCATCGGCCACGAGGTGATGGACGCCTGCTTCACCGGCACGGCGTCGCGCATCGGCGGCATCGGCTTCGCCGAGATCGCGCGCGAGACCCTGCTGCGCCACGCCATGGCCTGGCCGGACAGCCCGGCCCGCGGCATCGAGCTGGACACGGGCGGCAACTACCGGTGGCGGCGGCGCGGCGAGTTCCACCAGTGGAACCCCGTCACCATCGCCAAGCTCCAGCACTCCGTGAAGCTCGACGACGGGGCCACCTACGACGAGTTCGCCGAGGAGGTGAACAACCGCAACCGGACACTCGCGACGCCGCGCGGCCTGCTTAAATTCAAGAAGGGGACGCCCGTTCCGCTGGACGAGGTCGAGCCCGCGGCGGAGATCGTGAAGCGCTTCTGCACCGGCGCCATGTCCTTCGGCTCCATCAGCCGCGAGGCCCACGAGAACCTGGCCATCGCCATGAACCGCCTCGGGGGACGCAGCAACACCGGCGAGGGCGGCGAGGACCCGAAGCGCTTCGAGCGCGACCCGAACGGCGACCTGCGCCGCAGCGCGATCAAGCAGGTGGCCTCCGGGCGCTTCGGCGTGACGAACGAGTACCTCGTCAACGCCGACGAGATCCAGATCAAGATGGCCCAGGGCGCGAAGCCCGGCGAGGGCGGCCAGCTTCCGGGGCACAAGGTCTTTGAGGAGATCGCCAAGGTCCGCTACTCCACGCCGGGCGTCGAGCTGATCTCCCCGCCGCCCCACCACGACATCTACTCCATCGAGGACCTGGCCCAGCTCATCTACGACCTCAAAAACAGCAACGTGAACGCGGCGGTCTCCGTCAAGCTCGTGTCCGAGGTGGGCGTGGGCACCATTGCGGCGGGCGTGGCCAAGGGCAAGAGCGACCTCGTGCTCATCAGCGGCCACGACGGCGGCACGGGCGCGTCGCCCCTCAGCTCCATCAAGTACGCCGGGCTCCCCTGGGAGCTGGGCCTGCCCGAGACGCACCAGGCGCTGGTGGGCAACGGCCTGCGCGAGCGCATCCGCGTGCAGGTGGACGGCCAGATGAAGACGGGCCGCGACGTGGCCGTCGCCGCGCTCCTCGGCGCGGAGGAGTTCGGCTTCGCCACGGCGCCGCTCATCGCCAGCGGCTGCATCATGATGCGCAAGTGCCACCTGAACACCTGCCCCGTCGGCGTGGCCACGCAGGACCCCGAGCTGCGCAAGAAGTTCTCCGGCAAGCCCGAGCATGTCGTGCGCTACTTCTTCTTCATCGCCGAGGAGTGCCGGAAGATCATGGCCGAACTCGGCTTCCGCACCCTGAACGAGATGGTGGGCCGGGCCGACATGCTGGAGTTTGACCCGATGCCCGGGCACTGGAAGGCGCGCACGCTGGACTTCTCGCGCGTGCTGGTCTGCGCCGAGCCGTGGGAGGGCCAGACCCGCCACTGCACGGTGGCCCAGGACCACGGGCTGGACGGCGCGCTGGACTGGGAACTCATCGAGCGGGCCAAGCCGGCCATCGAGCGTCGCGAGCCGGTGACCATTGACGTGGAAATCGAAAACACCCACCGGACCGTCGGCACCATGCTCTCCAGTGAGCTGACGCGCCGGCACAAGCTGGGCATGTACACCGGCACCCTGCCGGACGACACGGTGGTGGTCCGCTGCACCGGCGTGGCCGGGCAGAGCTTCGGCGCCTTCGCCATCGCGGGCGTCACGCTGGACGTCACGGGCGAGGCGAACGACTACTGCGGCAAGGGCCTCTCCGGCGGCACGATCATCGTGCGGCCGCCGGCGGACTGCCCCATCGTGCCGGAGGAGAACATTGTCGTGGGCAACGTGGCGCTGTACGGCGCCACGGGCGGCCGCGCCTACTTCCGCGGCCTGGCGGGCGAGCGCTTCTGCGTGCGCAACAGCGGCGCGTGGGCGGTGGTGGAGGGCGTGGGCGACCACGGCTGCGAGTACATGACCGGCGGGCGCGTGGCCATTCTCGGCCCCACGGGCCGCAACTTTGGCGCCGGGATGAGCGGGGGCATCGCCTACGTGTACGACCCCGAGGGCGCCTTCCCCGTCAACTGCAACCTGGGGATGGTGGAGATCAAGCCGCTCAGTGACAGGAGCCGGGCGCAGCTCCGCAGCCTGCTGGAGCCGCATTTCCGGCTCACGGGCAGCGAGGTGGCCCGGCGGATACTTGAGAACTGGGAGGAGGAGACCTCCCGGTTTGTGCGCGTCATGCCGAAGGGCTACGCGCAGGTTCTCATGGAAAAAGAGGAACAGGAATAACACCATGCTGCCGGAAAAATCCAAAGGGTTCATGACCTTCTCCCGCGAACTTCCCGAGCCGGTCCCGGCAGGGGAGCGGGTGCAACACTACAACGAGTTCGCCGGGTCCCTTCCCCCCGGGCGCCTCAAGCGGCAGGGCTACCGCTGCATGAACTGCGGCGTGCCCTTCTGCCACAGCGGGTGCCCCCTGGGAAACCAGATTCCCGACTTTAACGATCTCGTGAAGGACGACATGTGGCGGGAGGCCCTCGAAATCCTCCACGCCACCAACAACTTCCCGGAGTTCACGGGGCGAATCTGCCCGGCGCCCTGCGAGAGCGCGTGCGTGCTGGGCATCATTGACCCGCCCGTGACCATCGAGATGATTGAGCGCGAGATCGCCGAGCGCGGCTGGGAGAGCGGCTGGATCACCCCGCAGCCCCCGGCGGCCCGCACGGGCAAACGGGTGGCCGTCGTCGGGGCGGGCCCCGCCGGCCTGGCCGCCGCCCAGCAGCTCAACCGCGCGGGCCACACCGTGGTCGTGTACGAGCGCGCGGACGAGCCGGGCGGGCTGCTCCTCTACGGCATTCCCAACTTCAAGCTGGACAAGTCGGTGGTCCGCCGCCGGGTGGAGCAGATGCGCGCCGAGGGCGTGGAGTTCCGCTGCGGCGTCGAGGTCGGCCGCGATGTGCCCGCGAAGGATATGGCGGAGTACGACGCCGTCCTCCTGGCGCTCGGCTCCACCAAGCCCCGCCTGTTCCGAGAGGCCGACGTGCCCGGAAGCGGGCTCAGGGGCATCGTGCCCGCGGTGGATTTCCTCACCCAGCAGACCCGGCGCGTGCTCCACAAGACCGTGGAGGACGGGGACATTGTGGCCACGGGCAGGAAGGTGGTGGTCATCGGCGGCGGCGACACGGGCTCCGACTGCGTCGGCACCTCGCTGCGGCAGGGGTGCGCCTCCATCCTCAACATTGAACTTTTCCCCAAGCCGCCGGAGGCCCGCTCCGCGCGCAACCTGTGGCCCGAGTGGGACTTCGTGCTGCGCACCTCCTCCAGCCACAAGGAGGCGCCCGGCGGCGACTGCCGGGAATGGTGCATCAACACCAAGTCCTTCGAGGGGGACGGGCAGGGCAACGTCCGCGCGCTGAACGCGGTCCGGGTGGAGTGGAGCGAGCCGGACGCCTCCGGCCGCCGGACCATGACGGAGATTCCCGGCTCCGAGATGCGGATCGAATGTGACCTGGTGCTGCTGGCCATGGGTTTTGTCCAGCCCGAGGCGGACGCCTTCGTGGCGGACCTGAAGGTGGAGATGGAGAGGAACCGTTTTGGGCTGGGCATCAAGGCGGACGGCGGGTATGCCACCGGTGTGCCGGGGGTCTTTGCCGCCGGCGACGCGCGCCGCGGCCAGTCGCTGGTGGTTTGGGCGATTTACGAGGGCCGCGAGGCCGCCCGGGCCATGGACCTCTACCTGACGGGCCGGACCCATCTTCCCGCGCGGGACAGCGAGGGGTATGAGGAAGTCCGCCTGGCTCCCGCGCAGTCCTGAACCTTCCGGGGCCAATCCGGTTTTGCGCCGGGCCCGGGGTGGTGTTTTTCAGCGGAATCTGCTATTCTTTCCTTGGGCCGGACAGGGTGTCCGGCCCAAGCGGCATGACCGTAAGGAAGTGAGCGCATGACAACGAGGCATCTGAGGGCGGTTACCAGAAAGCCCAGCCGGGCGGCGGACTACAGCACGGGCGGCATTTTTCGCCTGATCAGCCAGATTTTTTCCGTGTTCGCCGATTTTTTCACCCAGAAAGAGGCTCAAGAGGAAGAGTAGACCCGGGCGGGTCATCGTTTTCCAGGCCTGCGGCGTTGCGGGGATGAAACCTTTTTGCCCCTGCGCCGTATTATGGGTACCAGAGACCATGGAGACAGGCAAATGAGACATGTTACGGTGGTTACCCGGCCCGTGTGCCGGGCTGCGTCGAGTGTGACGCCCGGAGGCATTCTGCTGGTGGTGAGCCAGATGCTTACCATCCTTGCGACCTTCTGGGTGGAAAAAGAGGCGGCGAACCAGATCGTTGACGCCTGACGGGCGTTCAGACCGGGGTGCCCATGAAACACAAGCATTTGCGCCGGGTGTCGGGCGTGCCCGCACGGGCTGCGGACGTGACGGCCGGCCAGGTGATGGCGCTTCTGATGCGTCTGCTGGACATCGTGACCCCCTTTGTCCTGGTAAAGGAAGGCACCGGCCAGAGCAGCGGCTAACAGGAAGGAGACAGGCAAACCCATGCAACACACGCGGAAAATCACGCGGATACCCGCGAGGGCCCAGAGTCAGGGGCTTTGCGACAATGTGACCGGGGATCTTCAGGCGAGGTTCTGTTTTGTCCTGGCGTTCATGACGGATGTCTTTGTTCCCCTGGTGCTCCCCTTTATCGAGGCCAAGACGGTCACCTCCGTGGACGACGGCGGCGCCGCCGCCGGCGGCACCACCGGCGGGGAGACGGCGTGACGGGGACGGACGGGCGTCCTTCGGGACGCCGGGAGAATGATCTGTGAAGAGACTGCGGTTGATTACGCGTCCGCAAAGGGCCGCCATCACGGTGGATGTGGCGCTTGCGTTCCTGATTGACATCCTGGAGGCCGTGATTCCGCTGGTGCAGAACAAGAACCCGCAGAATCCTGTCACGGTCCCGGACGAGGGGGAATCGTCCTCGTCGTGACGGTGCCCTGCAGGAAAAAAGTCGGGAAAAATGCTTGCATGCGGAGGGGGAATGTGCTTTAATGGGCAGGGAAATTGTTGACAACCCAGGGAGACAACGTAGCATGAAGCACCTGAAGCCGATCAGCGCGCGCCGGGCCGACGCCTTCACGAACTTTTTCAACGCGATCTGGCGTGCCTGGATGGATTTCCGGTACGAGAAGAAGAACGAATACGCCATCTGAGCGTTTCGTAACGGACACACAAGCTGCGGGCCGGGTTGCGTCTTTGGCGTTTCCCGGCCTTTTTTTTGACATGCCGCCTTTGCCTCGTTGGCGGGGCGCGGCCTTTGGGGAATCTCATGGTCGCCGGAGAGCACACGGTCATCAGGACCGCCGAACGGGATGACGCCCGCTTCCTGCGCGGGGCGTATCTTGGGGATGTCCTTCGCGCCTCCCTGCTCGACCCCCGCAAGGAGCCGGTGCAGCCGACGCGGGACGAGCTGGAGGAGCTGCTCGGCTCAAAGGAGACCGCGCGCGGCCTTTTTTACGCCGTTGAGGACAGGCAGGGGAGCGTGGCGGGGTTCTGCGGCCTGCGCGGGGTGAACCAGGAGGCGATGTTCGCCGAGGTGTTTTTCCTCTTTCTTTCCCCCGAGATGGAGGCGGGGGCGGGCGGGGACGAGGCGGTCCGGTTTGTCCTGGGGCAGGCCTTCGACCGTCTTCACCTTGCCAAGGTGACCATCCTTGCGCTGGACAGCGAGACCGGCCTCGGGGCGCTGCTCGCGCGTTCGGGATTCGTGTGCGAGGGGGCTCAGCGCCAGGCCGTGCACGCGCGGGGTGTCTGGCACGACGTGCAGACTTGGACCTGTTTCCGGGAGGCTGCGGCCGCTGCGGACAACCACACGGGGAAACGCCATGCCCTTCAAGACTGACGCCGTCATCCGCCGGGCGGAGCGCGACGACCTGGACACGGTGGTCGGCTGGATGTCCGAGCCGGACTTCCAGTATTTCCTCTACGGGGACCCCGCGCAGTCGCCCCGGCAGATTCGGGAGCGGATTGTCACCATGCTCGGCCGCGCCCCCGGCCAGACCATGCCCGGCGGCGTGCAGCTCATGATTGACTCGCCGTCCCTGGGGCCCGTCGGCCTTGTGGCTCTTCAGAACATCAGTTGGCGCAACCGCTCCTGCTCCCTGGACATTTACATCGGCCGGACGCATCTGCGCAACCGGATGGTCACGGCGGTGGCCGTGCTGCGGGCGCTGGAGTATGCCTTCGACGAGCTTAACCTCCACCGCGTCGGGGCCTTCATTTACGCGTTCAACACCGCCTCCTGGCGCATCTTTGAGATGGCCGGGGCGAAACGGGAACTCGTGCTGCGCCGGCAGGTGCTGCGCGACGGGGTCCTCCACGATGTCTACGGCTACGGGGTGCTCCGGGAGGAGTTTGACGGGGCGCGCAGCGCCAGGAGCCGTCTGGTGGAGAGCGCCTCGCTGGAGGCCATGGTGAAATCCCTGCCCCCGGACGACGCGGAGCCGCGCGCGTGACGACGGCCTTTCTGATCCTGCTCGGCGGCTATGTCCTGTGGACCATGTTCACGGTTGGTCTGCTGCGGCGCGGCCGCAGCGGGCGCCTGGACCCGGTCGCCGCCCTGTTTCAGACCCCCCTGGCCGTCATGGCGTGTGTCTATGCCGCCCGTGAGGGCCTGCTCACCCGGGCGCTGGTCTTTCCCCCGGCGTGGCTGCTCGGCCTTGCGGTTGGCCACGCGCTTTTCGCCCTTTCGGTGGTCTTCACGCACGGGGTGCCCCGCGACGCCTGGGCCCATTTCCTCGACCTGTCCGGGATGGCGCGCTTCACCGCCGGCCATCCCGGCGTGCTGGCGCGGTTTCTCGGCATCTCCCTCACGGAGGAGCTCATCTACCGGGGCGCGGCGCAGCCGCTGCTGGCCGGGCTGCCCGGCGGTCACTGGACGGCGGTGCCCGCGGCCGCCCTGCTGTTTTCCCTGGTGCACGACCACTTCTACCGGAACAGCCGGCGCGAGTCGGCGGAGTTCCTGCTGTTTGCCCTGACCCTCGGACTGCTGTACCATGTCACGGGCAGCCTTGCCGTCGTTATTGTTGTTCACACCGTGCGCAACCTGGAAAGCGCCTGCCTGGAATACCGCGAGCTGCTGGAGCGGACGGGCGACGAGGAGTCGGCGCGCCGGGCGCTGGCCCTGTCCATCTCAGGAAAACCGCTGGAGACCCCATGACCGACCCGCTGGTGGAAATGCGCAATGTCCGCAAGCAGTTTGTCACCCGCCATGTGCTCGCGCTGGACGAGGAGACGCGCCGGCGCCGGCTGTACAAGCGGAATCTCGTGGACGCCGCCCTGGATGTCTCCTTTGAGATACAGCCCGGTGAGATTTTCGGGCTCCTCGGCCCGAACGGGGCGGGCAAGACCACCACGGTCAAGATGATCTCCGGGCTGGTCAAGCCGGACGCGGGCCAGGTGTTTGTCGCCGGCATGGACGTGGAGCGGAAAAGAAAGCAGATTCTCCGGCAGGTGGGGGTTGTGCTGGAGGGCACGCGCACCAGCCTGTGGCCCCTGACTCCCCTCGAGAACCTGATGTACTACGGCAACCTCAAGAACGTCCGGGGCTCGGTGCTCCACGACCGCGCCCACGACCTGCTGGATTTCATCGGCCTCCAGGACAAGAAGAACACCCAGGTGCGCCGGCTGTCGCGCGGGCAGAAGCAGAAACTGGCCATCTGCATCGCCCTCATCGCGGACCCCAGGGTGCTGCTGCTGGACGAGCCGACCACGGGGCTCGATGTGCAGAGCAGCCGCGCCATCAAGGACCGCATCATCGAGATGACCCACGGCCAGGGCCGCGCCGTGCTTGTGACCACCCACGACATGCACGTTGCGCAGGAGCTCTGCGACCGCGTCGGCATCATCAACAAGGGCCGCCTCGTCGCGTGCAAGCCCATGTCCGAACTCCTGGAGCTGTTCTCGGAGCATGTGCTTGTCTTCAGACTCGACGCCCCGGCCGGACTGGAGGCCCTGGAAGCCCTGCCCGGAGTGCTCTCGGCCGAGGAGGAGTCCGGCAACGGGGAAATCTCGCTGGTGCTCTCCCTGGCGACGGACGAGGCGGCGCGGTCGGCGGGTTTCTACGCCGTCACGCGCGCGCTGGAGGCCCAGGGGCGCCGGGTGCTCGCGGTCCAGCAGCGCCAGCAGAACCTGGAGAGCGTCTTCCTGCGGATCACGGGGCAGCCGCTGGACGCGGGGGACGACGCCCCCGGGCCGGAACATCGGGAACAGGAGTAGAAATGGGCTTTTTTCTGGTCATGAAGGCCGAACTGGTGCGCGTGTTCATTGTCATGCGCAGGTACTGGTTCCGCACGATCACCGGCATGGTCATCGGCTACGGGATGCTCATGGTGCTGGTGGCGGGCTTCATCTACAGCCGGCCCGAGGTGGAGCAGGGGCTCAGCAAGTTCAGCGACCCGGCCGCGGCGACCAATTTCGTCCTGGGCTTCATCATCGGCATGTACGCCTTCAGCGTGGTCGGCATGTTCACCCAGGGGCTTCAGGGCATGGCCACCAGCGGCGTGCTGGAGCAGCTCTGCATGAGCCCCCACGGCCTGATCACCAACTTCCTCGCCCAGGTCCTGGTCGCCTCCGTCTCCACCATCATCTCCTCGGGCATCATGGTTTATCTGGTTTCCTATTCCGTTGGGGGCAGCCTGCACTGGGACACCCTGCCCGTCATGGTGCTGCTCGCCCTGACCTTCTTCAACCTGCTGGGCTTCGGCTTCATGGTCGGCGGGCTGGTCCTGGTGTTCAAGCAGGTGGGCCAGGTGGCGATTCTCATCCGCATGGCCCTCTTCGGGCTGGCGGTGTTCGCCCGCGAGGAGCTCCTCCAGCAGCCGTGGCCGGTGCGCGCGGGCATCCATGTGCTGCCCGTCACCGATGCGGCCATCTGCCTCAAGCATGTCCTGATCAAGGGGCAGTTGAACGCCGCCGGAGAGCCCGCCAGCGTCTTCCAGCACCAGAGCTTCTACTGGCTGCTTGTCAGCTGTGTCGCCTGGACCGCCATTGGGATGTCGGTCTTCAAGGTGATGGAAAACTGGAGCCGGTCCAAGGGGACGCTCGGCTCCTACTGACCGGACAACGGGAACCGCCCTGCCATGCCGCGGAAACTGCATCGCTTCGAGTGCGACGGACGGCGCTACGCGCTGGACCCGGAGACCTGTTTCTGCTTCGAGTGCGACGAAATCTCCGCGGCCGTTCTGGAACACTACCCCGAAGAGCCGGTCAACCGCATCCTCCACCTGCTCCAGGACCGCTTTCCCCGCCAGGAGCTGGAGGAGGTCATCGGCGAGCTGGAGTGGCTGCGGGCGACCCGGTCCATTCTGCAAACGCCGAAACAGGAGGCGCTCGTCCGCCGTTACGAGACGGAGCGCGGGCTCCGCGAGATGACGGTGGCGGCGCGCACCGGAGGGGACGATGCGTCCGGGGAAGGGGAGAGGGCGGCTGTCGCAGATGGGACGGGGTGGCGACGGTGGCTTCCCGGGACCGCCACCGCCGCTGAGACGGTTTCTGCCGGGCCCGCCAACGCCCTGCCGGAACTGGTGGCGGGGGCGGGGCGCCTCCTGCTTGCCCGGTCGGGGCTCCAGCGGGAACTGCTGCTTCGCGTGCTGTTGGAGAGTGCGGCCCCTTTTCGGGACGCGGATTTCCGCCGGGAGTGGGCCGGCGTTCTCCAGGAACTCCGCACGCTTGCCGGGTGGGCCGGGAAAGCGTTGACTGTCGCCGTGGGCCTGCGCCTTCCCGCCTCCGTGGCGGACGCCGCTTCGGAAGCGCTCCGGGGGCACGGATACACGGCCTGGCACTGGTTGCCGCCGGACAAACTGGCAGGGGCGGGCGTGGATGCGTGGCGCGGTCTGGGCGACGCCAAATGCGGCAGGCTCGACCAGGTGTCGAAAGCCTTTGCGGCGTCGGACGGCCTGTTTGAGGGGCGGATCGCCATGACTCCGGCGCGGGCCTCCTTCGACGGGGCGGTCCTCGCGCTGGAGAAACTCGGATTTCAGGGCGTCGAGCTGGACCTGGAGTCGGCCTTTGTCGCCTCGCCCGGACTGGACCCGGTGGAAGTCGGAAGCAGCCTCAAGGCCAACGCCGACGACTACGCCGAGGCGTTGCTCAAGGGCCGGATGTTTCGCGCGGAACCCTTCGCCACCCTGTTTCTCCAGATATTCCACGGGACGCCCCAGTTCCGGCGCGACCCCTCCGGAACCAACGCCCTCGCCGTGAATGGAAAGGGGGAGGTGTATCCGGGGCCGGGGTTTTTGGACTGTGGGGCGTTTTGCGCCGGCAGGCTGGCGGTTTCCCCCGATGGGGATGCGCTGCTGCGGCGGTTTGAGGATGTCGGCGCGCTGACCACCGCGCCCTGTCTGCGGTGCTGGGCCGCGGGACTTTGCGGCGGCGGGAGCGCCGCCGTCCATGCCGCCCGCACGGGGGATTTCCGGTCGCCCGATCCGGCATGGTGCGCCGCGTGGCGCGGCTGGATCGAGGGGGCCATCGCCGCGTTCAGCCGCATATCCGGGGCAGGGGTTAATTTTACCCGCGTCTTTGACACGGTCTCGCGCAGAGGGAAACCCTCGCTGCTGGCCCTGGCCAAGGCCCTTCGGCAGCGGGTGGGCATGCGGCCGCTGGAAGAGGCGGACGCCCCGCTGCTGGCGCGGTGGGAAAACTGGAACCATGCCTCCTATTTCACGTTCACCGAACAGGGCACCCTGCTCGGGGCGCAGTACGACCGGGAGATGGACGCACTGCACCCGTCCCCGGGTTTTCAGGAGCTTATGGTCACCGGGCGCGGGGGGCGGCCCATGGGGCTCGTGCGCATGGGGCCGGGCCTTCCCCCCGGCACCGGGTGGCTGTGGGTGTACATGCGCCGCGGGGAAGACTACGGCTCCGAGCCGCTTCGGTCCGCCCTGCGGGAGTTCGCCGGCCAGGCACTGGCCAAAACGGACCTGAAACGCATCGTGGCGCCGGCCGCCCCGGGGGAGGATGGATTGGCGGAATGCCTGTCGGCGGCAGGTTTTCTCCCGGCGGGTGCGCTGCGGGGGGCGCTGTTCTTCCAGGGTGCCTACCACGATGTGCGGCTCTTCTGCCGGGAGTCGGGTTCGGACCCTTCATCTGGGTAATCACTTGACAAATAGGGGCGTTCTCGTGCCTTGCGGTTTCAAGGGAGGCGGGTGTTGGCAGTGCGTGGAGTTTTCCGGTTGAGCGGTGTGAGGCAGGGGAGACGGGCTTTTCGTCCGGCGTCTTTTTTTTCAGAAACGGGCGAAATTCCGGCAGTAAATAGTTGACTTTTTTCTCGCTTTCGCGCACACTAGAGGGGGTGGACCCTGAAAAGCCCCCGAAACTTCCCCGACACCGGGTGCGCCGCAGGCGGAGACGCCGGCGGGGCGGTCGGTGTTGAACGTGAAGAAAGGCCCGAAAACTATGCCTCGCATCTTTCGTGTCGGTCTGGCCGTGACAGTGGTTGTGGGCATGCTCACAACGGTCGGTTGCCGGGAGAAATCATCGGAGAAGACGCCCCTGCCCGAGTTTTCCGCGACCCCGGCCACCGGATCCGTTCCCCTGACGGTGAACTTCACCGATCGCTCCCTGCCCGGGGGCACCCCCATTGTGGGGTGGCAGTGGGATTTCGGTGACGGCACGTTCAGCACCGAGCGCAACCCCGCGAAGACCTATTATCAGGCGGGGCTTTACACGGTGCGTCTCACGGTCACGTCATCGCAGGGCAACTTCACGCGCGAGACGCGCGATCTTGTCGAGGTCAAGGACCCGACCACCTTTGACGTGCTGGACGAGGCGGGCGGCGCCGTTGTCATCCGCGGGGTCAAGATTTCCGTGCCTGCCGGGGTTCTCACGGAAGAGACGGTGTTCGGTGTGAACGACGACGCCACCTCGGTTCCCATGCCCTCCACGGAGGACACGCTGCGCCTGTCCGACTCCTACACCATCCAGCACAACAGCGCCCGTCCGGACATGTATCTTCCCGGCGCGGACGGAAAGATTGTCCCCTCGGTGGTGAGCATCCCCACGATTCGGGGCGGGGTGCCCGCCGACGGGGTGGAAAAAGGGCAGATATTTGTGCTTGCGCGTCTGGAGGACGGGCGCATGCTTCCCATCCCCGCCTATGCCTCCGGGGAGTATGTGGTTGCGGAGGTGATGCGTCTTCCATCGCGCGCGGCGTTTACGGCGATTTACCGCCCCGCCAGCCAGACGTTTGTCGCCAACGCGCTTCAGCCGGCCAAAGACGAGACGGATCCTGCCAGGGTGTGGGCGAAGACGTGGAGGGTTAATGTCAGTCTGGAGACGCTGAAGCAGCTGACCGCGCTTCGCCTGGGAAACATTGAGGATGGCGCCACCTTCGGCCGCCGCAATTTCACCGATGCGGAGGTTGCGGAAACCGGCGGCGGACTGGTCCTCGGCGTGCAGGCGATTCACGAGGAGTTGGCGGAGAGCGAAATCCGGCACCCCGCCCTGATCGAGCGCCAGGAGTCCTATGGCCTGGTTGTCTACAACATGGACGCGACCTATCCGCCCACCTACGACCGGTTCTCGGGCCAGGTGTACCGCGATGACTTTTTCGGTTATCTGGTGATTGATCCCGGCCGGTTGCTGACCATCGCCTCCGGGAATGCGGCGCGCCTCGTGGAGGACCCAGAAAACCAGGATGTGGCCCAGATCATCGGACCGGCCGCCGCGTTCGTGGAGGGGATTTTCGGCGCGGTGCATGCCGCCTACGCGTTTCCTGACATCACCACCACCGGAAACGCGCTGTTCGGTTTGCCCGTTCCGGCCGACCGGGACGCCGCCGGGAATGTCCGCGCGGTGCATTTCCTGGAGGGTGTCCGGCGGGGTGGGGGGACGTATCTCGGCCAGTCCTATGAAGACAAGGATGCCCGCGCGCTTGAGGCCGGCCAGTTCGCCCAGCTTTCCCAGTCTATGGGGTTCCCGTACAGTGCCGACGTGCCCGACTACGCCCAGGCCACCCAGGAGTTCTACTTCTATCTTCAGAACCTCTACAACGACGATGAAGACACCGATCCGGACCACAATGACGATCCGGACCATGAAAACCCGCTGTATGTGCTCGTGGGAACCATGGAGGGGCTCAGGGAGGTTGCGGACGAGGCGGAGGATCAGGGCCTCGTGGTCACCTTCCCGGAGGCGCTGCTGGCCACCCTGCAGGTGATGAACGAGGTGATGGAGGACACCCTGCCCGCCTACTTCTGGGACTACGTCCGGGACCGCGCCTTCGAGAACAGCGCAATGGCGATGCTCCGGCCCTCAGACGCGGCGCGCGCGCCCTTTACACTGAACGAGGACCGGTTTGCCGCCGGATCCTTGGCCCGCGTGCACCTCGCGGCCCCCGGCGACGCCGGCGAGGTCACCACGGCGAACTATCCCGATTTCGAAGACATTCTGCCCCTTTCCGCGCGCGCCGTTGTTTTTGAGACGAGCGCCATGACGACGGAGCTGACCATCACGCTCAACGCCGCGGACTGGACGGCGGACGACGATGGCAACTCCCTCAAGGCAAAGGTCTACATTGAGGGGCTTGACGGTGTGACGCTGGACCAGCCAGCCGGCGTTTACGGGCCCTACGAGTTGGCCGACATGGACGAGGACGGGATCAACGAGACAGTGGTCGTGTCCGGCCTGCGGACCCCCGGGGAGTGCGGCCAGCGCGTTGTGCTGGTGGCGGCCAACCTCAATCTTGGGGGGTTCAACACGCTGGAGGCGGCGGCCCAGTCGTGGTCAGTTCTGGACATGCCGGAGGAGCAGGTGCTGCGCGAGTACGTGCACGCGTGCGACCCGAACTACTCCTACCGCCTGCGCAACACGATCAGCTCCCAGGGCAGCGGCTACACGGGCTACCTTCTTGAGATGACCTCGGGCGCGTGGCGCGGCGCCCAGGAGGTGTACGAGCCGGAATGGCGGCACTACATCACGGTTGTGGAGCCCGCCAACGTCACCTCCACCACCGCGCTGCTGGTCATTTCCGGCGGCAGGACGGGCAACATGCCCAGCTCGTCCGAGGCCTCGCTGCTGCTTCCGCTCGCCGTGAACACCGGCTCCGTGGTGGCGCTCCTCCAGGCGGTGCCCAACCAGCCGCTCAATTTCTCCGACGACACGCAGCCCCGGTCCGAGGACGCGATCATCGCGTACAGCTACGACAAGTACATGAACACCCACAAGGCGGGCAACACCGACATGACCTGGCCGGCGCTGCTGCCCATGACGCGCGCCGCGGTGAAGACCATGGACGCGCTCCAGGACTTCCTGGGCACGAAGGCGACGGGCCCGGTCAGTGTGGAGCGGTTCGCGGTGACGGGCGCCTCAAAACGCGGGTGGACCTCATGGCTGACGGCGGCCTCCGACAGCCGGGTCTCGGCGGTCATGCCCATCGTGATAGACGTGCTCGGCATGGAGCGGCAGATGGAGCACCACCGCCGCGCCTACAGCAGCTATCCGGAGAACAGCCCCGAGGACTACATCCACGGCGGGTACTCGACGGCCATTGAGGACTATGTGGAGATGAATGTCTTCCAGCGGTTCGGCACCCCCGAGTCCAAATCCCTGCTGAAGATCGTGGATCCGTTCACTTACCGCGACGTCCTCACGATGCCCAAGCTCATCCTGAACTCCACGGGCGACCAGTTCTTCCTGCCCGACTCCTCGCAGTTCTACTACAACGAGCTGCTCGGCCAGAAGCACCTGTATTATGCGGAGAACACCGACCACGGACTGAGCAACAGCGGGCTGGATATAGATCAGGGGACGCTCGACAGCCTCCAGTCCTTCTACATCGCGCATGTGCGCAACACCAACCGCCTTCCGGGCGATGATGTGGCGGTGCCGGGCTTCACCTGGACCTATGAGACGGATGAGACAGGCGGCAGGGCGCGGATCATCGTGACAACGGACCAGCTTCCCGATTCCGTGACCCTGTGGCATGCCATCAACCCGGACGCCCGGGATTTCCGCCTTCTGGTGCTTAAGTCCGAGTGGCAGTCGCGCGAACTGGTTTCTGAGTGCCAGGAAGCCTGTCAGGACGATCCGGACCTCTGCGGGTGCGATCCGGCGGCGGCGTCGCAGACCTATGCCGCCGATGTCGCCATTCCGACAGAGGGTTGGCGCGGGTTCTTCGTCCAGCTCACCTTCCCCGGCCCCGACCCGTCGCAGCCGGACCTCAAGTTCCATTTCTCGACGTCCGTCAGGGTGGTGCCGGAAGTCTATCCGGACGAGTTGAAGTAGTTTCCCCAACGACACAGCCCCGGAGGCGCGCGCCTCCGGGGCTTTTTTCGTGCCGTGCGGGCGCGGAGCGGGGGTGTCAGGGAAGGAAGTCTGCGAGACCCACCCTGAGGACATG
>JAPXRP010000055.1:0-22519 GCA_033813475.1 Candidatus Hydrogenedentota bacterium
CAGTCCGTCAAAGTAAAGGATCGCCTGCTCGTTCTCGCCGATGGCGGGCCCGTTGAACTCCGTGCGGAACCACCATGACGACCGGAACGGGCTGTCATCGGCCATCCGCAGCCACGCGCCGTCCTGGTAGCCGGGGATTTGCGTCATGTTCACGCCGAAATAGGGGTCGGGGTAGACCCCGTTGTCCACCAGCGCAGCGAGCACGGTCTTGGGCGCCGTGGTGGGGTGCCACCCGGTGGTGTCGAACCCGGGAGTGGACAGGGCCGCGCCGTCGGCGGCCAGCCCGTCCGCCGTATGCAGCCGCCAGTTGTCCCGCAGGGGAACGACAGGATAGTCGTCCGCGACGACGGGAACGGCGCAGAGAATGGTGGACAGGGCGAGCAGGACGCAGAAAAACCGGTGCATGGTCTGACCTCCGGGGAGTTGTGTCCCCATAAGACTCGCACAACGCCCGGACAGTGTCAACCTTTGGCCTGGTTCCTTCAGCCCGCCGGGGGCGGGTTGAAGGCCCGCCAGGTGGTGAACCCGCCGTTGACGTTCGCGGCGCGGAAGCCCGCCTGCGTCAGGAGGCGGCAGGCGATGTAGGCGCGCAGGCCGACGCCGCAGTAGGCCGCGATGGCGCGGTCGCGGGGCAGCTCGTCCAGCCGGGAGGGGAGCTCATCCACCGGGATAACCGTTGCACCGGGGATCATCCCCAGGGCGGCCTCCTCGGGCTTGCGCACGTCCAGCAGAAAGGCGTCCGCGGGAACCGCGTCCGGCTCGACCACCTCCACGTCGCGGCGCAGGATGTTGGCCGCCACGAATCCCGCCATGTTGACGCCGTGCTTGGCCGCGCCCCACTGCGGGGAGTAGGCCAGCTCCAGTTCCTCCAGATCGTAGACCGTCAGGCCGCCGCGCATGGCGGTGGCGATGGTGTCCACCACCACGTCCACCCCCTCGGCGCCCGCGGCCTGGACCCCGTAGATTCTTCCCTCGGGGGAAAAGAGCAGTTTGATGTCCACGGGATACGCGCCGGGATAGTACCCGGCGTGCTGGGCGGGGTGCAGATACGCGCGGCGGTAGGGGAGGCCCAGGGCCTTCAGCCGCTTCTCCGTCAGGCCGGTCTGTCCGGCGGCCACATCGAAAACCTTGACGATGCTCGACCCCTGGATGCCGATGTATTCGGAGTCGCGGCCGCAAATGACATCGGCGGCGATGCGCCCCTGCCGGTTCGCCGGCCCGGCCAGCGGAATGGCCACAGGGTCCCCGGTGACGGCGCAGCGGCTCTGCACGGCGTCGCCTACGGCATACACGTCCGGCGCGCTCGTGCGCATCTGCTCATCCACGACAATATGCCCGCGGGAGCCGGTCTCAATCCCCGCCGCAACAGCCAGGGCCGACCGGGGCCTCACCCCGGCGCACATGCAGACCAGGTCCGCGTCCACGCGGGCGCCGGACTTCAGCGTGACCGCGCCGGGCGCAATCTCCGTGACGGAGTCGCCGAGGCGCGTGTCCACGCCGTAGATTTCAAGTTCCTGAAGCAGGGGGGCGGTCATCTCCTTGTCCATGGGCGCCAGCACCTGGTCCATCAGCTCGACCAGGGTGATCTTGAGCCCCCGGGCGTGCAGGTTCTCAGCCAGTTCCAGGCCGATGAACCCGCCGCCGATGATGCAGGCGGTCTTCGCGCCGGCGGCGGCCTCCGCAATGCGGTCCATGTCCGACAGGTTGTTCAGCGCGTGGACATGGGGCAGGTCGCCGCCCGGCACGGGCAGCCGGAGGGGCTCCGCCCCCGTGGCCAGCACGAGGGCGTCATAGGCCTCCTCAAACTCCCCCCCGGTGTCCAGGACGCGCACACGCACGGTTTTCGCCGCCGTATCCACAGCGGTCACCTCGTGGCGCGTGCGGATGTCCAGCCCGTAACGGGCACTCAGGACCGTCGGCGTCTGCACGGCCATGGCCGCGCGGTCCCTGATCACCCCTCCGATGAAATACGGCATCCCGCAGTTGGCGAAGGAAACATCGGGGCCTTTCTCAAACACCACCACCTCAACGCTTCTGTTCAGCCGCTTGATGCGGGCCGCGCAGCTCATTCCCCCGGCAACCCCTCCGACCACAACCACTTTCTTTGTCATGTCAGTTTTCTCCCTTGACAGAACAGTTTCACAACTAAACGCCCCCTTTCCCGGGGATATTCCCGGCCCCGTGTCACCCTCCGGGGGACGAAAGACGTTCACCACGCGACGCGGACAGGATGCGGCACGCCGGGTGAAACCCCGAATTGCCCTTGACGGTCGTAGTTCGGGTAAGATTACCTTTTCCACAGGCGGATTCAGGATTCTCCATGTTTTTGCGTCCCCCACATGCACACCGCAACAACCGCCCCGCCCGGGGCATTGCGGCGCTGCTGGTTCTTGCCCTGCTGGCCGCCCCCGGCTGCTCCACGAAACGCATGGTGGAGAGGGCGGACCGGGAAGCCTATGGAATCATCCGGGAAAAGGCGGACGAAGTGCCCGGAATGGACCCCGAGTTCACCATTGAGCAGACCCTTGACGACGGCATCCTGGACACGCTGCCCAAGGTGGAGGAGAATGATGCGGGGCTCGGGGAGGGGATGCGCGACGAGCGCGGGTGGCCCGTCGTGAGCCTGGAGCAGGCGCTGCACCTTGCGGTGATCCGCAACCGCGCCTACCAGGGCCGCAAGGAATCCCTCTACCTCCAGGCGCTCCAGCTCACGCTGGCCCGCCACGAGTTCAACCCGATCTTCTCCGGAAAGGGGTCGGCGGACTACACCCGCACCACGCGCGACGTGGTGACGGACAGCGACTTCGCCGCGACACTCAAGGCCTACCGCCAGAGCGTGCCGGAGTTGGAAGCCCTCACGAACACCCCCGGCGCCCTGCTGCGCTCCTACGCCGACCTTGTGGAGGCGTCGGGCAACCTCGCCGGCCTGAACGACCCCGAAACGCACATTGTGGACGAGCGCAGCGTGGACGGGCAGGCCTCCGTGGGCGTGAGCCTGCTCGCGGCGGGCGGCGCCCGGATCGCCGTGGGGCTCACCTCCAACTTCCTGCGCTATCTTACGGGCCTGCCCCGCGAGCAGGCCGCCTCCTCCCTGACGGCCGACATCACCCAGCCCCTGCTGCGGGGCGCGGGGTCGGCCGTGACGCTGGAGGACCTCACGCAGGCGGAGCGCGACGTCCTCTACGCCCTGCGCGAGTTCACCCAGTACCGCAAGGACTTCACGGTGGACGTCTGCTCGGACTACTACAACATCCTCCAGCGCCGCGAGATCATCCGCAACACCTGGAGCGGCCTCCAGGGCTTCCGCCAGAGCGTCGAGCGGCAGAAGGCCTTTGTGGAGGAGGGACTGAGCCGCCCCGCCGACCTGGGCCGCCTGCGCCAGGCCCAGTTGGAAAACGAAAACAGCTACACCAACGCCGTCCGCCAGTACTATCAGGATCTGGACCGCTTCAAGATAACCCTGGGCCTCTCGACGGACACCAACCTCCGGCTGGACGACCAGGAGTTGAAGACCCTCCGCGACGCGGGGCTCCTGCACCCGGAGATCAGCTCCGAAGACGCCGTGCGCGTCGCCCTGGAGGCGCGGCTGGACCTGCAGAACGCCCGGGACGGCGCGGAGGACGCGGACCGCCGCCTGCGCGTCGCGCAGAACAGCCTCCTGCCGCGCCTGGACCTCGTGGGCAGCGCGTCGGTGAAGTCGGTGGGGAACAACGACTGGGACGATCTGGACTTCCGGCGCATGGTGTGGAGCGCGGGGCTGGACGTGGACCCGGTGTTCGACCGCAAGGCCATCCGGAACGCCTACCGCTCCGCGGTGATCAGCCGGGAAAGCGCCCTGCGCGAGCGCAGCCTCGCCGAGGACAACGTGAAACTGGGCGTGCAGGCGTCCTGGCGCAACCTGGAGCAGGCCCGGCAGAGCTACGAAATCGCGCTGGAAAGCGTGCACCTGAGCGGGCGCCGCGTCGAGGAGCAGGACCTCCTCGCGGAGCTGGGCATGGCCACGGCCCAGGACCAGGTGGACGCGCGCAACGACCTCATCAAATCCCAGAACTCGCTGACGGCGGCCGTCATCGGCCACACGGTCGCGCGCCTCCAGTTCTGGAAAGACATGGGCATCCTCTACATCAAGAAGGACGGCCGCTGGGAGGAAGTGACGGATCATGCCGCCCCAACAACCGAATAGCCCCCCCCGGAAACGGAAACTGCGCCGCTGGCTCGCCGCCGCGCTCGTCCTCGGCCTGCTCGGCTACGGCGGATGGCGGCTGGCCTCCCGCGAACTGTCGCCGCAGTCCCCCACCGCCGCCACCTTCCGCGTCCTGCGCGGCCCCCTGGACGTGACGGTGGTCGAGGGGGGCAGCGTGGAGGCGAAGGAGAAGCTGGAAATCCGCTGCGAGGTGCAGGGCTCCACCAAAATCCTCTCCATTATTGAGGAGGGGCACGCGGTGACGCCGAAGGATGTGGAGGAGGGCCTTGTCCTGATTGAGCTGGACTCCAAAGAGCTTCTCGACAAGCAGGTCTCACAGGAGCTTGACTTCCAGTCCTCCCTCGCCGCCCTCACACGCGCCAAGGAGCAGTACGACATTCAGGTCATAGACAACGAGAGCACCATCAAGGCGGCCGAACTCGCCGTGAAGTTCGCGGAAATGGACCTGGCGGCGTATGTCGGCGAGGAACTGGCGGCCAAGATCGTGGAAGAGGCCCGGAAGATTGAGGGCGCCGCCCGCCTGCTGGCCCAGCAGAACGGTGCGGGAAGGCCCACACAGGGAATTTCCCCTGCGGAGGCGCCCAGGCAGCAGGATTCCCCGCCCCCCCCGGCGGCCGATGAAACCCTCCCGGACGAAGCCCCCCCGCCGGGCAGCGACGCGGAAAACGCCGGGGCCGCCGACACCGACAGCCCCGAACCGGCCCTTCCGCCCATTGACGCCATGGCCATCGTGAAGCTGGACAGCCTGGGGGATGGTGAGGCCCGCCAGAAAATCCGGGGGCTCGAAAACGATCTGGTGCTGGCCGACCAGGATCTCAGTCTGGCGCGCGTCAAGCTTGAGGGGACAAAGCGGCTGTTCGAGAAGGAATTTGTGACGAAGAACCAGCTCGACAGCGACCAGGCCGCCTACGACCGCAAGGTGATCGCACTGGAAACCGCCCAGACCAGCAAAGAGCTGTTCACCAAGTACGCCTTCCCGAAAATGGTGGAGAAGCTGGTTTCCGACTATCAGGAAACCCTGCGCAAGCTGCGCCGGGACGAGCGCATGGCCGTTTCCCGGACGGCCCAGGAGGAGGCCGACCGGGTGTCCGCCGAGGCCCGGCACCTCCTTCAGACGCGCAAGCGCGAGGAAATCGCCGAGCAGCTTGAGAAGTGCGTCATCCGCGCCGTGAAGCCGGGGCTGGTCATCTACGGCACCGGGGAGAGCTCCTACCGCGAGGAGATCATCGAGGCGGGCGCCAACGTGCGTGAGCGCCAGGTGCTGATCACGATTCCGGACATGAGCGCGCTCGCCCTCACCGTCAAGGTCCATGAGTCCGTCGTGCAGCAGGTGAAGTCCGGACAGAAGGTTCGGGTCCGCGTGGACGCGTTCCCCGCCGAGACCCTCACGGGCGTGGTCCATTCCGTCGCCCCGCTTCCCGACACAACGAACCGCTGGATGAACCCCGACGTCAAGGTCTATGAGACCAAAGTCTACCTTGACGAGGCCCCCAAATGGCTGCGGCCCGGCATGAGCGCCGAGGCCGAAATCCTCGTGGAGCGCCACGAAAACGTGCTCCAGGTGCCCATTCAGGCCGTCAGCATCCGCAACGAACGCCAGGTGTGCTTTGTCAAGACCGCACTCGGGGTCGAGGAGCGCCCCGTGGAAACGGGCGCCATGGGCCTCACCATGGCGGAGATCAAGAGCGGGGTGGAGGAGGGGGACACGGTCCTTCTGCGGGCGCCCGCGCTCCCGGGGGATGCCGCGTCCCCGGGGGAAAAGGAGGGCAAGCCCGCGGAGGAGAAGGGGGACGGCAGGGACAAGGCTCAGAAGGCAAAGCGCGAGAAACGCCCGGAATCCGGCGGAACTCCTGAAAGACCGGCGGAACAATGACGCAGGCGGAAACCATGGTGGAGCTTCAACGGGTCACCAAGACCTACCGCATGGGGTCGGTGTCCTTCAACGCCCTCGACGACGTCTCCCTCGTGGTCGAGAAGGGCGAGTACGCCGCCATCATGGGGCCGTCCGGCTGCGGCAAGTCCACCATGCTCAACCTGCTCGGCTGCCTCGACCGTCCCACCGCCGGGCGGTACCTCCTCGGCGGGCTGGATGTCTCCACCCTCAATGACGACGACCTGTCCACCGTGCGCGGGGCGTGCCTCGGGTTCATCTTCCAGTCCTACAACCTCATCCAGCAGCTCAACGTGGTCGAGAACATCGAGGTGCCGCTGTATTACCAGGGGCGGCATCCGGACGAAAGCCGCGGGATCGCCGTCGCCCTCGCGGAGCGCGTGGGGCTTGGGGAGCGTATCTACCACAAACCCTTCGAGCTGTCCGGCGGCCAGCAGCAGCGCGTGGGCATCGCCCGCGCCCTGGCCAACTCGCCGCTGGTCCTCATGGCCGACGAGCCCACGGGCAACCTGGACTCCCGGTCGGGGCAGGAAATCCTGCAGCTCTTCGACGAGCTGCACGGGCAGGGCATGACGATCATCATGGTCACGCACGACGAGGGCATCGGCGCGCGCGCCCAGCGCGTGATCCGCCTGCGCGACGGGCGCGTGGAGGAGGACCGCCGCAATGGCTGACATCGGCGAACTCCTCCAGGCCCGCGGCCGCCTGTCCCTCCGGGTCAGCTCCCCCTGGCGCACCGTGCGCCTGGGCTTCAAGAGCCTGTGGATGCACCGCCTGCGCAGCCTGCTCACCGTGCTGGGCATCGTGTTCGGCGTCTGCTCCGTCATCGCCATGCTCGCCGTCGGCGAGGGCGCCAGCTACGAGGCCCAGGAGCAGATCCGGCGCCTCGGCAGCAGCAACATCCTCCTCAAGAGCGTCAAGCCCTCGGAGGAGCAGAAGGTCTCCGCCCAGCGGAGCTATGTGAGCGAGTACGGCCTCACCTACGACGACATGGCGCGCATCCGCGACACGATCCCCGGTGTCACCGTGGTCGTCCCCGGCCGGGTGATCCGCCAGCGGGTCTGGAACGCCACGCAGAAGATGGACGCGGAGATTGTCGGCACCGTTCCCTGGTACCCGGAGATGCGGAACCTCTCCCTGCTGGAGGGGCGCTATTTCACCGAGACCGAGATGCGCTCGCACCACAACGTGTGCGTCCTCAGCGAGCCCCTCGTCGCCGGCCTGTTTCCCCTGAGCCCGCCCGTCGGCGGGCGCGTGCGCGTGGGCAGCGACTACTATGTGGTCATCGGCGTCATCAGCCAGGAGGCCGCCGGCCCCGCCGCCGCCCCGGGTAACGGGGAGGGCGGCCCCTCGAAACCGGGGGAATCCTCGGCCACCCCGCGCGCATACATTCCCCTGAGCACGGCGAAGTCCCACTTCGGCGAGGTGCTCATCCGCCGCAGCACAGGCAGCTTCGAGGCCGAGCGGGTCGAGCTGCATGAGGCCATCATCAAGGTGGACTCGCAGGACGCGGTGGAGGAGACGGCCCGGGTCGTCGCCGAGATCCTCTCCCGCCACCACAAAAAGGCCGACTGGGAGATGCTGGTGCCCCTGGAGCTCCTGCGCCAGGCCGAGCGCACCAAGCAGATTTTCAACACCGTGCTGGGCGCCATCGCGGCCATCTCCCTCATCGTCGGCGGCATCGGCATCATGAACATCATGCTCGCCACGGTCACGGAGCGCACCCGCGAAATCGGCATCCGCCGCGCCCTGGGCGCGAAGAAGCGCGACATCGTCGTCCAGTTCCTCGTGGAGACCGTCATTCTCTCGGGGTCCGGCGGGCTGGTCGGCGTGGCGCTGGGCCTGGTCATCCCGTGGTTCATCGCGCGCTTCGCCGAGATGGCCACCATCGTCACGCCCTGGGCGCCCATGATCGCCTTCTCCATCTCCGTCTCCATCGGCATCATCTTCGGCATCTACCCGGCCCTGCGCGCCGCCAACATGGACCCCGTCGAGGCCCTCCGCCACGAGTGACGCGCGTGAAGGCGCGATGGGGCGGTATGGTATCCTTGGACCCGCGCCCGACGCCGGAACCAAACGACAGGAGCGACCGATGAAAACTTCTGGAATGCTGTTTCTGACCCCCCTGTGCTGCGCGCTGGCCGCCCTGGCCTGCCCCGGCGCCCTTGCCGAGCCGCCCAAGAACTGGCACGAGGACGCCTTCTTCGGCCTCCACTACGACCTGCACCCCGGCGCCACGGACACCGAGCTCGGCCGGGAGGCCACCTATGAGCACATCCGGGCCATGCTGGAGAAGGTCAAGCCCGACTTCGTGCAGTACGACTGCAAGGGGCATCCCGGCTACTCCGGATACCCCACCAAGGTCGGATCCCCCTCGCCGGGCATCGTCGGCGACGCGCTGAAGGTGTGGCGCGAGGTCACGCGCGACATGGGCATCCCGCTCTCCATCCACTTCTCCGGCGTGTGGGACACGCGGGCCATCGAGCTCCACCCCGAATGGGCGCGGATCAATGAAAGGGGGGATCCGGACCCCAACTACACCAGCCGGCTCAGCGCCTACGCCGAGGAGTACATGATCCCGCAGCTCCTGGAGGTGGTGCGGGAGTACGACATTGACGGCATGTGGATAGACGGGGAAAACTGGGCGAGCAAGCCGGACTGGAGCGAGGCCTGCAAGAAGGCCTTCACGGAGAAGACGGGCATCGCCGAAATCCCCCGCAAGGCGGGCGACCCCCACTGGCACGAGTGGCTGGCCTTCCACCGGGAGCTTTTCGTCAACCACGTCACCCGGTACGTGGACGCGGTCCACGCCCTCAAGCCCACCTGCATGGTCACCAGCAACTGGATGTACAGCGTGCGCATGCCGGAGCCCGTGGCCGCGCCCATTGACTATCTCAGCGGCGACTTCGACCCCTCCTTCGGCGCGGAGCGCGCCATGGCCGAGGGCCGCTTCATCAGCAGCCGCGGCAAGCCGTGGGACCTCATGGCCTGGGCCTTCCTCCAGACGGGCAACCAGGGCTGGACCATGAAAACCGCGGACCACCTCTGCCAGGAGGTCTCCACCGTCCTCGCCCAGGGCGGCGCGGTGTTCATCTACAACACGCCGCACCGGTCGGGCCGCCTCACGGAATGGCACCAGGACATTTTCGCCGACGTGGCGAAATTCTGCCGCCAGCGCCGGGAATACTGCCACAAATCCGAGACCATCCCGCAGGTCGCCGTCCTCCACAGCGAGACCGCCTTCTATCTGCAAAACGACCCGCTCTACAACTTCGCCCAGGCCAACCGCGCCATGGAGGGCGCGCTCCACGCGCTGCTCGAAATCGGCCTGAGCGTGGACATCCTCAACGAGGACACGCTGCTGAAACGCCTCGCGGAGTACCCCGTGGTGGTCATCCCCGAGGCCGTCGAAGTGTCTGACGCCGTCCGGCAGGCCCTCCCGGGTTATGTGGAAAACGGCGGACGCCTGCTGCTCACGGGCGCGCAGGTCGCCGAACAATACGGCGCCCTCGCGGGCGTGGAGAAGCGGGGCGAGCCGGAGGAGGGGGGATGGCTCCCCGTCGGCGGCGAGGCCGTCAATGTCGCCGGAGGCTACCAGGCCGTCACCCTGAAGGACGCCGAGGCGGTGGCGCTCATGCTGAACGAGCGGGAGCCCGCCCTGAACGCCCGCGCCGACTTTCCCGCAGCCACCCGCCGCCGCGTGGGGCGGGGGACCGTCGTGGCCGTGCACGGGCCGGTGTTCCGGGGCTACTACGAGTCCCATTACCCCACCCTGCGCCGTTTCATCGGCGAAATGGTCGCCGCCCTGAACCCCGCGCCGATGGTGAAGGTGGACGGCCCCTGGTGGATCGAGATGGCTGCCCGTGAAAAGGACGGCCGCACGCTCATCCAGTTGATTAACCGCGCCGTGGGCGGCTACCTTTCGCCCAACCGCCACATGGCGGAGTCGGTGCCCGCCACCGGGCCCTTCACCGTCACCGTTCCCCTCGCCGAAAAACCCGCGAAGGTCTTCCTCGCGCCCGACGACGACGGACTGGAGTGGGCCTGGGACGGCGGCCTGCTCACCGCCAAGATCGGCGGCCTGCGGATGCACAACGTGCTCGTGATCGAACCCGGCACCCCGGTTTCCTGAGAACGAAGGAGAACATCATGCTGACAACTCTCGCCATTCTTTCCGCCTGCTGCCTGGGCCTCGGCGCGGACGCGGAGGCCCCCGAAACCGCCCCCGCGGCAAAGATGCGCGTGCTGGTCGTGACCGGCGGACATGCCTTTGACCGGCCCGCCTTTCGGGATCTCTTCGCCGCCATGCCCGAATATGAGGTGACCTTCCACAACCTCAAGGACGAGAGCGAGGTGTTTGAGGACATCAGCGACTGGCCCCACGACGTGCTGGTGCTCTACAACATGAGCCAGGCCATTTCGGAAAAGCGCAGGGAGAACTTCCTGTCCCTGCTGGACAGGGGGGTGGGGCTGGTCGTGCTGCACCACGCCATCGCCGCCTTCAACGACTGGCCGGAATACTGGAAGATCATCGGCGCGCGGTATTTCCTGAAGGACACCGAGGTGGAGGGAAAAAACATTCCGAAGTCCACCTACCGGCACGATGTGGTCATCCCCTGTAAAATTGAGGATCCCGACCACCCCGTCACCGCCGGATTGCAGGACTTCAGCGTCCAGGACGAGACCTACAAAGGGTTCCTCGTGGAGCCGGACAACCATCTGCTGCTGAGCGAGAACCATCCCGACGCGCAGCGCGAGGCGGCCTGGACCCGCCAGTACAAGAACGCCCGCGTGTGCTACATCCAGCTCGGCCACGACAAGCTGAGCTTCAACGACGAGAACTACCGCACCCTGGTCCGCCAGGCGATCCGGTGGGCGAAGAAGCCCTGGCCGCAGGAATAGCCTTCGCGCGCGTTCGCGGCAATCCGAGAACGAGATCGCTTTAGTCGCTGGCGTCCCTTCGCGATGACGGTGGGCGCCGCGGACGCCGAAAGAACACGCGTTTCTGCGGTCATTGCGGGCGAAGCGCGGCAATCTCGTTCCCGCCAAGGCCCCGGGCCGCCGCGGCAATCTCCTGTCGGAATACGCGCGGTCAGGCGCATCCTGCGGGGGGAAGGGCGCCCCTCTCCCAACAAAAAACGGGCCGGACAGGGCGCCTGCCCCGTCCGGCCCGTGTGTTCGGGCTGGGATCAGTCCTCTTCCTCGCCGCTGCGGGTCTTCTCGTACGCCGCGATGAGCTCCTTCGCCACGTGCTCCGGAACCTCGTCGTAGTGGCTGAATTTCAGATCGTAGCTGCCGCGGCCCTGGGTCATGCTGCGCAGTTCCGTGGAGTACCGGAGGATTTCCGCCTCGGGAACCAGCGCCTTGATGACCTGGCGGCCGCCGCCCACGGCGTCCATGCCGAGCAGCCGGCCGCGCCGGCTGTTCATGTCGCCGCTGATGTCGCCCATGAACTCCGACGGCACCGTCACCGCGATCTCCATGACCGGCTCAAGCAGGCAGGGCTTCGCCTCCTTGACGGCCTTCTGGATCGCCTTGCGGGCCGCGACCTTGAAGGCCATTTCAGACGAGTCCACGGCGTGGTAGGAGCCGAAGTACAGCTCCACGATGATGTCCACGACCGGGTTGCCGCTGATGACGCCCTGCTGCAGCGCCTCGTAGCTGCCCTTGTCCACATGGGGGATGTACTGCTTGGGCACCACGCCGCCCACGACGCTGTCAACGAACTGGTACCCGCCGCCGCGCTCGTTCGGCTTGAGGCGCAGCCAGACGTCGCCGAACTGGCCGTGGCCGCCGGTCTGCTTCTTGTGCTTGCCCTGCACCTCGGCCATGCCCTTGATGGTCTCGCGGTAGGCGACCTTCGGGGTGCGCGTCTCGACCTCCACCTTGTACTTGCGGGCCATGCGCTTGAGCAGGATGTCCAGCTGCAGGTCGCCCATGCCGCGGATGACATGCTCGTTCGTGTCCGGGTCGCGGTAGTGCGTGAACGTCGAGTCCTCCTCGGCCAGGCGGTTCAGCGCCTCGCCCAGCTTGTCCTCGTCCGCCCGCGCCTTCGGCAGGATCGCCAGCTTCACCATGGAGACGGGAAGCTCGATCGGGGGCATGGACACGTTCGTGCCCGGAGCGGCGATGGTGTCGCCGAAATGCGTGTTCTTCAGCTTCGTGAGGGCGGCCAGGTCGCCCGGCCCCACCTCGTCCACCGCAACCTGCTCCTTGCCCCGCACCAGAAACACCTTGCCGGTGCGCTCCTTGGTGTTGGTGGTCACGTTGTAAAATTCGGAGTCGCTCTTCAGGGTGCCGCTCAGCACGCGGAACAGGGTCAGATGGCCGACGTAGGGGTCCACCACCTGGCGGAACACCTGCGCGAAGAAAGGCTCGGCCGCGCCCACCTTGACCTCGGCGTCGTTTCCGTCGGAATCCTTGGCCACCACCTTGCGCAGCAGCGGGTTCGGGAAGGACTCGGCAATGAGGTCCATCAGCTCGCTGAGGCCGAAGCCCATGCTGACGCTGCCCGCGATGATCGGGACGATCTTCCCGCTCGTGATGCCGTTCTGCAGGCCCGTGACGAAGTCCTCGTGGGACAGCTCCAGGGCGTCCAGATACTTCATCGTCAGCTCTTCGTCGGTCTCGGCGACCGCCTCGACCAGCGCGTCCTTCAGCGCGTCCGCCCCGTCCACCGCCGACGCGTCGCCGGTGACGATGTTAACCACGCCCTTGAGCCCGGCGCCCGCGCCCACGGGGGCCACCAGCGGCACGCAGTGCTTGCCGTAGGTCTCCTGCAGGGCCTTCACGACCTCCAGGAAATCCGTGTGCTCGCGGTCGAGCTTGTTCACGAAAAACGCGCGCGGGACATTGAACTTGTCCGCGAGGCGCATGGCGTTGTCCGTGCCCACCTGCACGCCCACCGAGGCGTCCACCATCACCACAATCCCGTCCAGCAGGGGAACGGAGGACGACGGCTCGCCGAAGAAGTCCACATAGCCCGGGTGGTCAATCATGTGGATGCGGCGCTCTTTCCAGGTCAGGTGGACCATCTTCATGGCGATGGTGCACTTCCGCTCGATCTCCTCCTCAAGATAGTCGCAGACCGTGTTCCCCTCCTCGATGCTCCCCATGCGCGAGGTGAGCCCGAGCTGGTTCAGCATCCGCTCGACAAACAGCGTCTTCCCCACGCCGCCGTGACCGAGCATCCCAACGTTTCGTACCATCGCAGGGTCCATGGTTGCCATCAAAAATCGCCTCCGCGTTGCAGGTTGGATGGCCCGGCAAGGGCCATGATTCTGGCTACACACGCCGCCCCCGCCGGGAACGGACGGGAAGCGGGATTATACCTTCTGACGCCCGTGTTACTCAAGCGGGGGGACGGGAGGCGCGGGGACTTTGGGAACTCGGCAAGCCGGACTGCCGGCGGGAGAAAAAGACATGGGCATTCGGAAACAGCTGGCGTCGGTGTTCACGCTGGGGCTTTCCCTGGTCGGGGTGAGCTGCAGTTCCCTCGCCGTGGACCCGCCCGAGGTGAAAAGCCCCCTCGACCTCACGGTAAAGAACATTGAGGGAAGCGACGTGAACCTCTCCCAGTACAAGGGGAAGGCCGTCCTGATCGTCAACGTGGCCTCCAAGTGCGGCCTCACCCCCCAGTATGACGCCCTGGAGGCGGTCTACCGGAAGTACAAGGACCGCGGGCTGGTCGTGCTGGGGTTCCCCGCAAACAACTTCCTTGGGCAGGAGCCCGGCACCAACGAGGAAATCGCCACCTTCTGCCGCACCAAGTTTGACGTCTCCTTCCCCCTGTTCGCCAAGATTTCGGTGAAGGGGGAGGACATCGCCCCGCTGTACGCCTGGCTGACCTCCGAAAAATCCAATCCCGGCTTCGCCGGCGACATCGAGTGGAATTTCGGCAAGTTCCTCGTGGATCCCTCGGGAAAAGTGGTCGCCCGGTTCCATCCGAAGACCAAGCCCGACGCGGCGGACGTGACGGCGGCCATTGAGAAGGCCCTGCCCCCGGCGGAGACCGAAGTGGCGTCCGAAGCGCCTTCGAAGAAGTAGGGACGCTCCACCAAAATATCGGTTATCTCCAAGCCGTCCGGGAGGTGACACGGGCTTCCAGCCCGTGATTCTTGGTCCCCACGCATGACCCAGATCACGGGCTGGAAGCCCGTGCCACCTCAAAACACAAGCGCCGCGACCGGATGCCCGGTCGCGGCGTTTGGTTTTCAGCAGGGTGTTGCGGCTAGAAGAGCACCTCGGCGCCCCGCCCCTGGGAAATGAGGGACTTGTAGTTCTTGAGCGCCGCCTGGGTGTCCTTGTCCGTCAGGTAGATGGTCTTGCCCTCCTCGGCGGACATGTAGGCCGCCTGGCAGAGCTTCGTGATCATCGCGCCGTACTCGAAGTTCAGGAACCCGTCGCGGCCCGCCTGGAACGACGCCACGGCGTCCTGAATCTCGTCCACATACCCGTACAGGTCCGCCTCGTTCGTCTCCACGGCGAGGAGGCCGCGGCTGGCCGTGGACTTCTCCAGCGCCAGCTCGGTGTCCGCCGCCGCCTCGGCCGCCTGGTCGCCGATGAAGATTTCCAGCGGGGACTTCAGCGAATTCAGCTCGAAGGCGTAGCCGGGCCCCAGACCGTCCATGGCCAGGCGGAGCCCCTGCTTGTCGTACATCCAGGAGTTGGTGAACTGCGCCTGGACCAGCTGGCTCGTCTCGGGGTTCTTGAAGGTCACGATGCCCGTGCAGAAGTCCTCGGCCGGCGTCTTGGCGTAGTCCACGCCCATCCGGTCCATCAGTTCCTTGCGGTAGCGGGGCACGCCCCACTTCAGCAGGCTGGTCGTCGCCGACACGGAGATGGGCTCCAGAAAGGTCGCCGGCTTGCCCACGGGGGTGAGCACGTACCAGCCGACCGCGATGCTGTGGCAGCCCATGTCGGAAAGCACGCCGCCGCCCTGGCGGGTGGGGTCCCAGAACCACGGCTCATGCGGCCCGGAATGCTCCTCGGAACTGCGGGCGAGGGCCAGGGGCCCCATCTGCGCCTGCACCGGGGCCAACTGCTCCATCTGGGCGCGGATGCCCTTCATGTGCACCTGGTTCTCGAAGTACGCCGTGGGCAGGCCCGTCCGCTTCGCCAGCTCGACGATCTGGGCGGCCTCGGCCACCGTGCGGCCCAGGGGCTTCTCACAGATCACGCCCTTGATCCCCGCGCCCGCCTCAACGGCGTCGCAGATTTCCTGCATGAGCTGGATGCGCGCCATGTTCGGGGCGAAAATCGCCACGGCGTCCACGGCCTTGCACAGCTCGGCCACCGACGGATACACCGCGCAGGGGCCGATCCCCGCCTGGTTCGCGTAGTCCGCAAGCTCCTCCGCGCCCTTCAGCGCACAGACGCCCGCCAGGTCCACGCCGCGGATCTGCGTCACGGCCTTGGCCTGGAACTTGGCAATGAAGCCGGCCCCGATGAATCCCAGTTTGAAGTTCGCCATGGTCTCTTGTCTCCTTACGCTGGGTTGACTTACGGGGAACCACCCCCGAACCCGTGGACAGGCATTATAGCCCATACGCGCGGGGCCATCAAAACCACGCCGGAACCCCGGTCAGACCGGTCAGACCTGTCCGACCTGTCCGACCTGTCTGACGAGGCCGCCGGGACGGCGGCGGTACGAAACAGCCCCCGCATGCCCGCCGCCGTACCGCCAGCGTCTCGCTGGCCTTGTCTTCCAACCCGCTGGGGAGTCGGTATCCCGCTGACCCGTATCGGGAATATGCCCTTTTCCTGCCCCAAATAAGGCCCCGGCCAACAGAACGCTGTTTTTATAACCCCATGTTTTACAATCGTTTACATGTTTCTTCCTCGTGGCACATTTCTTGATTCAACCCCCGTATGACTGTTTTCCGAAATAGTGCGGCGACCGCCTTTGCGGTGCTTCTCACCCTGGCACCCCTTGCGGGGTGGGGCGAGGAGGGCGGGCCATCGTGCGAAGTGGTCGTTTCGGCGGGTGATTCCCCCATGGGACAGCCCGTCACGGTCGAATATGTAGTCCGGTGGCCCGAGGACAGCCCCTGCGCCGTCTTTCCGCTGGAGGTGTCCCCGCCCGAATGGGGGACTGCGGAATACGTTTCGCAGGAAACCACCGTATCCGACGGCCAGGTGGAACTGCGCCAGCAGGTGCGCTACACGGCGACGCAGGCGGGGGACTACGAGCTTCCGGCTGTGAAGATCCCGCTGTCCGAGGGGACCCTGCCGCCCGTGGGCCGGTTTGATCAGGCCCCCAGCCGGTATCTGGACGCCCCCGCCGCCCGGATCACCTTCCGGGATCCGGCCCCGGGCCGCGCCCTGATGGCGGGGGGCGCGCTGGCCGCGCTGGTGCTGGCGGGCGGAATCACGCTGGTGGTGCTGCGCCGCCGTAACCGGAGCGAGGCCGAAGAGGGCGACCGGGGCGACGCGCTGGCCGCCCGGCTGCACACCGCCCGGAAGCACCGGCTGGACGGCGATCATTACGCCTGCTACCGCGAGCTGCTGGCGGTGGCCAAGGAACTTTCCGCCGTCTTGGAGCCCGCGAAACCGCTGGTGGCGGCCCTGTCCAAGCAGGTGGACCGGGTGGGCTACGGCGGACAGCGGCCGCCGGATGACGAGATTGAAGGGTATTTCCGGGACCTGGAACGCCTGGTCCCCGTGTATAGAAACACCGTGCATCCCCCGCAGGAGAACGCCCAATGAACGTGAACGTGGAGGCCGTGCGCCGCGAAGTCGAGCAGCACGCGCCGCAGATCAACCAGCTGCGCGAGTCCGTCGGCAAGGTCATCGTGGGGCAGCGCTACATGGTCGAGCGCCTGCTCGTGGGCCTGCTGGCCAACGGCCACGTGCTCATCGAGGGCGTGCCGGGGCTGGCCAAGACCACGGCGGTGAACGCGCTGGCGCAGGCCATGTCCTGCGTGTTCCGGCGCATCCAGTTCACGCCCGACCTGCTGCCCGCCGACCTCATCGGCACGATGGTGTACACCCCCAAAACCGGGGACTTCACCGTGAAGAAGGGGCCGGTCTTCTCCAACATCGTGCTGGCAGACGAGATCAACCGGGCGCCCGCCAAGGTGCAGAGCGCCCTGCTGGAGGCCATGCAGGAGCGGCAGGTGACCATCGGGGACCAGACCTTCCCGCTGGAGGCCCCCTTCATGGTGCTCGCCACGCAGAACCCCATCGAGCAGGAGGGCACCTACCCGCTGCCCGAGGCCCAGATGGACCGCTTCATGCTCAAGCTGAAGGTCGGCTACCCGTCGCGGGGCGAGGAGCGGGAGATCATGGACCGGGTGGACCTGCTCCACCCGCAGAGCCTGACGCCCGTCATCACGCCCGCGCAGGTCATGGAGGCCCGCGAGATTGTCAACCGCATCTATGTGGACGCCAAGGCCAAGAACTACATCGTGGACATCGTGTGGGCCACCCGCGAGCCGGAGGCCTTCGGCCTCCAGCTCCGCCACCTCATCGAGTACGGGGCCTCCCCCCGAGCCACGATCTACCTCCAGCAGGCCGCCCGCGCCATGGCCTTCCTCCAGGGCGAGGGCAACGTGTTCCCCAACGACGTGAAACAGGTGGCGATGGACGTGCTCCGGCACCGCATCAAGCCCACCTACGAGGCGGAGGCCGAAAACATCACCGCGGAGGACATCATCCGCAAGATTCTGGACACCGTCCCGGTGCCCTGACGCCCCCCCCCCACAAGGAGACCCTCCCATGACAATGGACAGCGAAACCCACCACGGCCTGCTCATGGAAGTGCTGGACGCCGCCTCGTCGCCGCAGGTCTGCGGCAAGGAGAACCCGGCGGACGCGCTCTGCGCCGTCCTGCGCGGACGCGGACTGCATGTGCGGCGGCTGGTCTGGATCCCGGAGCACCAGAGCACCTTCGAGTTGAACTGCGGCCATGTCGCCGACCTCGTGGTCGGTGACAGCATCGCCGTCTTCGTGGACGGCGGCCGCTTCGGCGCGTGCAGCTTCCTCGACTACGCCCGGAGGGGGCTGGCCCTCGCCGGACTTCCCCACGGCGTGCTGCTCAAGCCCGGCCCCGACGGCGGCCTGGCCGTCGTGGGGCCCGCGGCCCCGTGGAGCGACGACGAGGCGTCCCCCTGCACTTGCGGCGAGGAGCTGGTCCATGCTGCCCTCTGAGGTCATGCGCCAGGTCCGGCGCATCCAGATACGCACCAGCCGGATGGTGAACGAGTTCCTGTCCGGCCAGTACGAGAGCATCTTCAAGGGGCAGGGCATCGAGTTCAAGGAGGTGCGCTCGTACGTGCCGGGCGACGACATCCGGGCCATTGACTGGAATGTGACGGCCCGGACCGGGGAGCCGCATGTCAAGGTGATGGCCGAGGAGCGAGAGCTGACCGTGATGCTGCTGGTGGACATGAGCGGCTCGGGCCGTTTCGGCAGCGTGAACCGCCTGAAGAACGAGCTGGCCGCCGAGCTGTGCGCCGTCCTGGCCTTCGCGGCGATCCAGAACAACGACAAGGTCGGCCTGATGATCTTCACCGACCGCGTCGAGCTGTATGTGCCCCCGCAGAAGGGGCGCAAGCATGTGCTGCGCGTCATCCGCGAGGTCCTCTGCCACGAGCCGAAAGGGAAGGGGACGGACATCGCCGCGGCCCTCCACTACCTCAACAACGTGGTCCGCCGCCGGGCCGTCGTGTTCCTGGTGTCGGACTTCATGGACGACAACTACGCCGACGCCCTGCGCATCTGCAACCGAAGGCACGACGTCATCGCCGCCACCGTCACCGACCCCCGCGAGGAGGAGCTGCCCCCGGTGGGCCTGGTCAACCTGCGCGACGCCGAGACGGGCGCGGAGGTGCTGGTGAACACCCGGAACGCCGCCTTCCGCCGGGCCTATGCCGGTGCGGCCGAGACCGCCCGCCGCGCCCGCGACGAGCGCCTGCGCAAGGCCCGCGTGGACGTCATGAACGTCCGCACGGACACCCCCTATGTGAACGAAATCCACCGCTTCTTCCGGATGCGGGAACGGAGAATGCGTTGAGACGAACGGGACACATCCTGATGCCGCTCTTGGCGGTGCTGGCGGCCGTGGCCGGGGCGGAGCCCCCGTCCGGAACCGCCCGTCTGGAGCTGTCCCCCCCGGAATTCCCCTACCACCGGGCGGCCACGCTCACGGTCACCGCCGAAGCCCCGGCGGATGTCGAAATCACCCTCCCCGACTTCTCCAAGATTCCGGAGGGCATCGAAACCCAGGTCTCCCCGCCGGAGACCCTGCCCGCGCCGGAAGGCGTCAAACGTCTCCGTCAGCACTGCCTGCTGGATGTCGTCTCCCCCGGCAAGTACCGTCTGCCCGACCTGAAGGTGGAAATGGAAAGGGGAGGGGAGAAGCGGACCGTCACCCTGCCCGGCCCGCTCCTGAACGCCCGCGAGCTGACCGAGAAGGAGCGCGAGGCGGCCCAGGGCTTCGCGGACCCCGAGCCCGCCGTGTCCGTGTTCGGCACGGCGAGGAAGATGTCCCCGTGGCTGGTCGTTCCGGCGATTCTCGCCGTCCTGGCCGGCGCGGGCCTTCTGGCCGCCCGGAGGATCCGGCGCAGTAAACGCGGCGGCGAGCCCCCCAAGCCGCCCTGGGAGACGGCCTTCCAGCGCCTGCGCACCCTTCAGGCCGCGGGCCTGTCGGACGCCGGACGCTTCGAGGCCTTTTATGTGGACCTCTCCGCCATCCTGCGGTACTACATTGAGGACCGGTTCGCCCTGCCCGCCCCGGAGCAGACCACCCAGGAGTTTCTGGAGACGGCCCCCGGACACGGCGAGCTGACGCCGGAACAGGTGGCCTTCCTGTCGGAGTTTCTGGTGTTCTGCGACCGGGTCAAGTTCGCCAACCATGTCCCGACCCGGCACGGCGCGAAAGAACACTTCGACGCGGTGGAGACCTTCGTGACCGCCACCATCCCGCACCGGGGGGAGGATGCGGCATGAGCGGGCTCCTCACCACCTTCGGTTTCGACACGATGACCTACCCGCAGGCCTTTTTCCTGCTGATCCCGGTCGCGCTGCTGCTGCTGGTCGAATTGGCGGCCCGGCCCGGCGGGGCGGTGACTTTCTCCACCGGGGGAAGGGCCGCCGGACTGCGCCGGAGCTTCTCCCGTCTGGTACTGGCGGTGCCCCCGCTCCTGCGCGCGGTGGGGTTCGCGCTGCTGGTGGTGGCACTGGCGGGCCCGATGACGGGCCACCAGCTCAGCCGCGACCGCGCCGGGGTGATTGACATCATGCTCTGCGTGGACGTGTCGGGCAGCATGCGGCAGGCCGACTTCATGATGGACGGACGCCCGCAGGACCGGCTGCATGTGGCCAAGCAGGCGGTCAGCAACTTCATCAACAGCCGCCGCGAGGCACGGGGCAGCCGCTACGGCATGGACCGGGTGGGGCTCATCTGCTTCTCCGGCATCGCCTGGACGCAGTGCCCCCTGACCCTCGACTACGACGTGCTGGAGCGCGAGGTGCAGAACGCCCAGGTGGCCCCGGACTCCAAGCAGGGCACGGCCATCGGCTCCGCCATGGGCCTCGCCCTGCGCCGCCTGAGCCAGACCGAGGCAAAATCCAAAGTGGTCATCCTCCTGTCCGACGGGCGCAACAACCGGGGCGAGCTCGACCCGCTCTCCGCGGCCCAGATCGCCAAGGAGATGGGCATCCGTGTGTACACCATCGGCGCGGGCTCTCCGGAGGAGCAGGTGCTCAACGGCGGGTTCTTCCCCGTGCGCAGCGAGGCGATTGACGACAAAATGCTGCGGGAGGTGGCGGAAAAGACCGGCGGCCGCTATTACCTGGCTACGAACACCGAGGCCCTCATGGGGGCCTATGACGAGATCGGCGCCCTGGAAACCACCGAGATAGACCTGGGCGACTATTATGAATACCATGAGGGGTTCCTGCCGTGGGTGCTCGCGGGGGCGGCGCTGATGCTTGCATCGCTGGTCACCCGCAGGACCTGGCTGGACCCCCTTCCGTGAATGGAAACCTCATGGGCGTGACAGACATACAGTTTGCCTTCCCCGCGGCGCAGGCGCCGCTGTGGGTCTCCGCAGGCCTCCTCGTGACGGCCGCCGCGGCGCTGCTGCTGTTTTACAGCGAACGGCGGCGCCGCCACAGGCTCTCCCTGCTCGTGGACGCGGGGCTGGCCCCCCGCCTGCTGGAGGGCTACACCGACCGGATCCGGCTCCCCCTGGCGGTATTCACGGTGCTCGGCGTGGCCTTTCTGCTCGCTGCGCTGGCCCAGCCCAAGTGGGGCAGCGCGTGGCGAAAAACCGCACGGTCCGGACGCGATGTCCTGGTGCTGCTGGACACCTCGGAGAGCATGAACGCCCAGAACCCGCTGCCCACGCGGCTGGAAAAGGCCCGGCAGAAGATACAGTCCCTTGTGGAACTGTCCCCCGGCGACCGTTTCGGACTGGTCGCCTTCGCGGGGGAGGCCTCCTGCCAGGTGCCGCTCACCCTCGACCACAACTATTTCCGCACCGTGCTCGACGCCGTCTCCACCGACACCCTGAGCATCGAGGGCAGCGACCTCGCCGCCGCCCTCCGGGAGGCCCGGCGCATGTTCGACGAGGACGTCCAGAAGTCCGGCGGCGACCAGCGCCACGCCCGGGTCGTCCTCGTGGTCACGGACGGCGAGCAGACCTCGGGCGACGTGCTGGCCACGGGCGCGGAAATGCGGGACTACGCGGGCATCTATGTGCTGGGCATCGGCACGCCCGAGGGCGCGCAGATCAGCTACCCCGCGTGGATGCAGCGCTACGCCCGGGTGCCGGAGGACCAGCGGACCCGTCTCTCCCGGCTGGACGAGGAAAACCTCTCCCGGCTGGCGAAGGAAAACGGCGGGGCCTACGCCCGCGCCACCGCCGACAACGCGGACGTGGCCTTTCTCCACGCCGAGTGGGAGCAGGTGCGCGCCAGGGCCCTCTCCAGCGAGCTCCGCTTCAACCGGGTCAACCGCTACCGCTGGCCCCTGGCCGCCGCCATGCTCTGTTTCGCCGCCGAGGCGTTGTGGCTTGCCCTGATCCCCGTGGTCCGGGCGCGCCGCCTGCGCGCGGCGGGGAGGGTAGCGCAGCATGGATAGGCGCTTCCCCCTGGCAGTATTCATTCTGTCCGCCCTGGCGCTCGCCGCCGCCGCCCACGCGGCCGGCGTCGGCGCCGCCCTGGAGAAGGCCCGCGAACTCACCGCGTCCGGACAGCCGGACCAGGCGGTGGAGGCCCTCCGGGAGGCCCAGGTGGACCACCCGGACGCCCCCGAACTGAACTACGCCCTCGGCGAGGCCCTGTACGCCGCGGCCGCCGCCCGCGCCGAGGCGGACCCCGCGGCCACCCGGGAGATGTACGCCGAGGCGGAGCGCATGTTCGGCGTGGCGGAGGCGGCGGCCCCGCCTGAATGGAAGCCCCGCGCGGCCTTTGCGCGG
>JAPXRP010000056.1:0-22498 GCA_033813475.1 Candidatus Hydrogenedentota bacterium
GCCGATGTGTGCGCGCGCCTCTATGCCCGCGCATGCCCTATTGTATACAAGAATTTAGCAGAATTGTCAAGTGCGGCGCCGGGACTCCCACTGGAGCGGGCGATGATATACTGAACGCGATTCCGTGTCACGTCAATTGCGTCAGGGCAAAGCAGTGAAACCAAGAACCAAGATGGATGAGATTATGGAGACGGTCTTCCGGAAATTCTTTTCCGGACAGGCGGCGGCCGCCGCGCCAGAACTGGCCGTGGAGGAGGGAGAGGACGCGGTGCGGTGTCTGGCCTGCGGGCACCGGTGCTTGGTGCGTCCGGGGCGGCGGGGGGTGTGCCGGGTGCGGGTCAATGAGGGGGGCGTGCTGAAGGTTCCCTTCGGGTATGTGGCGGGTCTGGCGGCGGACCCGGTGGAGAAGAAGCCGTTCTACCATGTGAAGCCCGGGAGCGTGGCGCTGTCGTTTGGCATGCTGGGGTGCAACCTGCGCTGCCCCTTCTGCCAGAACTGGAACACGAGCCAGATCCTGCGCGACCCGGCGGCGGGCGCGGCGGTGCACGCCTGCACGGCGCGGGACATCGCGGAGGCGGGCGAGCGCGCCGGGGCGGCGCTGATGGTCAGCACGTACAACGAGCCCCTGATCACGCCGGAATGGGCGCGGGCGGTGTTTGAGGAGGCGAAGCCGCGGGGGATGCTGTGCGGCTTTGTGAGCAACGGGTTCGCCACGCCCGAGGCGCTGGATTTCCTGCTGCCCGCGCTGGATGTGTTCAAGGTGGACCTGAAGTGTTTTGACGCGCACCGCCATGGGGAGCTGGGCGGGCGGCTGGCGGAGGTGATGGACACACTGGAGCGGCTGGTGGCGGCGGGGGTGTGGGTCGAGGTGGTGACCCTGCTGGTGCCCGGATTCAACGACGACGCGGAAGAGCTGCGGCGGCTCGCCGCCTTCCTGCACGGGCTTTCCCCGGACATCCCGTGGCATGTGACGGCGTTCACCCCGCAATACCGGAAGAAGGGCGCCCGCCGCACCACGGCGGATGACCTGACCCGGGCGTGGGACATCGGGAAGGCGGCGGGGCTGCGCCATGTCTACACGGGCAACCTGCCCCGGCAGACGGGGTCGCGGGAAAACACCTTCTGCGCCGAATGCGGCGCGGTGCTGGTGGAGCGTTCCGGATTCCGCGTGTGCGCCCTGCGGGTGTCGGAAGGAAAGTGCCCCGAATGCGGGACGGCCGTGCCGGGCCGGTGGTGAGGCGCGCGCCGCACGGACCGGCACGGACGAACACCGACGGACACGGACAGCATCCGGCAGGCGGAGATGGGGGCCGCGCGCAGGCTCGGGTTTCGGCTCCCTCCGTCCATCCGGTCCATGCCGTCCATTGCGTCCATGCTGATTGCAGGTTTCCCCGGCACCGCACCATGCCCCCGCCGTTGGGATGCCGCCCGCCCTTGGGGTATGATGAACCCGGTCGGCGGGTTGCCCGGCCGGGAGCAGGATCATCGTGAACAAGACAGTCGCCGTCATCGCCGGAACGCGTCCCGAGGCCGTGAAACTCTGCCCCGTGCTGCTGGCCCTGCGGGGCCACGCGGCCCTTTCGGGCCGTCTGTGCGTCACGGCGCAGCACCGGCAGATGCTCGACCAGGCATTGGCGGCCTTCGGGGTCGCCCCCGACACGGATCTCGACCTGATGCGGCCGGGACAATCCCTGTGCGGGTTCATGGCCCGCGCGCTGGAGGCGCTGGACGCGCAGTTTGCCGCCGCGCCGCCGGACCTGGTGCTGGTGCAGGGGGACACGGCCACGACGCTGGCGGGGGCCATGGCCGCCTTTTATCACCGGATTCCCGTGGGGCACGTGGAGGCGGGGCTGCGCACGGGGAACCTGGACGCCCCGTGGCCCGAGGAGGCGAACCGCCTCATGGTCTCGCGGATTGCGGCGCTGCACTTCGCGCCCACGGGCGAAAGCCGCGACAATCTGCTGCGGGAGGGGGTGGCCCCCGACCGTGTGTTTGTGACGGGCAACACGGGGATAGACGCCCTGTTCATGATGGTGGACCGTGTGCGGCGCAACGCCCCGGAGGCGCCCGGCCTGCCGCAGCGGTCCGATGCGGCCTGGTGGGCGCGGCCCCTGGTGTTGGTCACCCTGCACCGGCGCGAGAGTTTTGGGGAGGGGTTTGAGCGGTTCTGCGGCGCCCTGGCCGGTCTGGCGCGGGAGTTCCCCGGCGTCAACTTCGTGTATCCGGTGCATCTGAATCCCAATGTGCGCGGACCGGTCAACCGGATTCTTGCCGCGCCGGGGCTTGAAAACGTCCGGCTCATCGAACCCCAGGACTACCCGGTGTTCGTCTCCCTTATGGACCGGGCGCGGCTGATTCTGACCGACTCGGGGGGGGTGCAGGAGGAGGCGGCCACCCTCGGCAAGCCGACCCTGGTCCTGCGCGAGACGACGGAACGGCCGGAGGCCGTGGCGGCGGGCGCGCTGCGGCTGGTGGGCACGGACCCCGGTCTGATTCGGGAGGCGGCGCGCGCGGTGCTGTCCGGGAAGGAAAAATGGGGGGACGAGGGGGGCACGCGGGTCTACGGGGAGGGCGATGCGTCGGCGTGCATTGTGAAGGCCTGCGCGGAGTTCCTGCGGGGGCGCGATGCCTAGCCGGCACCGCTTTACCGAAGTGCTTCTTTTCCTGGCGGCCTTTTCCCTGTCTTTGGGCGCGCAGGAACCTGATGTCCCCGTGCTGCATGCGGCGGACCACGGCGTCCAGCCTGACACGGACCAGGACTGCGCCCCGGCGCTGCAAGCGGCGCTGGATGCGGCGGCGCGGCGGGACGGTCCCCTTGTGGTGCAGTTGGAGCGGGGGGTGCATCGTCTGGTTCCCCGGGATGCGGACGCCCCCATCCTTGCGCTTCGCGGGGGGCGCGGGGTCACCCTGCGCGGAAGGGGGGAGGGCACCGTGCTGCTGGTCACCGGTCCCTGCGGCGGCTGCCTGCTGCTGGAGGGGTGCGAGGCCTGCTCGGTGGAGGAGTTGTCGGTGGACTACGCCCCCGTCCCGTTTTCGCAGGGGACGGTGTTTCAGGTAAGCGCGGACAAAGGCTGGGTGGATGTGGCCGTGGCGGAGGGGTTCCCCGAGCCGGACCATGCGTGGTTTGCCGGGGCTTCCCGTCCGGGCGACCGCTGGGGACTGCTCTTCGAGCGGGACCGGCCGCGGCTCAAGGCGGGCGCCCCCGGCGTGTTCTATGTGGAAGCCTGGACCCGTCTGTCCGGCCGCGTCTGGCGGGTGCGGCCCGCGAACGCCCGCCGGGGCGGACTGCACTGGGCGGCCATGGGGGACCGGGTGGTGTTTGTGCCGCGCCGCGCGGGGGCGGCCGTGCAGGTGACGCGCGGCGGCGAATGTGCGGTGCGCCGGGTGGTTGTCCGCGCGTCGCAGGGGGCGGCGGTGGCGGGCACGGCCACGGGCGGCATGGTGGTGGACCGGGTGACGGTGGCCCCGGCGCCGGGGAGCGGGCGGCTGCTTTCCGCGAACAGCGACGGGGCGCATTTCCAGCAGAACACGCTCGGGCCGCTGGTGGCGGGGTGTCATTTCGAGGCGGTCGGCGATGACGGCGTCAATGTCCACTTTCCGGCGCAGCGTGTTTCCGGGGTCCTTTCCCCCGTCTCTTTCCGCCTGGAGGGGGGCGGCGAGATCTGGCCCGGCGATGTTCTTCTCTTTGTGGACACGGCGCGGGGCGCGGCGCGGGGATGGGGCCGCACGGAGACCGTGCGCGGCGATGCCCGCAACGGGCTGCGCGTTGCCCTGGACCGTCCCGTGACGGGATCGGTGGCGGGGTCTTCCTGGCGGACGGCGGACACCGTCGTCAATGTGAGCCGGTGCGGCGGCGGATACGTTTTTCGGGACAATATTTTCCGCCGTGTCCGGGGGCATGGCATGGTGGTGGACGCGCCAAACGGGCTGGTGCAGAACAACTTCTTTGACGAATGCGGCGGCATGGGCATTGTCTCGGGGGCGGATTCACCCACCCCGCAGGGGGGATACCCCTCCAATGTGGTTGTCCGGCGAAACACGGTGCGGGACTGCGGGCGCGCGCCGGAGACGGGGATTTCCCCCCGCGGGGCGGCGGTCCATCTGGGCGCGGTGTGCGCGCGCGGGGTGGCAGGGGGGCGTCTGGTTGAAAATGTGGCGGTCGAGGACCTTTACTGTGTCAACCCGCCGGGGGCGGCGCTCTGGCTGGGCGGCGTGCGCGGCGCGGAGGTCACGCGCCTGCGCGCGGCATACGCCCCCGGGTTTGTGCCGCCCCGCGCGACGGCGGCGATGGCGGCCGAGAATGTGTCGGGCCTCCATGTGGACGACTGTTCAGTGGCCGCGCGCCAGCCGGAGGTCACGGCGGCGCTGCGGCTGGGGCCGGACGTGGAGGGGGCCGCCATCGGGCGGCTTCAGGCGGACACCGCGCCGGGCTCCCCGCTGGTGGAGGAGGTGCGCGGCGCGGGGACGGAGTGATCGGGACAAGGAGACGGGTGTGCAGCATTTTGACGGCGACTATGTGGAATGGGTGCTGGAGCGGATGGGCCGCGCGCCCCGGCCCTCAACCGGGGAGGTTTGTCCGGCGGCCGTGATGGCGCATCTGCGCCACTCCGTGGAGCAGAGCCTGGAGCGCGTGCCGCCGGAGCCGTTCCGGGGCACCTGGTTTTCCGTGCATGTCCTGGGGCCTCTCGTGCTCGGGGGCTGGCTGCCGTTTCCCGAAGAGTGCGCCGGGATGCCTCCCCTGCCGGAGGCGGCGGTGGAAGGGGAGACGGCGGCGCTCAAGGCCGTTCTGGAGGAGTACCTGGCTTTGGTGCAGGCTGATGAGCTTCCGCCGGGGACACACCCCCTCTATGGTCCCCTGGATGTGGCCGGATGGGAGCGGTTCCACCTGCGGCATTTCGAGCATCATCTGTCACGGCTGGGCGTGTGAGTCTCCGGCACCCGGCGGCTACTCCGGCTTCTTGGGCATTTTCACCTTGGCGCCGAGTTTGAGCGCGTTGGGGGCCGGGATGTTGTTGAGCTTCATGAACGCGTCCTGCGTCATGCCGCACTTGATCGCCAGCCGGTAGACATTGTCGCCGGCCTGCACGGTGTACAGCTCATGCTCCCCCTCTTCCACCTGCGGCGCCGGGGGCTCGGCCGGTGCGGCTTCGGCCGCCGGTTCCGGCGTTGGCGCGGGTTCGGTTGGCGTGGCTTCGGACTCCTCCGCAGTGTCCTCTTCCCGCACCGGTTCCGGCGTTTCGGGCGCGGGCGCGGGCTCAGGGGCTGTTTCAGTCGCGGGCGCCGGCTCTGGCTCCGGTGTGACTGCTGGCTCTGGCGCCGGTTCCGGTTCTGCGGCGGGCTCAGGGGCGGGCACCGCTTCGGGTATGGATTCCTGTTCCGGCGCGGGCGGAGTCGCAACCTCCTCCTCTGGGGGGGCGGCGTCTTTCTCTCCGGCTTCCGGGGCCGGTGGCGCGGGTGTGGGTTCTTCGGGAGAGGCGGGGGCCTTCTCCTGCGGTGGCGTCTCTTCGGCGGCCTCGGGAGGGGCGGGCGCTTCGGCCTCTTCGGGGGTTTCCGCAGGAGGCGCTGTTTCGTCTTCGGCAGGGGTTTCCGGGACGGCGGGTGCCGGGTCTGCCGCTGGGGGGACGGATTCCGGGGACTCCGTCGGTGCCGGTTCTGGCTGCGCCTCCGGGGCGGGGGCAGCCTCCTCTGGAGCTGCGGACTCCTCTTCCTGTGCCGCTTCCGGCTGGGGTGCCGCTGCCGCCTCTTCCACAGGGGGGGCGGGAATGTCGGCGTTGGCCTCTTCCGGCGTTCCCTCCGGTTCCGGTGCCGGGACGGCGATCTTCAGTTCCTGGCCGATCTTGATGGTGGAGTCTTTGAGGTTGTTTAGCTCCTGGATGGCCTTCATTTCCACGCCGTACTTTCGGGAGATGGCGGTGAGCGAGTCGCCCTTCTCCACCTTGTGGACGACTTCCTGAAGGGCGGGCGCGGGCGTTGCGGCCGTTGCCGGCTGCGGTTCCGGCTCGGGCTGCGGTTCTGGGGCCTGCGGCGGGGGCGTCTCCCCGGGGACCGGCGGGGCCTCGCCCCCCGGCGGCGGCGTGTCCTCCGCAGATGGGGCGGCGGGTTCCCCGATCATCTCGATGATGGCCACGGGCTGCGGGGGCTCCTCCGGTGCCGGGGGCGTTTCGGGGGAAGCGTCTTCGGGCTGGGGCGTCATCCGTCCCACCAGTCCCCGGAGCGTTTCCAGGCGCGTGCGCGACTGCCCGTACTGCGGCGGGGGAATCTTCCCCACCTGGATCGCGGCCACAATGGCCTCGCAGAGCGCGTCCACGGTCTCCGGGGTCACGGGGCCCAGCAGGACGGCGTCACAGCCCGCCGCGAGGCAGTCCACAACGTGCTCCTGCAGGGTGGGGGCGGCAAAGTGCGCGGTGTCGCGGACGTCGGCGATGACCACGCCGCCGTATTGCCATTTTTCCCGGAGGATTTCCCGGATCATGACGGGGGAGGCGCAGGCGGGTCGGGTCTGCGCCTTGTCCAGCAGCGGCACGGCGGCGTTGCCCGCGAGCAGTGCGGGGAGCTGCAGGTCCGCCGCCTCGGCAAAGGGCAGCATCAACTCGGCGATTTTCTGCACATCCTCCTCTCCGACGACGGGGAAGGCGGCGCCCTTGAGGGTGGCGGCGCTCATGCCGGGATAGGTCTTCACCACCGGAACAACGCCCTGCTCCAGCACCCCCCTGGCGAAGGCGATTCCCGCGGCGGCAACGGCGCCTGCGGTGTCCCCGAAATACTGGGGGGCGGGATCGGGCGCGGTCTTCAGGTGGAGGTCCAGCCGCGGGGCGAGCAGGACGGCGACGCCGACATTGCGCGCGGCGATGGCCTGCTGCGCGCCCGCCTCCCGCGCGTTGGCGGTGCCGCCCTGGGCGCCGAGCAGGGCGGGGGCGGAGATGCCCGGCAGGTTCAGGGGGTTGACCTGTCCGCCCTCCTGGATCAGGAAGCCAAGGGGCAGGTCTGTCGGGCCCCGGCCCGCTCCGGCCGCCTCGCGGGCCTGCTGGATCGTGGCGGTGATAATCTCCGGCGGCGCGCCGTCCTCCGTGGCGACCAGCACCCCGCCGGGACGGCGGCGGGCGATCATGTCGGCCGTGTCCATTTCCAGTTCGCCCGCCTCCAGCGTGAGGATCAGGTGGCGTCCCGGCCACAGGGCCTGTTTTTCTGCGGGGGTCAGGGGAACTTCCTCCTGTTCAACGGGAAGGGGAGCGGTGGGGGGGGACGGTTCCGGGGGTTCCGGCGGTTGCTGCGTCGTTTCGGCGGGCGCGGTGTCTGCGGCGGCGGGTTCCGTCCGCGTCGGCACTTCTTCCGGGCGCTCTTCGGGGGATTCAGCCAGTGTTTCCGGGACTTCCGGGCGTTCGCTGTCCCGGTCCACGCCCTCCAGCAGGGCATAGCACAAGCTGAACCCGACGGCCAGGCCCAGGACAAAAGTCACGACCAGCGACACGCTGGCGCTTTTCCGGGCCCGGTTTGTTCGCATCACCACGGCATACTTCCTCCGCTGGTTTCGGCCGCAGGCGGCCGCTCGGACGGGATATTATTGCACTTTTTCTCGTTTCAAGGTAAAATAGATGCGGACCCCCATGGAGAACGTGCAATGAAAACGCATCGCGTGTTTGCGGTCGTCCTGTTCGGGCTGTGCCTGGCGCTGGCATTCGGCATGATGACAGAGCCTGCGGCCGCGCAGTCCGCCGACCAGAAACTGGCGCAGCAGACCGGACTGGGCAGCAAGAAGATTGACGCGGAAAAACTTCCGGGAAAACTGGAGATGGGGCTCGCGTTCGGATCGGTCGTCGCAGCCATCGCCGCCATTAAGTATTTATAACATTACCGTGTGTTAGGGTTTTCCTTGTCCGGTGGTGACGTGCCGGCGGGGTGTCGTTCAGGGCCGAAAACCCCGGGTGGGGCGTAGAGGCCGACATGGGGCAGCATACCGTTCTCATCTTGGACCCTGACGCGGGGGCGTCGGAGGTGCTTTCGGCCGCCCTGTCCCGAAAGGGCGTGCGGTGCAGGTCCGAGTCGGATCCGGCGGCCGCGCTGGCGTTGATTGCCGGGGGGGGGGTGGACCTCCTGGTCTCCGAGCTGGTGCTTCCGGGGGTGGCCGCGCCGGAGTTCCTGCGGGAGGCCCAGGGGAAGGACCCGGATTTGGCGGTGATTGCCGTGGCTTCGGCGGTGGACGTCAACCTGGCGATCGAGGTGATGAATGCCGGGGTCTACAACCTCCTCCTCAAGCCGTTCTCCCTTCATGACTTCTCCTTCAACGTGGAGAAGGCGCTGGAGCGCCGGATACTGCTCCGCGAGAACCGGCTGTACCAGACGGATCTGGAGCGGCGGATCGCCGAGGCGACGACGGAACTGCAGCGGGCCAACGCGGAACTGCACAACACCAAGGACTACCTGGAAAGCCTGCTGGACACCTCTCTGGACACGATCATCACCTCCGACATGGACTACGAGGTGACCTACGCCAACCGCGGCGCCGGGGAGATGCTGGGGCACTATTGGAACGGGCTGGTGGGGCAGAATCTCCGCGATGTCATGGGGGGCGGCCCCGAGGAGCTTCAGCGGATATCCAGCCTCCTGGAGAAGGGGCCGATCCGCAATCTTGAGGTCACGCTGAAAACCGCCGACGGGCGGCACATCTACGTCATGGCGTCCATTTCCCGGCTGCTGGACGCGGAGGGGAACGTCATCTCCACCCTGTCCATCTGCAAGGACATCACGCAGCAGAAGCGGCTGGAGCATGAGCTGAAGGAGCTGACCATCCGGGACCCGCTGACGGGGCTGTTCAACCAGCGGCATTTCTACCAGCGGCTCACGGCGGAAATCGAGCGGTGCCGCAGGCAGAACCACGCGCTTTCCCTGCTCCTGTTTGATGTGGACCACTTCAAAAAGTATAATGACACGCACGGCCATCTGGAAGGCGACAAGGTCCTGCGGACCATCGGCGACGTGGTGCGCGAGCACACGCGCGACTATGTGGACGTTCCCTGCCGCTACGGCGGCGACGAGTTCATCGTGATTCTCGCGGAGGCCGGGCAGGCGCAGGCGCGCCAGATCGCGGAGCGCATCCGGTCGGCCTTTGAGGGGCGTCATTTCGGCGACTGCACCCTCAGCGCGGGCGTGATGACGTACCGCGGCGACGCCACGGCCGAGGAGTTCATCCGGATCGCCGACCAGATGATGTATGAGGCGAAACGTTCGGGCGGCAACCGGGTCTTTGTGCGCGAGGCCACCGCAGGCTCGGCAAAGAACAAGGGAAACGGTGACAAGGCGTGAAATTCGGCATTTGCAACGAGATTTTCAAGGACTGGAACGACATTGGGCGGACGATAGACTTTGTGAAGGAGACGGGCTACGACGGCCTGGAGATCGCCCCCTTCACCCTCTCCCAATATGTGCATGACATCCCGGCCGCCGTCCGCGGGGACATTGTCCGCAGGGCGGAACGGGCGGACTTGGAGATTTTGGGCATCCACTGGGTGTTCGTCGGACCCGAGGGCGTGTATCTGACCCATCCCGACCCCGAGGTCCGGCGGTTCACGGCGGAATACCTGCGGAGCCTGGTGCGGTTCTGCGGCGACGTGGGCGGCAAGGTGCTCATTTTCGGGTCGCCCCGCCAGCGCAACGTGATGCGCGACGTCACGTACAACCAGGCCTTCGGGTACGCCCGGGAAGTGTTCGAGGCCGCCCTGCCGCTCTGCGAGGAGTGCGGCGTGACCATCTGCATGGAGCAGCTCACGCACCAGGAGACCAATTTCTGCCAGACGGTGGACGAGACCCTGGAGCTGATCGGGGCGATTAACCACCCGAACTTCCAGCTGCTGCTGGACACCAAGGCGATGGCCTTCCAGACGGAGGACCGCCCCGCGCTGATCCGCCGCTGCGCGCAGTATCTGAAGCACTACCACGCGAACGACGCGAACATGAACGGCCCCGGCTGGGGGGAGGTGGACTTCGCGCCCATCTTCGAGGCGCTCCGGGACATCGGCTACGACCGGTACGTCTCGGTGGAGGTGTTCAAGTTCGAGCCCGGCCCCGAGGCCATCGCGCGGAAGAGCCTGGAGTACATGAGGCGTTTCGTCTGAGCCGCATTCCGGCCGGCCCCCGTTTTTTCAGGAGAAGCCCCCGTGGCCATTGTCCCCGCCGACAACCCCTACGACCTGTTTTCCCTGTGGTATGAAGAGGCCGCGGGGTGCGAAGCCATTGACGACCACACGGCGATGACCCTTTCCACCGTGACGCCCGAGGGCCTGCCTGACGCGCGCCAGGTGCTGCTCAAGGGCCACGACGGGCGCGGTTTCGTCTTCTACACCAACCTCACCAGCCCCAAGGCGCGGCACTTGGAGGCGGTCCCCGCCGCCGCGCTCTGCTTCTACTGGATGCCCCTGGAGAAGCAGGTGCGCATCCGCGGACCCGTCGAGCCGGTCACGCCGGAGGAGGCGGACGCCTATTTCGCGTCGCGCCCGCGGCAGAGCCAGGTCGGCGCGTGGGCCTCGAAGCAGTCGCAGCCCCTGGAGTCGCGGTACGCCCTGGAGAAGCGCATCCTCAAATACGGCGCGAAGCACGCCCTGGGGCGGGTGCCCCGGCCCCCGTTCTGGTCCGGGTTCCGCGTGCTGGCGCAGGAGATCGAGTTTTGGCTTAAAATGCCCTACCGGCTCCATGACCGGGTGCTTTATGAGAAGACCCCGGAGGGCTGGCGGCATCACCGGGTGTATCCCTGAGGGGGGCGTGAACATGTCCGCGGTTTTCGGAGCCGTCCTCGTGCAGTTTCCCTGGTGGCTTGTGCTGGCGGGGGCGCTGCGCAAGCTGTTTGTGATGCCCCGGCGGCTCCAGCGGATGCAGGCGGAGGGGGCGGCCATCCTCGCCGCCGGCATGCTCATGCGCTGGGCGGCCTGGGGCCGCGACTTTGACATGGACCCGGAGCGGGCGGCCTCCTTCGCCTTCTGGATGGCCCGGGGCGAGGAGGGGCTCTTTTTCATCGGGGCGATCCTCTTCGCCGTGGGGTATTTTCTGGAGCGCCGGCCGCTGCCCGGACTCACCCCGTGGCCCCGGGCTGGAAAGACCGCGGCGGTGGCCGCTATACTGGTCTCGGGAGGGGCGGGCCTGCTGCTGCTGGGAAGGGGGACGTTTTTCGGCATGACGTTTCCCTGGGAGCCCGCGCGGGTGATGTGGTCCCTCGGGGCCTACCCGTTCGCCGCGGGGTATCTTGCCGAGGCGCTGCGCCGCGCGCCGCTGGAACTGCGGCTGACCGCAAACAACGACATTGAGATTCAGGTGTGAACATGAGCGAAAAGCTGGTGATAGGCATGCCCGCGGGGTCCCTGGCGGACCCGAAACGGGGCGGAAACCTGGTCGGGCTGCTGAAGGCGGCGGGCTTTCCCACGAAGGGCTACGAGGACGGCGGCCCCACGCGCTTTCCCCTCCACGCGAGCCTCGTGGGGTGGGACGGGCGGCCGCAGGAGTTCGGCGCGCAGCTCGCCCTGAACGAGCTGGACCTCGCCATCGGCGGCGATGACTGGACGCGCGAGCGCGTGCTGGAGTACCGCTACGAGTACGGGCGCGAGGTGCGCCTGGAGAAGATACTCTCCCTGGAGCGGGGCAACGTGCGCATCGTCGTGGTGAACCAGCCCGTCGGCGAGGGCAGGACCTTTGACGAGTGGTTTGCCGCGCTCCTCCGGGAGAAGCCGCTGGTGAAGATGGTCTCCGAGATGCCCTACATCGCCGTGGACTGGTTCCTGCGCAAGGCCGCCTCCCTCGGTTTCGGCGAAAGCCACAGCGCCCACGCGGTGCAGAAATACCACACCCCGCCCCGCATAGACCGGGGCCTGGTGGTCTACGAGTCCTGGGGCAAGACGGAGTCCAAGGTGACGAACGGCGCGGTGGACCTCGGGCTGGAGATCACCCAGACCGGCAGCGCCATCCGCAACTACGGCCTCCAGATTTCCGAGGAGATCATGCGGTCCGAGACGGGCGTGTGGGCGAATCCCGCCCTGCGGGAGAACCCGGAGAAGCTGGAGCTCGCGCGCATGTTCCTGCTCAACCTCTACGGCGCGGTCTTTGCGGAGAACAAGGTGCTCATCCTCTTCAACGTGAAGAAGGACGGTGTGCCCGCGGTGGTGGAGTACCTGGAGCGCCACGGGCTCTTCGCCGACGAGCCGACGATGAACGAGGGCGTGAACTTCACGGAGTTCAGCATCCAGATGGGCGCTTCGGACCCGGACAGGCCGCTGGCGCGGGTGCGCTACGAGCTGGCCCGCCTCGGCGCCACGCACATCGAGACCGTGCCGCTGGACTCGTGCATCCCCGGGCTTGAGGTGATCGGCCTCTGACCCTTCAGTCCTGCCCCGCGAGTTCCTGAATCTCCTCCAGCGTCTCCTCGGGGAACTGGAGCAGCTCGTCGAGGATGCGCGCCACCGACACCGCGTCGCGCCGCGCCAGCTCCTGCATCATGCGCAGCACCAGCCGCTTGTTCTTGGAGGACGACTCGGCGAAATCCGCGAAGATGCGGTTGAGGTGGGTGGCGTAGATGTCGAAAACCTTCCGCTCCGCCTCCTCGGCGGCGTCCTTCGGCGCGCCGGCGTAGGGGTAGAGCCCGGTGCGCCGCCAGAAGGCCAGCAGATCCTGGGCGTCCTCCGCCTCGCGCAGGGCGAAATGCTCGCGCAGGCGGGCCCGGGCCGCGTCCAGCAGCTGCCGCACATCGGCGCACAGCTCCCCCGCCTCCAGCATGCCCTGGCGGTCGAGCAGGGCCACATGGGCCGACTTCACATACGCACTGTAGCTGAACCCCCGGAAATGCAGGCGGGGCAGGGCGTTCAGCCGCATGAACCCGTCCTCATCGCACAGGAACACGCCGCGGCGTCCGGGCTTGGACCATTCCACCACCAGCAGTTCCGCGCGCATTCGGTCGCCGTTCTCGCTCACCATCTCGCCCAGGTCCAGGACTGTGGCGTGCTCCTCCACGCTGGCCGGGTCCAGGGGCACGCCGTCAAAAAAGATGCGCGTGTCGGGATACTGCCGCAGGTAGGGGGCGAAGATGTTCGTGAACTCCTCCACCGCCTTCACCCCGCGCAGCAAACCCGCCGCGTCGGTGATCTCCCGGATTTCCACCGTCATGCCCGGCGCCGTGCCCGGTGCGGGCGCGGGGTCCGTCACGGCGAATTCGCCGATGCGCGCCGCGTTCCCCGAGAGGGAAAACGCGCGGACTTCGGCGCCGTCCAGGTACACCGACCGCCACGCCGACACGTTTCCCAGCGAGAAGGCCCGGAAGCGGCCCTTGCCGTATTTTCCGTGCATGACCCGGTTGCGGTCCGTCGTGCGCGGGTTCACCCGCTTCCACGAGCCGCCCAGGTTGCGGAAGGACAGCATGGCGTCGTCATAGGCGAGGCCGTGGCCGTTGTCCGCCACCCGGATGCAGTCGGTGCCGCCCATCTCGTTGTCCTCAAAGGCGACCCGCACCTCCGTCGCCTCCGCGTCCAGGGCGTTCCACACCAGCTCGGCGAGCGCGGTCATGGGCTTCGTGCGCGCGAGCGACTCCAGATGGTCGTCCCGCACCTCGACGGTGATCGTTTTCACGGCAGAAAGCTCTCCCTGTTTCCGGGTGTCAGGCGGACATGCGCGTCGGCGGGCGGAACCGCCCGGCCGCGGACGGAAAGGATAGCACCCGGCCCCGCCAAGGCACAAACGGGCAGGAGAAAGGCCGGCCCGCTCAGGCGGACCGGCCGGAATGGTCGGCTGGCAAGTGCTCTGGAGGCGTCTGGCCTACTGGCCGGCTTCGGGGAGGGGGTCTTTCTCCATGATGCCCTCGAGGACCTCAAGGAGCATTTCGGCCTCGACGCCGTAGGCGGCGCAGACCTGCTCGATGGTCTCGTAGTGGCTGATGCCGCAGTGGGCGCAGCCGCCGAGGTGGAAGGCGGCGAAGACTTCGGCCACGCGGGGATGCACCGCCATGGCCTCCGCGACCGCCATGTCCGCCCTGAAGTGTTTCGCGCTGTTTTCCGCGTCCGACATGTTTCCGCTCCTTTGGTTTCCGGCTGACGCCAATGCGAAGAAGAACGCGTCCGGATGGTAGAGTTATTCCGTCCACCGGCGACGGCGCCATTGTACCGGTGTGTGCCGCGCGGCACAACCCGCCGCGCCCCCCCAGGAGGCTGTCATGGAGTTTGTGCGTGTGGCGAAGGCTGCGGAGTTCACCCCGGGGGTGTCGCGTTCGGTGCGGGTGGTGGGGCGGCATGTGCGGGTGTACATGGATGGGGGGGGCGTGCTGCGGGCGATGGAGAACGGCTGCCGCCACCAGGGGGCCGATTTGTCCGGCGGCCGCCGCGAGGGGAGTGTGGTGGTCTGCCCGCGCCACGGGTGGCGCTACGATTTGGCGACGGGGGCATGCGCCGGCGGCGACGGGCGCCCGCTGCGGGCGTACCATTGCCGTGTCGAGGGGGAGAACGTGCTGGTTTCGCTGTTTCCCGTGCCGGAGGGCGTTCCCGCCGAGACCGGCCGGCCCGGGGCCCCCTGAGGGGCCTCAGACAACGAGCAGGACTTGAAGGGCGACCTCGACGACCAGATGGACGAGCAGGGGGAGGAGCAGGTTGCGGCGCTTGAGGGTCCACCAGGTGGCGAGGAGGGAGAAGACGAGCATGCCGGCCATTTCCAGGGGCGGCTTCTGGAGGTGGTAGAGCGTCTCGCTGAGGGGCACGACCAGCCAGCCGTACTTGGGGAAGTCGGCGGCGACCCGGCGCAGGAGGAAGTAGCGGTGGAGGAACTCCCACGCGGGCATCCAGGAGACGACCCACAGCAGCCCTCCCCCGAGAAAAAGCAGCCTTTTAGACAGGGAAAGGCCGCGCGGGGCGGCGGGGTAGATTTCGGCGAGCTGGGGCACCAGGCGCACCAGTCCCACGGCGGCGACGGCCAGCACGCAGCACGCGAGAAACAGGGTGCGGTCGGAGCGTTTCCACCGTTTCAGCCCGAACCAGCCCGGGTCGAGCCGCCACAGGCAGAGCAGAAAGGGGATGACCCCCCAGGCGGTCAGCTTGAAGAGGTCGAACTGGCGCAGCAGGGGGGCGTGAAGCCATTGGGTCGGGCCGCGCCCCAGAAGGGGCTGAAGCAGCTCCGCCAGATGCGCGGGCCGCCAGGCGAAAACCGCCCAGTTGATGGTGCGCACGTCGCCCAGGGTGACAAAGGTGTCGTAGACCAGCACCACGGCGACATAGGCCACGACGGCGAGGCAAAGATAGGGCACCCGCGCGGCGAACTGGGGCGGATCATCGGCGCGTTCCGCGTTCCGCTCCGGGGCCCGGGGAGCGCTTCGGGGCGTGGACGCGGGCCGCGACACCGGGGCGGGCCGGGGCTCCGCCTTGGGCCTCTTCTCCGCCGCGGGCGTGGCGGGGGACTTTTTCGTCCGGGTGCGTTTCGGCTTTTCGGGCGGGGTTTCGCCGGCCGCCTCAAACAGGTCGGGCTGATAGGGCTCCGCCGGTTTGCGTTTCGCCGGAGGGGCCTTCCGTGCGGGTTTCTTTTTTGCGGGATCCTTGCCGGGTGTCATGGTGTCTTCGTTCTTCCGGGGGCGGCTTTTCCGACCCCCCGCTTCGGACACAGGGGATTAATGCGGCATTCGGCGCACTTGGGGGCGCGGGCGGTGCAGACGGCCCGCCCGTGGTAGACCAGGCGGTGCGAGAAAAGGGTCCAGTGCTCCTCCCGCCAGAGCCGCATGAGGTCGCGCTCCACGCCCGCCGGATCCTCCCGTTTGGTGAATCCCATGCGGAAGGCCAGCCGCTGGCAGTGCGTGTCCACGATGACGGCGGGTTTTCCGTGGCACTCGCCGAGGATCACGTTGGCGATCTTGCGCCCCACGCCGGGCATGCGCAGGAGGGCCTCCATCGTGTCCGGCATCACTCCGCCGTGTTCCTCCTCGAGGATGCGGGAGGCCTGCCGGATGGATTTTGCCTTCTGGTTGAAGAAGCCGCAGGAGTGGATTTCCCGCTCCAGCTCCCCGTCGGGGGCGTTCATGAAGTCGCGGGGGGTGGGGAAGCGGGTGAACAGGGTGCGGCACACCAGGTTCACGCGCGCGTCGGTGCACTGCGCGGCGAGGATGGTCATGACGAGCAGGTGGAAGGGGCTGCGGTACTCCAGGGTGCAGCGCACGTCGGGATAGCACTCTTCCAGGATGCGGAAAACCTCCTCCGCGCGCCCGCGCTCGGCGGCGGTCACCCTTTTCGGAGGCATTTCAGGAACTCCCCGGCGGGCTTGCAGTTGAGAATGTCCTCCGGCGCCAGCCATCCCTTTCTGGCGATGCCCACGCCGAAGGGGATGTTCCAGAGCCCCGCGGTCTGGTGGGCGTCGGGGCCGATGACAAACTTCACGCCCCGGTCGCGGGCGCGCCGCAGGTGGCGCCAGTCGAGGTCCAGCCGGGACGGGTTGGCGTTGATTTCAATGGCCACCTGGTTGGCGGCGGCGGCGTCCGCCACGGCGTCCAGGTCCAGCAGGTAGCCGGGCCGGTTGAGGAGCACCCGCCCGGTGGGGTGGGCGAGGATCATGGCGCGGGGCTGCTCCATTGCGCGGATCACGCGGCGCGTGGCCTCGCGCCGGCTCATGTCCGTCTCGGTGTGGATGGAGACGATGACCACGTCGAAAAGGGCGAGAGTGTCGTCGTCATAGTCCAGGGTGCCGTTGACGCGGATTTCCGCCTCGATGCCCTTGAGGATGCGGAACGGGTGGAGGGCCACGTTGAGCCGGTCTATCTCGGCGTGCTGTTTGAGGACGCGTGCGCGGTCAAGGCCGTTGGCGTAGTCCGCCGACTGGCTGTGGTCGGTCACGGCGAGGTAATGGTAGCCGAGTTCGCGCGCCGTGCGCGCCATGTCCGGCAGGGTGTCCCGTCCATCGGACCAGGTGGTGTGGCAGTGGACGATGCCGCGCACGTCCCGGGGCTCCACCAGCCGGGGCGTCTTCGTCAGCGCAAACTCGCCGGTGTTTTCCCGCAGCTCGGGGGGAATCCACGGGAGGCCCAGGGTCTGGTAAAGGGCCTCCTCGTCGCGGCAGGGAACCGGGGCCCCGGAGGCGTCCAGCAACTGGCTGGTTGTCAGGCGCATGCCCCGCTTTTCTGCGTGGTAGCGGAGCAGGGTGTGGTGTCCGCGGGACCCTGTGTGGTGGACGAGGGAGGGGACGAAGCGCTCCGGGGGCGTCACATGCAGCACCGCGGGAATGCCGGACTCCATGCGGATTCTCGCCGAGGTGTGGAGGCGGTAGGTGGCCTCGGCGGCCCCCGGTGTCGCGAGGAAGGCGCCGACCAGCGCGGCGGGGGTTTTCGAGGAGGCGACCAGGACGATCTTCTCGGCCAGCTCGCGGCAGCGCCGGACGCGTCCGGCGACCGAACTCTCCCCGGCCGCCCCCGAAAGGCGCAGGTGGCCGAGAATCCGCTCCGCCTCGGCGGACGCCAGATTGATGCGGTAGCGGCCCTGCCGCTCGTCCAGCGACTGGAGGCTGTTCAGGATGTGGTTCTCCAGCTCCGTGCCGAACCCGTCCATGGCGGCGACCCGTCCCGCGAGGCAGGCCTCGCGCAACTGCTCCGCCGAGGCGATGCCGTGGTCCACGGAAAGGGTGCGCACCTGGGCCGGGTTGAGCACCTCGACGTCCAGGAGGTCCAGCACGGTTTCGGGCACGCGCAGGCGCAGGCGCTCCAACTGCTCAATGTGCCCGCTTTCGAGCCATTCGCGGATGATCCGCTCGGCCGCGGCGCCGATGCCGGGGAGCGCGCGCAGGCGGTCCTCGCGGGTCAGGGTTTCCACGGATTCGGGGCAGGTGAGCAGGAGGTCCGCAGTCCGCAGGAGCGCGCGCACGCGCCCCGGTTCATCGGCGGAAAGCTCCAGGAGCCTGCCCATCTGGGTGAAAGCGGCGGCGATGCCCGCGTTTTCCTTGAAATCAGCCAACGGATGCAGATGTCCCATGCGCCCTGTCCGGGGGGTGCCGCGCGCGGGGGGATCCCGCGGCGGCGTGTGCGTCCATCATACCAGAATCCGGCCCCGTGTCCACGCCCGGCTTTGCCCGCCGAATTGTATCGCTCCCGGGGGCTGTGGTAGCATTGGCTCCGAGGAGATTCGGTCAAAACAAGAGGAATATTGCGATGGGAAAGCATCTTCTGGTTGGTCTGGCGTGCATGCTTGCGTTGCTGGCGGCCGCTCCGGGTTGCGCGCCCGAGCCGCCGCCGCCGCCGCCGCCGGAGACCCCGCCGCCGCCGCCGGAGCCCACCCCCGAGCAGCACCACGCGACCATGAAGGGGAACCTGAGCGCCCTGTTTTCCGAGGGCGGCATGGCCCCCGAGATTGCCGACGCGATGGTGGCCAGCTTCAGCGGCATGAAGATGCAGATGTCGGCCACGGACAACGGCCGCGCCGCGCTGGGCATGATCCAGCGGGACATCGAGGAGGGCATCCGCTCCTTCCGCCAGCAGAACCGCTGGGTTAAGGTCAAGGCCTGCTGCCAGCTGTACAAGGTTCTCCAGCCCGCAAGCGACCGCTACGCCAAGGCCGAGCGCGACGCCGAGCTGATGATTGCGCGGCCGACCGTGCTGGTGACCGGGTTCATGAAGTCGGGCAGCGAAATCTACACGTTCCTTGAGGTGACCAATCCCGAAACCCAGCAGGTGGAGACCTTCAAGATTCGGGAGGGCGAGGAGTTCTACCGGCCCGCAAACGTCGGATCCCAGGAGAACGACCAGGACCTGCTGCGCCTCGTCCGCATCATCGGCGACCAGCAGTCCGTGGAGCTGGAGTACAAGCCCGTCAACTTCCTGTGGGAGTGTCCCGGACCCAGGAAGCGCCAGAGTTGACACCCCCTCCGGGACGGACAAAGCGCGACCGATGAACACACGCCAGCGGGTCTGGTTTGCCGGGGCGGCGGTGGCCGTCCTTGCGGTGGCCGCCTATGTGAACACCCTGGACGGGGGGTGGGTGTGGGACGATGCATCGTCCGTGCTCCTGCACCGCCACGTTCAGGATCCCTCCAAGATCGGGCAGCTCTTTCTTGAGGACCAGCATGCCTTCGGCATGGGTCAGGGGAACTTCTACCGGCCCCTGCTTTCCGTCACCTTCATGGTGGATTATTTTCTTTCCGGCGGGAAAGCGCCGGGGGAAAGTGAATCCGCCGGGACATCCCCTCCCGACATTTCTCCCCTGCTGTTTCACCTGGACAGTATCGGGTGGCACGCGCTCGCGGCCGTGCTGCTCCTGGCGCTTCTGCTGAGGCTCGGAACCCCCCTCGCGGCGGCTGCGGGGGCGGCGGCGGTGTTCGCTGTCCACCCCCTGCATACGGAGGCCGTGGCCTACATCAGCGGCCGGGCGGACATGATGTCCGCCGCGCTCATGTTCGCGGCGTTGCTGCTGTGCCTTTCCGGTGGCGGCGCGCGCCGCGTTTTCTTCGGGGCTGCGGGGATGGCGTGTCTGGCGGGGGCCCTGTTGAGCAAGGAATCCAGTCTCGTCTTTCCCGTGCTGCTGGCGGTGGTGCTGGGGGTGGACTGGGCGGGGAAACGCGCGTCCGCGGAGGAGGCACCGCCGCGGGCAGCGGCGCATTTTGCCCCCCTGGGGGCGGCCGTGCTTCTGGTGGCCGTTTACATCGCCCTCCGGGCCACGGTTTTGAATTTTGCGCCGCCGGACGCGGCCGCAACCGAGGCGGCCCCGCTGGGGAACCGCCTGGTGGATGTGTTTCAGGCGTTTGCGCTGTATCTGCGCCTGCTCTTCCTGCCCACGGGGCTGCACATGGAGTGGACCCTGGACGGTTATCCCGGATGGCTGGCCCTGCCGGGGGCCGCGGCACTGGCGGGGCTTGTGGCCGCCGCCGTGTTCGCCGCCCGCGCGGGCCGGCATCGGATAGCGGGGGGGATAGTCTGGTTCCTTGCCGCGTGGCTGCCCATTTCAGGCGTGTTCCCCATCAACGCCCCCCTGGCCGAGCACTGGATGTATGTGCCCATGGCGGGGTTTTGGTGGGCTTTCATGGAGGGGATATGCCGGGAGCGGGGGGCGTTCCGTTGGGGAATGCCCGCGGCGGTCCTCGCGCTGGTGCTGCTCTTTGTTCCCCTGACGGCGGCGCGCAACGCCGACTGGCACGACAATGAGCGGCTTTTCCGCGCGACGCTGGCCGAGAACCCCGGGTCGGCCCGGGTGCATTATAATCTCGCCGTGACGTATGAGGACGTGCTCAAGAATCCGGCGGGCGCGCGGCGGCACTATGAGGCCGCCCTCCGCACGGGCAGGGCCCCGGATGTGGCGGACATCCACCTTTCCCTGGGACGCGTGCTGGAGCGGATGAACGATCCCGCCGCGGCCGCCGCGGAGTACGAGCGGGTGCTCGGCCGCCGGGAGGGGGCGGCGGAGCTCATGGTGCATGCGGCCCTGGGGCTCGGACGCTGCCGTCTTGCGCAGGGGGACTGGGGCGGCGCCATGGGCGTCCTGCAGCAGCTTGCCAGCCGCGAGCCGGGGCTGCTGTCCGAGGTCGAGCGGCTTTTCGGCCCGGCGCCCTTTTCAGACGAGTACTGACGCCCCCTTGCATGCGCGCGCGCATTGGTCTATGATGGCGGGAGTCCGCACGGAGACAGAGAGGAAACCATGCTTAAGCAGCGACTGACCCATCCCGAGATTCTGGAGGCCCTGGCATCCGCCGGGCACGGCTCCCGGGTGCTCATCACGGACGGCAACTATCCCGCCAGCACGCAACTGGGGGACAATGCGGCCCTGGTGTACCTGAACCTGGCGCCGGGCATGCCTTCGGCCACCGATGTCCTCAAGGTGGTGCTCACGGCGATTCCCGTCGAGGAGGCGGCGGTCATGGAACCGGCGGACGGCCCGGAACCCGCCATCTTTCACGAGTTCCGCAGTCTTCTCCAGGAGGTGCCGCTGGTCTCCTATGACCGGTTCACCTTTTACGAGGAGGCTTCCGGTCCGGACACGTGCCTCCAGATTGTGACGGGCGAGCAGCGGATTTACGCAAATATTCTCTTGACAATCGGAGTGGTCATGCCCTGAGGTATGCGGTGCCTGCTTTCGGGAAAATCGCAGATTCTGGGAGAGTTTGCGGAGAAACCCCGGGCGGATGGTGGAAATGGGGCATTAGGAGGCCCGGCGCGCCGGGGGTTTCCCGGGTGAAGATTTTGCAAAAAGATTCTTGACACTTTTGCCCGTCCGTGCTAGAATGCACAGCGTGGTCCAATGGACTGAGACGGTAGAAACACGCGAACGGAGGTAGGTCTGATGGCCGATGACAACCTTTTTGGCGCGGAGCCCCCGGAAGAGAATGCGAAAAAACCGGCAGACGACACGGGTGCCGGCAACCTTCCGCCGCTGAGCGACTTCGATTCGGGTGGAGGGTTCGAGGAGAGCGAGCTTCCTCCGCTGGCGAATTTTGAGACGCACGATCCGGGCGCAGCGGGCGGCCTGCCGCCCGTTGGCGACATTAATATTGAGACGCCCATGCCCGCCGGCGGCAACATCAAGCCGCCGCCCCCCGGATTCGACGACGTCGGGCAGGTGTCCTCGTTCGGCCTTGGGCGCGGCGGGACGGGCTTCCAGGATCTCGCGGCGGACAGCGATTTCTCCCCCGAGACGCCGGATATCGGCCCCGGTCCCGACACCAGTCTCGACACGCCGATCTTTGACAGCGCCTTCGGTCCGGCGGATTCCACGTTCTCTTTCGGCACCCCAACCCCCGCACCGACGCAGGCGCCGGAGACTCCGGTCTTCGGTGAGGCGGATTTCGGCGTGGAGACGCCCGCCATCGGCGCCCCGGACGCCTTCGGGGGCGCGGCCCCCGGGGCCAGCACTCCCGCCCCCGATTTCGGCCCCGACACGGGCTTCGGCGGCGGCATGGACATGGGCTTCGGCGGTGTGGGCGCGGGCATCGGCGCGGCCTCGACCGGCCCCAGCGGCCCCAGCGGCCCCGTGGGAAGGAGCGGCAAGAGCATCACGGCCAAGAAGGGCGGCCTCAGCCCGATGGTTGTGATTGTCACCTGGATCATCTTCATTCTCGGCGGCATTCTTGCGCGCCCGTTCCTCGATGATTACCTGGACTTCCTGCCCGGATCGCTGCAGAGTCCCCTCAAGGGGCAGATCGCGGAGCGGGAGCAGCAGATTGCCAGCTTGAACAGCCGCATCGCCACGCTGCAGTCCATTCCGGCCGCGGACGGGTCCGGCGTGGAGATCACCGAGGAGCGCCGGATCGAACTGGAGCGCCTCATCAGCGAGAAGTCCCAGCAGCTGGAGCAGCTGAACGGCCAGGTGGAGTCCACCAACGGGACGCTGTCCGAGCGCCAGAGCCAGCTTTCCTCCGTGGAGCAGCAGATCGCCGACAAGAACGAGGAGTTTGCGAACGCCCAGGCGGTCTACGAGGACCTGCGCAACGAGACGGCGATCATCCAGGCGCGCCAGCGCGGCCTGGTGGCGGAAGTGGAGCGGCTCACGGGCTATGTGGGCGAGCTGGAGGAGGCCAACGCCCGCAGCATCGC
>JAPXRP010000057.1:0-22167 GCA_033813475.1 Candidatus Hydrogenedentota bacterium
CGTCAATGCGGTCGTCCGTGCCGTAGACGACCTTGTCCTGCGCGCCCATGGGCGTCCAGGGCTCCCCGGAAATCGGCGTGCGCCCGGCCGGCGCGGCCTCCTTCCCCTTTGCGGCCTTCTCCGGACGCCGCGCGCACTGCTTTCCATTGTCCGACGCGGCGGCCGCCCCGGCGGCCACGGCCAGCCCCAGCACAACACACACCACCCGCAACAGTTCTTTCATCGGTCTGTCCCTCGTTCCAAAACACGCTGCACGCGGTCAAACCGGCCGCCGAACGGGGAACCTCCCTGTCTTGACTTCCGGAATCAATTGTAGCACACGCGTTTTGGAATGGGAATGCGCGGCCTCCGGTTTCCTGGCAAGCCTCCGCCCGGCGGTCAGTGGGCGGGCGCGCCGCCGCGGAACATGAAATACGCCGCCCCCACGAGGCAGAGGGACGCCCACACGAAATCCATGCGGAAGGGCTGCCTCATGTAGACCACGCAGAACGCGGCGAAGACGGAAATGCTGATGATCTCCTGGAGCACCTTGAGCTGGGGCAGGGTGAACACCTGGAACCCGATGCGGTTCGCGGGCACCTGGAGGCAGTACTCGAAAAAGGCCACCCCCCAGCTCGCCAGCACGACAAAGAACAGGGCGCGGCCCTTCAGGTCGTTCAGGTGGCCGTACCACGCATAGGTCATGAAGAGGTTCGATCCGACGAGCAGCAGAATGGTGTAAAGCTTTTCCATGAAAGGGCTCCGGTGAGGGGACAAACGCGGGGGGACGGCGAAACGGGCGGTATTATACGACGGTCCAGGAGCGCGGGGGCATCCGTCCCTGATCGCCGGATAAGATGTTGTGGGAACCGAAGCCGAGGCGGGAACGGGGTTGCTTCAGGCGCTGCGCGCCTTCGCAATGACGGGGAGAACGGCGGGCTCGCGGTTAACCGACTGCCAATCCGTCATGGCGGGCCCCTGACCGCCCGGAGGCGGGAATGTCGTTGACCCCGGGAACGCCAATCTCCCGATTGGCCTCCCAAAGCGTGCCAATCAGGAGATTGGCGTTCCCAGGGAAGGGCGGCTGCCCCGGCAAATCCAGTATTTTCTTGGCAGGAGGCCGCCCGCCTACCGCCCCTCTGCAACCCGTCCGCGCCAGTGGTCGAGGAGTTCCGTGAGGAGGGTGTCAAAAGACACGGCGGGTTCCCAGCCGGTGTCGGCGCGGAGCTTTTCGGCGCTGCCGCGCAGTTCGGGGATGTCGGCGGGGCGGTAGAGCGCGGGGTCCTGCTCCAGGTCCACCTCCACGCCGGAAAGGGCGCGCATCCGGTCGAGGACCTGTCCCAGCCGCCAGGACACGCCGGAACAGACGTTGTAGGCCTCGCCCGTCCGTCCGCGCAGCGCGGCGGCCAGGTAGGCGCGGACCACGTCGTCCACGTGCAGAAAATCGCGGCGCACCGTGAGGTTGCCGGTGCGCAGCACGGGCGGGCGCAGGCCCGCGGCGGCCTCGGCGATCTGGCGGGCGAAGGAGGGCAGCACGAACACGTCGGGCTGGCCGGGGCCGGTGTGGTTGAAGGGGCGCAGGCGCACCACGTCCAGCGCGCCCGCCGACGCCAGCCACGCGCAATACTGGTCCGCGGCGGCCTTGGACACGGCGTAGGGGTTGGCGGGGGCGAGGGGGTGCTCCTCCGTCATGGGAAGGAACTGCGGGGGGCCGTAAACCTCGGCGCTGCCGATGTACACAAGCCGCGCCCCGGGCCGCCGCACGCGCAGGGCCTCCGCGAGGAGGATGGTCCCCCCGGCGTTGATCCGCAGGTGCTCCAGGGGGCGTTTCAGGCTGTCGGCGACGGAGGTCGCGGCGGCAAGATGAAAGACGTGGGTGACCTCGCCGGCCAGGCCGAGCGCGGCGTCCACGCCCTCCGGCGTGGACAGGTCCGCGGCGACGCGGGCCGCCGCGCCGTCGGTCACGCGCAGGTCGGCCCCGGCGACCTCCCATCCCGACGCCTCCAGCAGGGCGCACAGGCGGCGCCCCACGAAACCCCCGCTCCCCGTGACCAGCGCGCGCGGCGCGGTCATTGCAGGAGGGCCCTGGGGTGCGCGATCTCGAAACGCACCCGCTCCATGTCGGCGTCCACCATCATCTCGATCAGTTCACGGAAGGAGACCTTCACCTCCCAGCCCAGGGCCTTCCGCGCCTTCGTGGCGTCTCCGAGCAGCAGGTGCACCTCGGCGGGCCGGAAGAAGGCCGGGTCCTCGCGGACATATTGCTTCCAATCCAGCCCGACGCGGGCGAAGGCGATCTCGCACATCTCGCGGACCGTGTGGGTCTCGCCGCTGGAGATCACATAGTCGTCCGGCGCGTCCTGCTGAAGCATGAGCCACATGGCGCGGACGTAGTCCCCCGCGAAGCCCCAGTCGCGGCGGGCCTCCAGATTGCCCAGGCGCAGCTCCGAATCCAGCCCCTGCCTGATGCGCGCGACGCCGTTGGTCACCTTGCGGGTGACGAACTCCAGCCCGCGCCGGGGCGACTCGTGGTTGAAAAGGATGCCGGACACGGCGAACATGCCGTAGCTCTCGCGGTAGTTCACGGTGATCCAGTGGCCGTAGACCTTGGCGACGCCGTAGGGGCTGCGCGGATAGAAGGGGGTGAGTTCGGTCTGGGGCGTCTCGCGCACATGGCCGAACATCTCGCTGGACGACGCCTGGTAGAAGCGGATGCCCGGGTCCACCACACGGACGGCCTCCAGCATGCGCGTGACGCCGAGGGCCGTCACGTCGCCCGTGAGGATGGGCTGCTTCCACGACGTGGGCACAAAAGACTGGGCCGCCAGGTTGTACACCTCGCGCGGCCGGGTCTGGGAAAGCACGTCCACCATGGACACCTGGTCCGTCAGGTCGGCCTGGAGCAGCGTCACCCGGTCTTTAATGTGCAGGATGCGCCCGAAGGTCTCCGTGCTCGCGCGGCGGACCACGCCGAACACCTCGTACCCCCGCTCCAGCAGCAGCTCTGCGAGGTAGGACCCGTCCTGCCCCGTGATGCCCGTGATCAGGGCGCGGCGCGTTTCAGCCATGCGCTTCCTCCCGTCCCCGCGCGCGTCGGCGGGGACTATTCTGTTTTCTTCTTGCGGGGGCCCGCCTTTGCGGCGGCCTTCTTCGGGGCGGCCTTCCTGGGCGCGGCCTTCTTCTTGGCGGGCTTCCGGGGCTTCTTTTCCGCCTCGGCGATCAGCTCCAGGGCCCGCTCCAGCGTCACGGCCTCCGGAGTCGTGTCCTTGGGCAGGGTGGCGTTCACGTCGCCGTTGGTCACATAGGGGCCGTAGCGCCCCTCGTACAGCTCGACCGGCGTGTCCGTGCCGGGCATCACGCCCAGGGTCCGGAGCACCTGTTTCGCGCGCACGCCCTTGGGCTGGCTCAGCAGGGCGAGCGCCCCTTCCAGGTCCACCTTAAACACCGCCTCGGTGTCGTTCTTGGGCAGGCTGCGGAACTCGCCGTCGCAGCCGACATAGGGGCCGTAGGGGCCGATGGAGGCCATGACGGGCTTGCCCTTTTCGGGGTGCGCGCCGAGGGTGCGCGGCAGGGACAGGTATTTCAGCGCCGTCTCCATCGTGACGGTGCCGACGTCCGTGCCCTTGGGCAGCGAGGCGCGCTTCACCTTCTCCTTGCTTTCCTTGGCGAAGCCCAGCTGGACATAGGGACCGAATCTCCCCTCGAACGCGTAGACCGTCAGGCCGGTGGCCGGATCGGCGCCCAGCCCCTCGCCGGTCTTCGCCTTGGTCTCCAGCACCTCCAGGGCGCGCTCCACCGTCAGCTCGTCGTAGTAGAGCCCGCGCGGGATGGTGGCGAAATTGCCCTCGCCGCCGGGGCCCCGCTGGAGAAAGGGCTCGCCCCTGCCCAGGCGCACCACCAGCGGCTCGCCGTCGGGGGTGTCTCCCACCGGAATGGCGGGGAACTCGATTTCCGGAAGCTTCTCGGCGATCTGGGGCTTGAGGCCCTGGCCGTAGTCGTGCTTGTCGCCAAAATAGAAGTCGTGGAGGAAGACCTTCCAGTCCTGCCCGCCCTCGGCGATGTTGTCCAGCACGTCCTCCATGCGGGCGGTAAACCCGACATCCACATACTCGCCGAAATGCCGGCGCAGCAGCAGGGTCACGGCGATGCCGAGATAGGTGGGGGCCAGCGCCTTGTCCACCCGCTCCACATATTCCCGCGCCTGGATCGTGGAGATGGTCGGCGCATAGGTCGAGGGACGGCCGATGCCCTCCTCCTCCAGCCGCTTCACCAGTGATGCCTCGGTGAAACGCGCCGGGGGCTGGGTGCAGTGCTGCTCCGGGACCACGCCGTCCAGGGCAATGTCGCCCCCCGGCCCCACAGTCATGCCCTCTTTCAGGGGCGGCAGCTCAGTCTCCTTCTGCATCCCCTCCAGCAGCCGCAGAAACCCGGGAAAGGTCACCACGGACCCGTTGGCCCGCAGGACCGCCGGGCGTCCGCTGTCCGCCTCCGCGTGGAAGTCCACCGCCGTCTTGAACAGTTTTGCGGGGGCCATCTGCGAGGCGATGGTGCGGTTCCAGACGAGCCGGTAGAGCTTCAGCTCCTCGGGCTTGAGGAAGGGGGCCACGGCTTCCGGGGTTTTGTCGAGGTGCGTGGGGCGGATGGCCTCGTGGGCCTCCTGCGCCATCTTGGACTTGGTCGTGTACTGCTGGCGGTGGTGGTATTCCGGGCCGTACAGGCGGGCGATGACCGCGCCGGCCTCCTGGAGCGCCTTTTCGCTCAGGACCACGGAGTCCGTTCTCATGTAGGTGATGAGACCCTCGCGCTCGCCGCTGCCGAGGTCCACGCCCTCGTACAGCCGCTGGGCGATCTGCATGGTCTGGCGCGGGCTGAACCCGCACACCGACGAGGCCGCCTGCTGGAGGCTGGAGGTGGTGTAGGGCGGCAGGGGCCGCTGCACGGCCTCCTTCTGCTCCACCGCCGCCACGCGCCACGGCGTGCGCGCCTGGAGCGCCCGGGCCACCGCCGCCGCGCTGTCCGCGTCCAGCCAGGCCACCTTGTCGTCCAGCCGCTCCTTCAGCGCGCCCGTGGCCGCGTCAAAATCCTTGCCCTGGGCGATCCGCTGGCCGTCAAGGCCGGTGAGGGTGGCCGTGAAGGCCCTGCCCCCGGCGGACAGCGCCGCCTGCACGTCCCAGTACTCCGCCCGGTGGAAGGCCCGCCGCTCCTCCTCGCGCTCCACCACCAGCCGCACGGCCACGCTCTGCACCCGGCCCGCGCTGAGACGGGTCCGGACCTTTTTCCAGAGCACCGGCGACAGCTCGTAGCCGAAGAGGCGGTCCAGAATACGCCGCGTCTCCTGCGCGCGCACCAGCTGGTCGTTCATGCTCCGGGGGGACGCCATGGCCTGGTCTATGGCCGACTTGGTGATCTCGTGGAAGGCGATGCGGCTCACCGGCACCTTGGGCTTGAGCTCCTCCAGAAGGTGCCAGCTGATGGACTCCCCCTCGCGGTCCTCGTCCGTGGCCAGAATCACCGCGTCGGCCTCCGCGCAGAGCTTCTTCAGCTCCGAAAGGTGCTTCTTGCTGTCCTTCTGCACCACATAGCACGGGGAAAACCCGTTGTCCACATCCACACCCAGCCGCGCCCAGGGCTTCTTGCGCAGGGCCGCCGGAATCTCGTCCGCCGACTGCGGCAGGTCGCGCACATGGCCGTAGCTGGCCACGACCCTGTAGTCGCGGCCCAGGAATTTGCCTATCGTCTTCGCCTTCGCGGGCGACTCCACAATCACAAGTTTCAAGGGACAGTTCCTTGCAGGTTTCCAACAAATACGGTGCCCGGACGGAGGGGACAGACCCCGCCGGCCCGGCGCAAACGAACCCCAAACCCGGAACTTCATCATAATTCGGGCCCTGATTGCAAACCCGGGCCGAATGCGAAACCCCGGACGGGAACCCACCACGGAGGCACGAAGGACACGGAGAGAGACGGAAAAGAGAGCGCGCCAAGTCGGGAGCGGCGATCACACGGCACCCCACCGCAGGAACCATATTCGCACTTTGCGCGACTGGACATCGCGTCCCCATGCGCTCGCCACTCCCCATGGACTACGTAACCCGTGGGGGGTGTTTGACATGTTCCAGGGGCCTGCCCTATCCTGTGCCGCAGGCGCGCTTCGGGGAACGGCGGAGATGGGCCGCCTCCCGGCGCAAGAGGGCAACTTTAACCCCGGGGGCACCCCATGAGGACGGCGGGCCAGGCCGCCGCATCCGCCATGCCATGCGCCCCCACACCGTCCAAGGAAGGGAAGCGTCATGCGGATCATCATCTCCCCCGTCTACATCATCAGGCAGTACGAGCGCGGGATCGTCGAGTTTCTCGGCAAGTACAACCGCTTCGTCGAGCCGGGGTTCCACCTTCAGTGGCCCCTGCTCAATGTGACCCGCGTCCGCGACGTCCGCGAGCACACCATGGACATTGAGCCGCAGGCGGTCATCACAAAGGACAACGTGGAGATCCAGGTGGACGGGCTGATCTGGGTGCGCCCGGGGCTGGATGCGGAGAACATCAAGAAGACCTTCTACAACATTGACGACTGGACATTGGCGGTCATCGAGCTGGCCAAGACCAATCTGCGCCAGGAATTCGGCCAGCTCACCCTCGATGACAGCCTCACGGCGCGGGAGCGCATTTCCAGCAACCTGCAAACCGTGCTCGACCAGATGGTGGCCGACTGGGGGCTCAAGGTCTGCAAGGTCGAAATCCGCCTGATTGACCCGCCCGAGGACATCAAGAAGGCCATGCACAAGCAGAAGACCGCCGAACAGGAGCGGCGCGCCATGAAGCTGCTGGCCACCGGCAAGTTCGAGGCGGCCGAGCAGGAGAAGCTGGCGGCCATCCAGATCGCCGAGGGCCGCCGCGAGGCCGAAATCCGCGTGGCCGAGGGCAAGGCCCGGGCCATTCAACTCGTGAACGAGGCGGCGGAGCGGTATTTCGTGGGCAACGCCAAGGACCTCAAGCGCCTGGAAGTCACGGAAGCCTCCCTGAAGAACAACGCCAAGATCATCGTCACCGAGCGCGGCATCTCCCCGCAGCTCATCCTCGGCGACCTCCCCGTCTCCACGCACTCAGACCGGGAAGACACCGCCGCTTCCCCGATGAAGGAGGATTAGACCCCCAGGATGGACAACCATCCATTTCATGACCCGCAGGGAAACGTTGGCGTTCTCTAGATCCAGACCCTCGCGCTTCTTCTCTCCGTGCCCTCCGTGACTCCGTGGTGAAATCCCCCGTCGCGCGCCCGCCGACTCCGCGGCGGGCCGCGCGTGGTCTATACTACCGGACACCCCGCAGCCGGAGACCACGCCCCGCCCATGAAGCCGTTTGACAAAGAAATCGTTTCGGGAAGCATTCTGCGCTCGGTGTGGAAGCTTGCCTGGCCGCTGGTGCTGCTGAACCTCGTGAACGGGGCGCACGGGGTGGTGGACCATGTGCTGGTGGGGCGCTTCGTGGCGTCGGCGGACAACGCGGCGAACGCGGCCATCGGCGTGGCGTGGCAGGTGTTCCTGGTGGTGGTGGTGTTCGTGGCCTCGATTTTCCACGGGACCAACGTGCTGATCGCGCGCTACGCGGGCCGCGAAGACCGCGAAACGCTGAGCGAGGTCTTCCATTCGTCCCTGCTGTGCGCGGTGTTCGTGCTCTTCTTCGTGGTCGCGCCGCTGGGGTGGCTCGCCGCGCCCCGGCTGCTGGATTTTGTGGAGGCGGGGCCGTCGGTCCGGGAGCACGCGCTGCCCTATCTGCGCATCCTGTTCGCCTGCGGCGCGCCGCTCTTCCTCATGTTCATGCTGACGGGGGCGTTCAACGCCTCGGGCGACCCGACCACGCCGCTGAAGCTCGGCGTGCTGACCACGCTGCTCAACGTCGCCATCAGCATCACGCTGATCACGGGGGCGGGGCCCTTCCCCGCGCTGGGCACGCTGGGGGCCGCGCTGGGCACCGTGACGGCGCCGGCGGCTTCCGTGGCCATCGGGTTCTGGCTGATCCACCGGCGAAAAATGATCATCCAGCCGCCCCGGCGGCGGCGCCTGCTGCCCGACCCCGCCATCGTCGCCACGGTGGTGCGGATCGGCGTGCCCACGGGGGTGCAGGGCGTGCTGCTGAACATCGGCGGGGTATTCCTGCTGCGCTACATCGGCATGCTGGAGAACGGCGCGGCGGCCCAGGCGGCCTACACCATCTGCTACGCCCAGCTCTTCTCCCTCGTCGCGTGGACCGCCTTCGGCCTGCGGTCGGCGGCGGGCACGCTCATGGGACAGAACATCGGCGCGGGCAACCCGGCCCGGGGCAAGGCCGCCGTGGGCGTCACCGCCGTCATCGGCGCGCTGTGGGCCGTCTTCGTGGGGGGGCTCTTCTGGACGGTGCCCGGCCCCCTGCTGGACCTGTTCAACGCCGTGGACGAGCCCCTGCGGGGCTATGGGGTGTCCCTGCTGCACCACCTGAGCTTTGCGGGCGTCGCGCTGGCGGCCACGCTGGCCCTGACCGGGGGGCTCCAGGGCGCGGGCGAGACCAAACTGCCCATGTGCGTCGCCTTCGTGACCCAGATCGTCATTCTGGTCGGCGCCTGCCAGGCGCTGGCCTGGGCGGGTCTGCTTACCCCCCGCGCCGTCTGGATGACCCTCGTGGCCACCCAGACCGCGCGGTTCCTGCTCACCTGGGCCGTCTTCCGCACCGAGCGCTGGACCCGTCTCCGCATCGAGCTGCCCGTCGCCGCGGAACCCATTGAGTAGGGGGATTCCCCGCGACGGAGCGTGTAGAATGTCCCCGCACGGAACCGCCAACGGAGGCCGACCATGAACATCCGAGTCCTTGTCCTTGCCGCCCTGTTGTCCGGGCTGGCCGCCGCCGCGGACCCCCTCCCCTTCCGACCGCCCGCCGTGCCGCTGGTGCCGGTGGACCCCTATTTCAGCATCTGGTCCCCGGCGGACCGGCTGCACGGCGCGGACACCATGCACTGGACCGAGCGGCCGCACCGGCTGGTCAGCGTCGTGACCGTGGACGGCAGGCCGTTCACCCTCATGGGGAAGCCCACGGACGCCGCGCCCGCCCTGCCGCAGACCGGCCTCTCGGTCCTGCCCTGCACGGTGACCTACTCCTTTGAGGGGGCGGGCGCCGCTGTGGACCTGATCTTCACCACGCCGCTGCTGCCGGAAGACCTGATGCTGCTGTCGCGCCCCGTCACCTACCTGGCCTGGCGCGCGCGCGCGGTGGACGGCAAAGAGCATGACGTCCGCATCCGGCTGGAATGCGGCGCGGAAATCGCCGTGAACGCGCCGGCCACGGAGCGCGTGGCCGCCGAAAGGGAGGACTTCGACGGTGGAACCGCCGTGAAGGTGGGAACCGTGGACCAGCCGGTGCTGGGGATGAAGGGGGACGATGTCCGGATCAACTGGGGACACCTGTACCTTGCCGCCGCCGCCTCGCAGAACGCCAACCTGGACATCCTCTCCGAGAAGCCGGACACCGGGGAGGGCCTGCGGGCCGACACCACCCGCCTGGCCGCCGACCTCGACCTGGGAAGCGTCGGCGCGGAGACGGCCGAACGCTGGGTCATGCTCGCCTACGACGACCTGTACTCGGTCCAGTTCTTCCATGAGAGCCTGAAAGGCTACTGGACAAAGGACGGGGATGACATGGGGGCGCTGCTGCGAAAGTCCGCGGCGGAACACCCCGCCCTGTGGGAGCGCTGCGCCGCCTTTGACCGGGAACTCATGGCCGATCTGGAGACCGCGGGCGGGCCCAAGTACGCCCTGGTGGGCGCGCTGGCCTACCGGCAGTCCCTCGCGGCGAGCAAAGTGGTCGCCGACGCCAACGGCCAGCCCCTCTTCTTCTGCAAGGAGAACACCAGCAACGGGTGCATGGGCACCGTGGACGTCTTCTACCCGCAGGCGCCGCTGCCCCTGCTTTTCAGCCCCTCCCTCGCGCGCGCCATGCTGATCCCCATCCTGGAGTACGCCAGCTCGCCGCGCTGGACCTGGCCGAACGCGCCGCATGACGTGGGCACCTGGCCCCTGGGCAACGGGCAGGTCTACGGCGGCGCGTCCAGCGACGGCGGCATGCCCGTGGAGGAGACGGGGAACATGCTGCTGCTGGTGGCGGCGGTGGCGCAGGGGGAGGGCGACGCCGGCTTCGCCATGAAATACTGGCCCACCCTCCTGAAATGGGCGGAGTACCTGAAGGCGAAGGGCTTCGACCCGGAGAACCAGCTCTGCACCGACGACTTCGCGGGGCACCTCGCCAGCAACGCCAACCTGTCGGTGAAGTCCATCTGCGCGCTGGGCGCCTTCGGAAAGCTGGCCGCCCTCAAGGGCGACGCCGCCCTCGGCGCAGAGTACACGGCCCTTGCGAAACAGTACGCCCTGGAGTGGATGAAGGTGGCCGACGACGGGGACCACTACCGCCTCGCCTTCGACCAGCCCGGCACTTGGAGCACGAAGTACAACCTCGTCTGGGACCGCATTTTGGACATGAACCTCTTCCCGCCGGAGGTGGCCGCGAAGGAGACGGCCTTCTACCGCCGGAACCTCGACACCTACGGGCTGCCCCTCGACGGGCGCGCCCACACGGCCCCCGGCGACCGGCAGGCCCTCTGGAGCAAGACGGACTGGGCCTTCTGGGCCGCCTGCCTCACGGAGAACCGGGAGGACTTTGACGCAATCACGGCGCCCGCCTATGACTTCTTCCACGCCGCCGAGCGCCGCGTGGGCCTGACGGACCTCTACTTCACCGACAAGCCGGACACGGCGCGCATGCACTCGCGCCCCGTCATCGGCGGCGTCTTCCTGAAAATGCTGTACGACAAGGGTGTCTGGAAGAAGTGGGCCGGCCGCGACCGGACCCGCGCCAACGGCCCCTGGGCCCCCCTGCCGCCGCCCCCGGTGGTGACCACGGTGGTGGCCCCGGAACAGACGGTCTGGCGGTACACCACGGAGAAGCCCGCCGACGGCTGGAACAAGCCCGCCTTCAAGGACGGGAAATGGAAGAAGGCGAAGGGCGGCTTCGGCACGGCGGGCACGCCGGGCATCCGCGTGCAAACCGAGTGGAACACCCCCGACATCTGGCTGCGCGGGGAAATCATCCTCCCGACGGGCGACTATGAAAACCTGCAACTCAGCCTCTTCCACGACGAGGAGGCGGAGGTCTACATTGACGGCGTGCGCTCGGTGCGGGTGAAGGGGTACACCATGGAGTACGAGCCGGCCGCCCTCTCCGGCCCCGTCACCCTCGGTCCGGGAAAACACTTCTTCGCCGTGCACTGCCGCAACACCACCGGCGGTCAGGGCATTGATCTCGGCATCGTGGACGTGAAGAAGCCGGAACGCTGATTCCATGACACCGCCGGACGACAGGCTGGCTCCGGAAGCCCCCGCCGAGAAGGCCCCCTCGGCGCCGCACGGGCGGAGGCTCCTCCGGGTTTTCCGGGTGCTTCTGCTGCTGCTCGCCGTGGCGGCCTGGGGTGTGGTGGAGGGGGCCGTCTGCCGGGTGCGCCGCCACGAGCTGGCGTTTCCCGACTATCCCGCCGGGGCCGCGCCCCTCAAGATCGCCTTTCTGACGGACTTCCATCTGGACCGGCTGGCATCGGCGCGGCGGCTGGGCCGCATCGTGGACCGCGTCAACGCGGAGGCCCCGGACATCATTTTCCTGGGCGGCGACTATGCGGACGCGAAGCTGGAACGCCTGGACGAATGCCTGCGCGAACTTGCCCGGCTGAAAGCGCCCCTGGGCGTGTGGGCCGTGCTCGGCAACCACGACCATGTCCACGCCCCGGCGCGGGTGCTGTCCGCGCTGCGGGAGGCGGGCATTACCCCGCTGGAAAACGGGGGGTTCTGGCTGGACCTCGGCGGCGGCCGCGTCCGGATCGGCGGCGTGCCGGATTTCTGGCACGGGCGGCCCCGTCTGGAGGCCGCCGCGGGCGCCGCCGCCCCGGAGGATTTCCTCCTCCTCCTCGCGCACAACCCGGACTACGCCGAGACCCTGCCCCCGGGGGCGGTGGACCTGGTGCTGGCCGGCCACACCCACGACGGGCAGGCCACCGTGTTCGGCCTGTGGTCCCCGTTCATCGGCATCCCCTCCACCCACGGGCAGAAATACCGGGCGGGGCTGGTGGAAAACGGGCGGACCACGGTGCTGGTGTCCGGCGGCGTGGGCGGACTGGTCGCGCCGATGCGCTACTTCGCGCCGCCGTCGGTCGAGATGGTCACGCTGCGCCGGGGCACTTACTCCGGCAGGCCGTAGTCATACCCCGCGCCGTTGCCGCCGTCCCGCCTCAGGGCGGCCCACAGGGTGACGTAGCCTTCATTTAGGGCCGACGTGTCCACCTGTGTGGTGAGCACCTTGAGGTCACCCTCCACCGTTTCCGGCGCGACATCAAAGACGACAGCCACGGCATACACGGCGCCCGTTGCAAACCTGTCCTGAAGCAGGACGGACCCGTCGGCGGGCACGGCTTCCTCAAGCCGTTCGGGCCCCCAGTCCTGGGCGTCCGCGGGCACGACAAGAACGGAGACCACCGGGTAGTCGCCAACATTCATGAAGAATATCTGGAAAGACGGCGCCGCGCATCCGGGCACCACTGCCAGCGGCAATGCAAGACACACCGCCACGCCGAACCACACCATGAAACGCTTTGCCATTACATCAGCTCCTTCGGTTTTTCCAGAAAAAGGGCCTGCGGACAGCCCGCGTTTTTCGATGGTAAGGAACCCGCCGGGAAATGTCAAGCCCGCGAAGCCCCCGGTGGGGTACAATGGCGGGGCCGGGTCCGCACCTCCCGCGGGCGGCGGCACCGCGCAACCCCGGAATCCGACAATGCTCTCCTTCCTGAACCGTCACCGGCTCGCGGTCGGGCTGCTCGTGCTGGCGGCCGTCACGGCCTACGGCGCGCGCGCCTTCTTCCACGAGGACTGGCGGGGGGCGCTGGCCTTCTGGCAGGGACGGCTGTGGGTGCTTGGGGCGGGGCTGGCCCTTCACGGACTCGACCTCTCCATCGAGGGTTGCCTGTGGGCTTTCATGCTGACGGTGTTCGGGGTGCGGCTCCCGTTCCGCCGCATGCCGGCGGTGTTCTTCTCCGGCTTCGCCGGGGCGCTCATGCCGGCCCAGCTCGGCCGGCTGATCCGCTGCGACCAGATTTCCCGGATGGGGCTGGGCCGCTTCTCCGATGTGCTCCGCGCCGAGGTGATTCTGGGCGGCCTGGGCGCCCTGGGCGGGCTTGCCGTCATCGCGGGGGCGCTGGTGATGTCGCGGGTTCCCTGGGCGGGGGTTCCGCTGATGTTCCTCGCGCCGCCCGCGGCGCTGTGGACAGCCTCCTGGGTCTGGCCCCTTCTGCCGCTGTCCGCGCGCGCCTTTCCCGGAGAGACCCTGCGGCGGCCCGCCGTTCTGGCCGTTTCGGCCCTGACCCCCCTGGGATGGATTATCAACAGCCTGGTGTTACACCTTGTCATACGGGAGAGCGCGCCGCCCTACGCCCTCTGGCAGGTGATCCTGATGCCGCCCTCGTACATGCTGGCCGGAGCGGCCTCGGGGGTGCCCGGGGGGATCGGCGTGGTGGAGACGCTGCTCGGCGCGACACTGGTCCGGTGGATCAGCCTGCCGGACGCCCATGTCCTGCTTGCCGTGGCCGCGTTCCGGTTGATAACGTTCTGGGTGTGGGTGGGCGTGGGCTGGCTGGCGCTGCTGCGCGTGGTGCGGTGGCCTTCGGCCCCGGCGGCCGCGCCCGAAAAGGAGTCCTGACATGGCGGGAAGCCCGGTGCGTTCCATCCGGCGGTCGCTGACGGCGGCCGCCGCACTGGGACGGGTGTTCCTGCTGCGCCGCCGGGTGCCGCTGTTCGTGTCGTGGAACGTCACGTTCCGGTGCAACCTCCACTGCAAGTACTGCGGGGCCTGCGACGCGCCGAAAACCGAGATGGACTCCGCGGGGGTCTGCCGGGGGCTCGACGACCTGTGGGGCCTGGGCGCGCGGTGGATCACCTTCGGCGGCGGGGAGCCCCTGCTGCGGGAGGACATCGGCACCCTCGTGGACCATGCGAAAACCCTGGGATTTGAAGTCTTTCTCAGCACCAACGGCTGGTTTGTGAAGCGCCGGGCCGGCGTGGTGCGCCGGGTGGACCATGTGAACCTGAGCCTGGACGGGGGCCGCGGGGCGCACGACGAAGTGCGCGGGCCCGGGGCCTTTGACAAGACGGTGGAGGGCGCGGCCTACTGCCTTTCCCAGGGCGTGCCGGTGTCCCTCCAGTGCACCCTCTCGGCGCTCAATCTGGACTCTGTGGACGAGGTGCTGGCGGTGGCGAAGTCGCTGGGCGTGTGGGTCATGTTTCATCCGGCGACCGCGTGGCTTGACTCCTCGCGGAAGCCCAACCCCATCGCTCCGGCGCCGGAGGCGTACCGGCAGGCGCTTGACCGGGTGGCGGCGGCCAAGCGGGCCGGCGCGCCGGTGGCCAACTCGCTGGAGGGCCTGAAACACCTGCGGCACTGGCCCGACACCACGCCCATCTGGTGCGGCGCGGGCCGGATCATGGCGGTGGTCGAGCCCGACGGCCGGCTCTTCGCGTGCCACCAGTGCGAGTTTGACGGCGCGCCCCCGGAAGGGGCGGAGGTCCCGTCGCTCCGCGAGCAGTTCACCGCCCTCACCCCGCTCAAGGGCTGCGGGCAGTGCTGGTGCGGCCCCGTGGTGGACCTGGCGATGATCTTCTCGATGAAGCCCCGCGCGCTGTCGGCCGCGGTGCGGAGGATTTTTGAGTAATGCTCATTCTCGGCCTCAGCGAGGACCTGTTTGACGCGGGCGCGTCGCTCACGGACGGCGAACGGGTCCTGTTCGCCGCCAACGAGGAGCGCTACACCCGCCGGAAGAACGAGGGCGGGTTCCCGCGCCGCTCGCTGGAGGCCGCCCTGCGCGAAACCGGCGCCACCCTGGCCGACGTGGACCGGGTCTGCGTGTCCGGCCTGATGACGCCGCCGCTCCCCGTGCGCCTCTTTCCGAAGCTGCATGACTGGATCTATGCGATCAAGCGCGAGAAGCGGGACACGCTCCTGCGCCGCGCCATGGACGGCGTCACCTTCCTCACCCCGCTCTCCCACACCGCGCCGGACGCCGCGTCGCGCGGCTGGGTGCGCCGGATGCTGCCCGCCGTGATGCGGCGGCGGCTGCCGGGACTCCGGCCGGGGGTTCCCGTGGAGATGGTGGACCACCACGAGGGCCACGCCGCGGGCGCGGGCTTCCTCTCGGGGTATGACCGCGCGCTGTGCGTGACGGCGGACGGCATGGGCGACGGCCTGTCGCTGACCGTGTCGCGCTTCGACGCGGAGACGGGCGTGGAGCGCCTGTGGGCCGTGCCCTCGCGGGACTCCTTCGGCCTCTTTTTCGAGGCGCTGACGGAGGCCTTCGGCTTTGTGCCCTGCCGCGACGAGGGCAAACTGACGGGGCTGGCCGCGCTGGGCGACCCCGGGCGGGTGCGCGAGCCGGAACTGTTCCGCACGGACGGCGAGAGCATCGTCTACACAGGGCCCCACGGCCGCCAGGGCGTGGTCTGGGCGAAGGACACCCTGCTCAAGAAGCACACCCGCGAGGACGTGGCCGCCTGGGCGCAGGACATCCTGGAGAGGACCGTGCTCGACGTGGCGAGGCGCTGGGCGGACCGCACCGGCCTGACGCGCCTCGCCGTGGCGGGCGGCGTCTTTGCCAATGTGAAGCTGAACCAGCGCCTCCACGAGCTGGAGGGCGTGGAGACCGTGTTCGTCTACCCCAACATGGGCGACGGCGGGCTCTCGCTGGGCGCCATCGCCGCGCGCGGCGGACTGAAGCCGCAGCGCGTCCGCGATGTGTTCTTCGGCGACGGGTACGCCGACGCGCGGCTGGAGAAGGCCCTGCGGGACGCCGGGCTGGCCTTTGAGCGGCGGGACGACATCGGGGGCGCCGTGGCGGAGCGGCTGGCGGAGGGCGCCCTGGTGGCGCGCTTTGACGGGCGCATGGAGTGGGGGCCGCGCGCCCTGGGCAACCGCAGCATCCTCGCGCCGGCCTGCGACGCCAAAGTGCCGGACCGGCTGAACGAGCTGCTCCGGCGCAGCGATTTCATGCCCTTCGCCCCGGCGCTGCCGGAGGAGGACGCGGACCTGTATGTGGCGCGGGGGGACGCCGCGCGCCACGCGGCCGAGTTCATGACCGTGTGCTTCAACTGCACGCCCCTGATGGCGGAGCGGTATCCGTCGGTGGTGCATGTGGACGGCACGGCGCGGTCGCAGTTTGTGCGCGCCGACGCCAACCCGGGCTTCCACCGGATCCTCGCGCGCCACCGGGAGCTCACCGGGGGCGGCGTGGTCCTGAACACGAGTTTCAACATGCACGAGGAGCCCATCGTGCGCACGCCGGAGGAGGGCGCCGACACCTTCCTCCGCGCGGGGCTGGACTTCTTCGCGATGGGCCCGTTCCTGGCGCGGCGGAAAACCTGAGGAGGGCGGTCTGATGAAGGGTATTGTGCTGGCGGGCGGCGCGGGAACGCGCCTGCACCCCCTGACCGTGGCGGTCAGCAAGCAGCTGCTGCCGGTCTACGACAAGCCGATGGTCTACTACCCCCTGAGCGTCCTCCTGCTGGCGGGCATCCGCGACATCCTGCTCATCTCGACGCCCCACGACCTGCCGCTCTTCGAGCGGCTTCTGGGCGACGGGTCGCAGTGGGGGGTGTCCATCTCCTACGCCGCGCAGCCAAAGCCGGAGGGCCTCGCGCAGGCCTTCGTCATCGGCGCGGACTTCATCGGCGACGGGCCCTCCTGCCTCGTCCTCGGCGACAACATTTTCTACGGCCACGGCGTGGGCGGGGCGCTTCAGGAGGCCGCCGCCCTCACGGACGGCGCGCTCATCTTCGCCTACTACGTCAGCGAGCCGGAACGCTACGGCGTGGTGGCCTTCGGCGCGGACGGGCGCGCGGTCAGTCTGGAGGAGAAGCCCGCCGCGCCGAAAAGCTCCTACGCCGTGCCGGGGCTCTATTTCTACGGGCCCGGCGTGGCGGAGCGCGCCCGCGCCCTGCGTCCCGGCGCCCGCGGCGAGCTGGAGATCACGGACCTCAACCGCCTCTACCTCGACGAGGGGCGGCTCCAGGTGCGCGTGCTCGGGCGCGGCGTCGCCTGGCTCGACACGGGCACCAACCGCAGCCTCATGGAGGCGGGCCAGTTCGTGCAGGTCATCGAGGACCGGCAGGGGCTCAAGATCGCCTGCCTGGAGGAAATCGCCCTCGCCCAGGGCTGGATCGGGCTTCCGGAGCTGCGCGCCGCCTGCGACCGCATGGGGAAAAGCTCCTACGCCGCCTATCTCCGCCAGCTCCTCGGCCGGAACGGCGGGTGACGGGCGCCCCCTTATCCGGCGGTCCGGCGGATGGCCTCCAGCGCGGCGGCATGCAGGGCGCCGTTTGACGCGAGGAGCCCCACGTTGCCCTCGAGCCTGCGGCCCCGGGTGAAGTCGTAGGGGTTCCCCTCGATGTCGGTGACGCGGCCGCCGGCCTCCTCCAGCACGACCACGCCGCCCGCGTGGTCCCAGATTTTCTCCCGGTAATCCGGGGCCTCCGGCGACGGCATGCGCAGGATGAGTTCGCCGTATCCGGCGGCCACCATCGCGTATTTCGCCTGGCTGTCCATGGGCACCGGCGGATTCTTCATCCCCAGATGCCGGATCAGGGCCTCAATGCGGTCCACGTTGGTGTGCCCCGACTCGAAGGAGCGCAGAAGCACCGCGCGCCGCGGATCGGCGCAGGGCGACACGCGGATGGGCCGGCAGAAGTCCGGCGCGTCGAGCGGAATCAGGTGCGCGCCCTTGCCCCGGCGGGCCACGGCGATCACCCCGTTGCCCGGCTCCCCGTCCAGGCCGAGGGCCGGACAGGCCAGCCCGCCCACGGTGACCACGCCGTCCTCGACCAGGCCCAGGGAGACGGCGTACTGCCCGCCGCGCAGGAAACCCTTGGTGCCGTCCACGGGGTCAAGCACCCAGAACCGGTCCCGCGGCGCGGCGGCGCCGCGGTCTATCCACTCGCACACGCGCCCCGCCGAGGCGCCCTCCTCGAAACGGCCCACATATCCAACCACCTGTTCCAGCGCGGCCGCGCCGGCCCGCGTCCGGAGCAGGGCGCTGTTCTCCTCGCCCACGATGGGCACGCCGGGATAGGCCGCGCCGAGGCGGAGGCCCGCCAGGGCCTGCACGGAGAAATCGGCCACCGTCACCGGCGACCGGTCCTCCTTGGTCAGCGATTCGGGGGCGAGTTCCTCCCGCACCATGCGCGCCAGACGGGCGGCGTCGCGGAGAAAGGCGACCATGGCCGTGTCGGGGCTGTTTGTCCAGAACATGGGAAATTCCTGCGGGTTCGGTCACTTCAGCGGCGGCAGCGCCGCCGTGCGCTCCGCCGCGGGCGCGAGGCGCGGAAGCCCGTTTTCGGGCCGGTCGAGATAGAACAGCGCCGCGGCGCACACATCGTCGCGCCGGAAGAAATTGGTCCAGCCGGCGGCGGGCAGCGACGGGTCGTCAAGGCCTTTTGGAGCCTCCCCCTCCAGCAGGGGCATGCCCTCAATGGTGACGGGCCTCAACTCGGCGCCCTGCTCGATCATCTTCATCACCTGGACCTTGTCCGCGCCGCCCATCTGCTGGAGGGTGACGCGGAGATCCCGGTGGAAGTATACAGGATCGGGGCCGTGGTAGCGGTAAAAGGTCCAGACCCGGCGCTGGTCGTCCGACACGAGACAGCCCGACTGCCGCCCGACAAAGGCGCCCTGGCCGTAGGCCGTGCCGATGTAATCCTCCGTGCCCGTGCCCGCGATGGTCGGCCACTCCGCGTCGCCGTCCACATACATCTTCACCTCGCCCTCGCCGAACCATCCGGAATAGGACGGGTTGCCGACCACCCCGATGTGCGCGCCAAGGAAGCGCCCACGGCCCGCCACCTTCGGCAGAATCTCGAAGTCGCGGCCGAGCTGGGTGCGGTTTTCCCGCCGCCAGACGGTGTGAAAGTAGAGCGTTCCCTCCGGATGCGCGTCGCCCAGAGTGCAGTTGATGTCGTAGAAGAGCTGCGGGAGGTCCCCGCCGGACTCGTTGGTGAAGGTGACCTTCGCGCCCGCGCGGAACGGCATGGGCAGCGCGCAGACGAACGAACGGCCCTCGGGGCTGCTGAAATAGTCGTTTTCCATGGGCTGCATGCGCCCCAGCACCGCGCAGAAGAAGTCGCCCAGGGGCGCCTCCACCGCCGGGGTCTCGGCCCCGTCCCAGTACATGCGCAGCACATACGCGCGCAGGGCCTCCGGCGTGCGCGTGGCGAGGGTCATCCACATCCGCCGCAGCGTGCCCGGACCGGACGCCTCCAGCAGGGTCACCGTCTCGCCCGCCGCCACGCGGCGGAAGGCCGCGCCCTTGCCTCCCCGGTTGCTCATGGCCCCCGCCCCCTTCGCCATGCCGGGGTTTTCAAAACTCGCCCAGAGGGAGTTCACCCCCTCCGGCGGCGGGGCAGACAGCGGCGCGTCCGCGGCGCCGGCGGCGGGGCAAAGAAGCGCGCACAGCGCCGCAAAACAAAGGGGGAATCTCTTCATGGGACAGGCTCCTTCCCCGGCGCGCGCGCCGGACGGTTTTCCCCCGCCACCCCGCGCGTTGTCTCCCCCCCGGACTCCCGGCTCCGGACTAGAGCAGGTCGTCCGACGCTTTGAGGTGCCGCCCGATCTGGGCCACCAGCTCGGCGGGGAAGAACGGCTTCTTAAGAAGTTCCGCGGCGCCGGCGCGGAAACACTGCGCCCGCGCCTCCGGCGTGTGGGCGGAGGAGATGCACAGCACGGGGATGTTCTTGGTCAGGGGGTTTGCCTTGATCTGCTCGCACACCTCGTAGCCGCTGATCATCGGCATCATGAGGTCCAGCAGCACCAGGTCCGGCCGCTCCGTCGCGCACAGGTCCAGCGCGGCGATGCCGTCGTAGGCGGTGAGGACATTGAACCCCTCCGCCTTCAGCGTGGTCTCCAGGAGCGACACGACATCCGGCTCATCGTCCACCACAAGAATCGTTTTCGCGGCCATGATACTACCTCGCTTCCAGTTTGCGCATCGGCGCCCACCCGCAACGGGCGGCCCCCCGGACGCGACTAGCCTTATTGGTCTCTTTCATCATTTTATCATTCCCGGCAACCCCAGTCAACAGAGTGTTTGGGGCAATCGCGCCAAAAATGTCCCTTGAGAAGTGGCTGCCAGCGGCATGAACGTCTCTCGGTTATGCGAACCTGTCTTTCTTGTCCCAACGGGACATCCGCACAGGACCCAGGCAGGCCGCCGCCCATCACCTCAGCCCCGGGTCCGCACAGCGCGCAGCGCCTTGGAGGGCGGTAGCTTGCTGCCGCCTTTCTTCGCGCGGGGTTGCCCGCGCGGGGGCAGACGAAAGACGACCGTTGCCGCGCGTTTCCCCCAAGGCCGGCACGGCACTCCCCGCCGCAATTTCGGCTGCCCCGTTGGGGCATGATCCTTCTTTCCCGGCACCCCGGGGCAGGCCTGGCCCTTCGGGCGGCGGCCTGGCCTGGGCCATATTCGGCAACGCTTTCAGCGTTGAAGAGGTCGGGCTGCGGACAATTACCGGACTTCACCCAAGAGCACCCACGGATCTTGGTGCGATTGCCCCGACGGAGCGTTTTCTGGGGTGCTGAACAGAGACGGCCGTGAAGGCGCAGGAAGGACGCGCGCGGGCTCTTGACACTATTGACATTTTATGCTACCATGCGCACGTCAAGGCAGACCGCACCGGAGTGACACATGGGCAAATGGGTCGTTGTCTCCGCCTTTCTGGCCGCCCTTTTCGGGGGGCTGGGGCTGGGCGTGGGGGGATACACCTTCGTGTATGCGAAGGGCTTCTCCTATGTCTCCAATGATCCCGCGGTCTGCGCCAACTGCCATGTGATGCAGGCGCATCTGGACGCCTGGCAGAAGGGGAGCCACCATGCGGTGGCGGTGTGCAACGACTGCCACACCCCCCACGACTTTTTCGGGAAGTACCTGACCAAGGGGCTGAACGGCTTCCACCACAGCCTGGCCTTCACCACGGGCAACTTCCCCGACAACATCCTGATCAAGAAGAGGAACCGCGCCGTGACGGAGCAGGCCTGCCGGGACTGCCACGCCCCGATGGTGCGGGAGATTGACGCGTTCGGCCACGGCCCGCAGGCGCTGGACTGCATCCGGTGCCACAGCGAGGTCGGCCACATGGAATAGCGGCCCGGGGCCGCGGAGGCGGAATCATGAACGTCAAGAGACTGGGTGTCCTGATGACGGCGGCCGCGCTGGCGGCGGCGGTGGGCGCGGCGGCGGTGACGGCGCTGCTGGTGAACATCTTCCACCGGCAGGAGGAGGCGCGCAACCCCTTCATGCGGGTGGTGCAGGTGACGGACGACACCGTGGACCCGGCGGAGTGGGGGAAGAACTTCCCCATGCAGTACGACCAGTACCGGAAGACGACGGACATGGTGCGCACGCGCCACGGGGGCAGCGAGGCGCTGCCGCACAACCCGACGGCGGCCGACCCGCGCACGGTGGTGACGCAGTCGAAGATCGAGCTGGACCCGCGTCTCAAGCGGATGTGGGCGGGCTACGCCTTCGCCATAGACTTCCGCGAGGAGCGCGGCCACGCGTACATGCTGGAGGACCAGACCTACACGGAGCGGCACCAGAAACCGCAGTTCGGAAACTGCATCCACTGCCACGCGTCGGTCTATGTGCCCTACAAGAAACTCGGGGAGGGCGACCTCATGGAGGGCTTCGCCAAAATGTGCGCCATGCCCTACAACGAGGCGCGCATGCTGGTCGAGCACCCGGTGTCCTGCATTGACTGCCACGACCCCGAGACCATGCAGCTGCGCGTGACCCGGCCCGGGTTCCTGGAGGGGATCAAGGCCAAAATGAAGGCCGAGCGCGGCATTGACAACTACGATCCGAACACCATGGCCACCCGCCAGGAGATGCGCTCGTTTGTCTGCGGCCAGTGCCATGTGGAGTACCATTTCCGCACGGAGGACAAGCGGCTAATCTACCCGTGGTTCAACGGGCTCAAGGCCGACCAGGAGCTCGCCTACTACGACGAGATCGGGTTCAAGGACTGGACGCACGCGGAGACGGGCGCGCCCATGCTCAAGACGCAGCACCCGGAGTTTGAGATGTGGAGCGAG
>JAPXRP010000058.1:0-21782 GCA_033813475.1 Candidatus Hydrogenedentota bacterium
CCCCCTGGGCGCCCGATGAGGACGCGACATGGGCGGTGTTTGTGGACGGCGTGCACGCGCCCGGACTGGGACGCACCGGGGCGCTGCCGGAGGGCTGCTTTGCGGGCAGTCTCCGCGCCGCCGCCGCGGGCGCGTGGACCGGCGAGATCGCGGGCCGCATCGGCGGCGCGGCGGGCACCCCGGACGCCTTCAGCGCCCTGAACACGGCCTTTGCCGGGGACGGCGCCTTCCTGCATGTCCCCCAGGGCGTGGAACTCGCCGCGCCCGTGCATTTCCTTTTCGTCTCGGCGCGCACCGCCCCCAACCAGGCCGCGCATCCCCGCGTGCTGGTGGTGCTGGGCGACAACGCCCGCGCGAACGTCGCCATCGAGCATGTCGCGCTGGACGGCGCGCCCGCCCGGTTCAACAACGTGGTGGAGGAGATTTTCCTGGGGCAGGGCGCGGAACTGGTCCGCCAGGAGGTGATCGAGGAGGGGGCCGAAGGACGGCGCGTCGGCCTTGCGGCGGCCGTGCTCGGCCGCGACAGCCGCCTCCACTCGCACACCGTGTCGCTTTCGGGCGCCTGGGTGCGCGGGCAGACCCGGGTGCGCCTCGCGGGCGAGGGCGCGGAGGTCCACCTGAACGGCCTCTACCTGAACCGGGGGGCGGACTTCACGAACCACGACCTGCACATCCTGCACGACGCGCCCCACTGCGCGAGCCGCATCGCCTACCGGGGCATCCTGGACGGCGCGAGCCGGTCCGTGTTCGTGGGGAAGGTGCACGTGCCGCCCCACGCCCAGCAGACGGACTCCATGCAGCTCAACAAGAACCTGCTGCTGTCGCCGGACGCGCGCGTGGACACCAAGCCGCAGCTCGAAATCTACGCGGACGACGTGAAGTGCACCCACGGGGCCACCGTGGGCGGCCACCCGGACGAGGTGGTCTTCTACTTCCGCAGCCGCGGCCTGGATGAGAAGACGGCCCGCGCCATGCTAACCTATGGGTTCGCCGGCGACATCATCGGAAACATCCCCAACCACGCGGTCCGCAGGCGCGCGGACCGGCTGGTGTTGGACCTGTTCAGCCCCGCGTCGGCCAAGAGGTAACATGGCCGTGACCGTCACAGACCCGCATTCCCCCGCCCCCGCATCGCCCTTCGACGACATGGGGCGCGTCCGCGCGGAGTTCCCCATCCTGTCCCGGCAGGTACGGGGGAAGCCGCTGGCCTATTTCGACAACGCGGCGACCACACAGAAGCCGGAAAGCGTCATTGACGCGATTTCGCGCTTCTACCGCGAGGACAACGCGAACGTCCACCGCGGCGTCCACTACCTGAGCCAGCGCGCCACGGACCTCTACGAGGAGGCCCGCCACAAGATCAACGTCTTCCTCGGCGCGCTCGTGGGCTGCGAGACCATCTTCACCCGCGGCGCGACGGAGGCCATCAACCTCGTCGCCAACAGCTTCGGACGCGCCATGGTCGGGCCGGGCGACGAGATTCTCGTCTCCCACATGGAGCACCATTCCAACATCGTGCCGTGGCAGATGCTCCGCGAGGCGACCGGCGCGGTCCTGCGCGTGATCCCCATCAACGACGACGGCGAGCTGATGATGGAGGAGTTCGACCGGCTGCTCAACGAGAAGACGAAGATCGTCGCCGTCACGCAGGTGTCCAACGCCCTCGGCACCGTGAACCCCATCCCCGAAATCTGCCGCAAGGCCCGGGAGCAGGGCGCGCGCGTGCTGGTGGACGGCGCGCAGAGCGCCCCCCACATGCCCATAGACATGCAGGCCCTCGGCGCCGACTTCTTCGTCTGCGCCGGGCACAAGATGTACGGACCCACCGGCGTCGGCGTGCTCTACGGCCGCGCCGAGGCCCTCGACCGCATGCCCCCCTGGCAGGGCGGCGGCGACATGATCCTCTCCGTCTCCTTCGAGAAGACGGTCTACGCCCGCATCCCCGGCAAGTTCGAGGCGGGCACCCCGCCCATCGCCGAGGTCATCGGCCTCGGCGCGGCGGTGGACTTCCTCACCGGGCTGGGCATGGAAAACGTCGCGGCCCACGAGGCCGCCCTCCTCGACCGCGCCACCCGCGCCCTGCGCGATGTGCCCGGACTGCGGATCATCGGCAACGCCCGCGAGAAGGCGGGCGTCATCTCGTTCATCATGGACTGCGCCCACCCCCACGACATCGGCCAGATCCTCGACGGCGAGGGCGTAGCCGTCCGCGCCGGGCACCACTGCGCCCAGCCCGTCATGCAGCGCTTCGGCGTCCCCGCCACGGCGCGCGCCTCCTTCGGCCTCTACAACACCCCGGAGGAGGTGGACCGCCTGGCCGCCGCCCTCCTCAAGGTGAGGGAGCTTTTCTGCTGATGAGCGACCCCCGCGCCATGTACGAGCAGGTCATCCTCGACCACAACAAGAACCCCCGCAACTTCGGGCCGATGCCGGACGCCGACACCGTCGTGGACGGCTACAACCCCCTCTGCGGCGACACCATCAAGCTCTACCTCAAGTTCGACGGCGACACCATCGCAGCCGCCAGCTTCGACGGCCAGGGCTGCGCCATCGCCAAGGCCTCCGCCTCCCTCATGACCACCGTTGTCAAGGGAAAATCCCGCGCCGAGGCCGACGCCCTCTTCACCCTCTTCCACCACATGCTCAAGTCCGCCCCCGACACCCCCCTCGACGAGGCCGCCCTCGGCAAGCTCCGCGTCTTCTCCGGCGTCCGCGAATACCCCGTCCGCGTCAAATGCGCCACCCTCGCCTGGCACACCCTCCACGCAACCCTCGGCGGCGACGCCGAAGACGGGCCCGTCACCACGGAGTGAAAGTCTTTTTGCTGTGCAACTCTTATGCATAGCCCTGAAACAGAGGGCAAACGACTTCGATCCAAGAAGGGTATTTCATTGACCATTTCACATCCCCGTTTCTCAACACTGCAAATCCCTTCCAGTAATTACTGCATAGAAAGAATTATATACCCATAGCTGTACTTTCTCTCTCCAAGGGGATTATTGAAAATGTTGCGAGTCGGGAGGGCTTATACGAACTGCACTTAGCCGGGAATGAAATAATTGGTCAGAAAATTTGGATCAAGTGGAATCTTCCGAAAAACACCCTGCTTGTAATCGCGAATCAAATCAGAAACACTAAGCGCAAAATTAAGATTCTGCGCAGATGCGTCAGAAACTCTTCGAGTATTAATTCCAACAACAAGGCCGCGCGTATTAACAAGAGGTCCGCCAGAGTTTCCTGGTGATATTGGTGCGTCAATTTGGATATTCCTCACTGATTGCTGTTGAGTTTGAGAGTAATTACGGACCGCAGATACGACACCTTTAGAAAATGAATAGTCTAACCCCAATGGGTGCCCCATTGTATATATTTCCTCGCCAACTTCCGGCATGTCCTTGCCTACAGATACCTGTGAGTAGCCTCTATCAATCCCTTCAAGCCTAATAACTGCAAAATCTTCTGACGGGTGATCGTATAATTCTGATGCTATAACCGAATAATTATCGTAAAAAGTAATTTTCATAATATACTCGGATATCTCTGGTTGTCCATCATCGTCGGCTTCCACTAGACTGTGAAATCCCCAAACATGAGAATTTGTCGCTATCAGGCAGACGTTGTCCTTCATTGAAACAATGAATCCGCTGCCGGTGCCGCCGCCTTCATCATCAAAAAGCGCATCACTTTCAGAAAAATACACTTCGATCTTTACTGTGCTCTTTCTTATGCTTTCTGCGATTTCGATTCCGGAGGATATCGCGCTGTCGCTATTCGGAGCAAGAGTGATGTTGTCGGCATCGCTAGGGCTTTCAGAAAAGAGCTTTTCTTTTACATAGAGAAACGCCAGCACCAAGACCGTTACTGTTGCAACGGCGCGAATAAACCTGTGTTTAGAAGGAGTCTTCTTGAAAGGTTCTGTGTTTTGCTCTGCACCCACCTCCCCCTGAGTGGGACGCACACCTTGCCCTTCTCGTGGGAATTGTCCCCTGAATACTTCGATTTCACAGGCTGGCATCCCCTGTGGATCATTGTTCTTTCGCAGAACTGTTTCGGCCTGAATTACCGAAGCGGTAATAAGTTGATTTATCACATCTGTGCTGACGGGGCCAATAGACTTTCCTTGCATCTCGTAGTGCCACAGGTCGTTACTCATATCTTTCTTCTCCTCTGTTCAAGACCATTGCAGGTTGCCCGAAACACCATCACATTGTGCCTAGCTCTTCGATCTATCCTAGCGCATGCGTTCGGAATTGTCAAGTTATTTTTTTGGCTTGTGCTGGACCAATAGATGCGCCAAAGCCGCCGGGACGGCGGCGCTACGGCGGGAGGCCCTGTTTGCACGGCTGCGGCGGCAACCGGCGCGGTGCCCCCCTTACTCCCCCTCTTCCTCCGGGGCGCGCATGGTTTTGTGTTCGAGGAAGCAGCAGCCGGGGCACATGGCGAATAGGCGGGTGCGGCAGGTTTGGCGGAAGGCGCGCATCTCGGGGTTGTTCCAGAGTTCCTGGAGGGTCTGCTCGCGGACATTGCCTACGCGCTTGATCCAGCAGGAGTAGGCGGCGCCCTGGCGGCCGATGAACATGGTGTTCCACGCGTTGCGGCAGGTGTAGTCGGCGAGGCGGATGCCGGTGTCGTAGTAGCGGACGAGCTCGGAGACGGGCATGCGCGGCAGGCGCAGGGCGACCCCGGCCTCCCGCGCGGCGTCGCGGGTGCGGTCGAGGGCCTCGGCGAGCTGTTTGGGGTCAATGCGCGGCCACGAGAGGTCGCCGGGGCGGAACGACGCGGGGTCGGCCTCGCCGAGTCCGGGCAGGTCGTGCATGCGGGTCTCGGTGACGAGGTTGAGGACGTCGGCGCCGGCCTCGGCGGCGACGCGGGGCATCTCGTGGAGAATGTGGACGTTGGCCTGCTGGAGCACCGTGGTGACGTGGATGCGCGGGCAGGCCTTGCGGGCGGCGGTCCGCGCGGCGCGCAGGGCGGCCATGCCCGCCATGGTGCGCCCGAAGGCGCCCTTCATGGACCGGATCTCGTCGTGGAGGTCGCCGGGGGCCTCGATGGAGGTGCCGACGAAGTTGAGGCCGAGGCCGCCCGTCCGGCGCGGGGCGAGGGCGGCGAGCTGCGCGGCGCGCTCCTCCGTGAGCATGGTCGCGTTGGTGATGACATGGGTCCGGCAGCGGCGCGAGGCGCTCTCCAGCAGCTCCCCGATGTCCTTGCGGAGGAGGGGCTCGCCCCCCGTGAAGGTGACCAGGCAGAAGCGGTGGCACTGGCTGATGACCCGGAGCCACTCCTCGGTTGTCAGTTCGCCGTCCTTCTGCGCGCCGGCGGGGGTGTTCTCCAGGAAGTCCAGGTACTGGCACATGCGGCAGCGCAGGTTGCACCGCCGGGTCACCTCGAAGAAGTAATGCCACGCGGGAAAGGCGCGGCCCGACGCGAAGAAGCGGCGGGGCACGGCGCTGTAAAAGCGCTGGGCGGTCTCATACAGCCGCGCCGCGCTCAGCATCTCCCGGAAATCACTGTCCGCCATCCGTCATCCTTCCAAAGGTCCATTGCGGAAACACCCCGGCGGGGGTTCCGATTTCATGCCGGGGCATTATATCCCGGATTGCCGGAGGAGCGGCGGTTCTGTGTCCGCGCAGGGCGCAGCAAGCGGCGCCCCTACGGGTGAATGACCGGGTCTTTCGCGGATGCCCAAGGCAGGGGGCGGTAGGGGCGCCGCTTGCTGCGCCCTCTTCACTCGCGGTATGGACGGTATGGACGTGATGGACACTCGGCGGGCGGTCTGGACGCGCGCATGGGGGCGCGGCCCGCCGGTCTTCCGCCCGCCCGGTCCTGCTCATTTTTCGCATTACCCCCTTACAAATGGGGGGAACTTATGTTATGCTCTAAGCGGAAGGGATTTGGCCACGGGAAGGCAGTGCGGCTGTCCGCGTCCGCGCGGGCGCAGGAGAGGAACGGGCGCGTGGTCAGGGCTAGAACGGAACAACGGGACTCGGACCGGGTGCGCGTTGCCGCGCGGGTGGAGGTGCGCCTCCACAGCGGGGTGCTGGTGGAGGGGGCGGTGGTGGACCTGAGCGAGCGCGGCATCCTGATGGCCACGGAGCGGTCGCTGCCACTGGAAAGCCGGGTGCGGGTGCTTATCTGCCCGGTGGGCGGCCATGCCCGCGACGGGGTCTGCCTGGACGGCCGGGTGGCCCGCATGGACATACGGGGGGTGGCCATCGCCTTCGCCCCGATGGATTCGATCGAACGGAAACGGCTGCGGCGCATCATGGACACGGACGGGGAGGCCCCCTCCGGCGGCGCCTGAGGGCCGCGCCCCACAGAAGAATGCACGCCCTTACGGAGGAACCGACGGGGATGAACAAGAGACGGGTGCTTTTCGCGTTTGCGGTGCTGCTGCTTGCGGGCGGCTGTGTTTCGGACCCCTCCACGGTGCGGGAAAAGGACGGCCAGCCCTACGGCGTCACGGACGGCGTTTTCCGCGGGCGGTGGTGGAGCTATTACGAGCGGGGGACCTCCTATCTGGCGGGGGGCTTCCATGAGGAGGCGGCGGCGGACTTCGAGCAGGCGCTCAAGGGGCGCTCGCGCGACACCTGGCGCGCCCGCACCTACGGCCTGCATTTCGTGGAGTATTTCCCCGCCCGCGAGCTGGGCGTCTGCTACCTGCGCCTGGGGCGGCTGGACGAGGCGGAGCAGCAGCTCCAGGAAGCCCTGGCCATGGTGGACACGGAGCGCGCCCACGCGTTCCTCGACGAGGTGAAGCGGGAGAAGATCCGCACGGGGGCGCTCAAGGACGACACGGCCCCCGCACTTGCGGCGGACATGCAGCCCGCCCGCATCGTCTCCGAGCGCGAGCTGCCCGTCGAGGTCGCCGTCGCCGACGACACCGGCGTGGCCGAGGTCCGCGTGAACGAGCAGAAGGCCTTCCAGCGCGGCAGCCAGACGGAGATCACGGTGAAGGAGACCGTCGAGCTGGACGAGGGCACGCACGAGGTGACGGTGACGGCGGTGGACCTGTCGGGCAAGGAGACGGAGCAGAAAACGACGGTGACGGTGGACCTGACGGGGCCCACGCTGGGCATCTACATCCCCGTGGAGCCGACGGTCACGGGCGACCGCACCATCCTCCTCGAGGGCGCGGCGGTGGACACGAACGGCGTGAGCCGCGTGGCCGTGGACCAGCGGGTCGTGGCCGAGTCGGCGGGCGCCCCGAAGCTGGCCTTCACCGCCGAGCTGCCCCTGGCCCCCGGCGAGAACACCTTCGTGGTGGCGTCGAACGACACGGCGGGCAACGAGACCCGCTCGGCGCTCAAAGTCTTCCAGGGCGACCCCGAGTCCGTGGAGGCCAAACTGTGGCTCCGGCGGCAGCGGCAGGACCGCGGCGGGCTGGTGTTTGCCTCGGCCGACGAGCCGCGGGTGCTGCTCCAGCTCGCGCAGGAGGCCGCCCCCGCGCCGGAGGACGGCGAAATCCGTCTCAAGTCCCCGCAGTCCGACAAGCCCTACCGCCACAGCCGCGCGCTCATGGTTTCCGGCGAAGTCGTTGGGCAGCAGCCCCTCAAGTCCATCTCCATCAACGGCGTGCCCGTGGAGCCCCTGGCCAACGCGCCGAAGGAGAGTTTCACGCGGCGGCTGCCGCTGGAGACGGAGAAGGAGGGGCGGTTCCAGGTGGCCATCCGCGCCGAGGACGCCGCCGGGAAGGTGCTGGAGAAGTCGGTGGACGTCGAGGTGCGCCCCGTGGCGCTGAACACCGTCGAAAGCCGGATGCCCGTGGCCGTGCTGGCCTTTGCGGGGCCGGGGGTGGACGAGGGGACGGCGTTCGCCCTCCGCGCGGAGACCGAGGCCGCCGTGACGGCGAAGGGCCGTTTCCGCTGCCTCGAGCGCGCGCAGCTCCAGCAGGTGCTCACGGAGCAGCAGCTTGCCCAGGCCCTGGCCGACCCCAGCCAGGCCATCGCCCTGGGCCGCCTCACGAACGCCCAGATTTTCCTGACCGGCGAGCTGTTCCCCCGCGACGGCAAGGGGCTCGAGGTCAAGCTGCGCGTCATCAGCACGGAGACCTCGGACATCGTGTCCATCCTCGACGCGTTCATCGCCGACGCGTCGGACCCGGCGCAGGTGAGGCAGGCGGCGGCGGCGCTGTCGGCGCAGCTGGAGGCGATGTACCCGAAGCTGTCCGGCGAGGTGATGGCCGTGCGCGGCGCGGGCGCGGGCGCCGAACTGCTCATGAACTGGACCAAGGAGGACGGCGTGCGGCAGGGCGCGTACCTGCTGCTTGTGAACGAGACGCCGGCCTGGGTGGACGAGACGACCGGCGAGGTGCTCGCGCCGCCGGAGTATGTGCCCGTGGGCCGCGCCCGGATCGAGAGTCCGGGCGACACCGGCACGCGCGCGAAGACGCTTGACCTTCAGCAGGAGGGTGCGACGATTGAAAAAGGCATGCCCGCTGTCACGATGTGACGCCCCGTTCCGGCGGCCGGGGATCGCGCTGCTGGCCGTGCTGGCCGCGGCGGCCCTCGCGCCGTGCGCGGGGGCGCAGTCCGTCAACATCACGTCCTCCCCGAACGTGGTGGGGAGCGGCGCGCGCGCCCTGGGCATGGGCGGCGCGTTTGTGGCCGTGGCCGACGACGCCACGGCGGCCTCGTGGAACCCCGGCGGACTCACCCAGCTGGAGCGCCCGGAGTTCTCGCTGGTCTACGACTTCAAGTGGGACGGCGAGGAGTTCTCCTCGGACCGGCACCCCGAGATGGACGAGGGCCACAGCCTGAGCCTCAGCGGCCTGAACTACATGAGCGCGGTCTACCCGCTGCCCTTCGCGCCCGGGGGCCGCAACCTCGTGGTGAGCCTGAGCCTCCAGCGCAAGTTCGACTTCGACCGCCGGCTGAAGTTCCGCTACAACGGCATCGTCCCCGCCGGGGGCGCCGCGGCCCTGTTCTCCTCCCTCGTGGACTACCGGCAGGAGGGCCAGCTCTCCAGCCTCTCGCCCGCCGTCGGCTTTGAGATCACCGAGGAGCTGTCCCTGGGCCTCGTGGTCAACCTGTGGAACGAGGACATCATCCCGAACAACGAGTGGAAGTCCGTCTCGGAGCAGCGCACCCTGAGCCGCATCCTCGGCGGATTCGCCACCGGCACCCACTCGCGGATCATCGAGCGCCACAGGAACTTCCACGGGATCAACTACACCGTCGGCGCGCTCTACAAGCCCGACGACCGGTGGAGCTTCGGCCTGGTCTACCACACCCGCTTCACGGCGGGGGTGGACTACGAGCAGTCGCAGGAGGTGCGCGTGGGCGGCGTGCGCGGCATGCTCCGCACGGGGTCGCGCCACAAGGAGATCACCTTTCCCGACGCCGTGGGCGCGGGCGCGGCCTACCGCTTCCCCAACGACAAGCTCACGCTTTCCTTCGACGTGACGCGCCGGTCGTGGGACCAGTTCGTGATCCATGACAGGCGCAACCGGAACCCGCGCCTGCGCAAGGTGTGGGGCGTGTCGGGCCTGGACACGGACGCCCACGACATGGACGCCGTGTGGACCGTGCGCGCGGGCGCCGAGTATGTGTTTGTGGACGCGCGGAAGCCCGTCCAGAACATTCTGCCAAGCGTGCGCGCCGGCCTGTTCTACGACCCCGAGCCCGCCAGCGGCCGCCGGGACGGTTTCCTCGGCCTCAAGCGGGGCGACGGGTCGCCGGACAACTACTACGGGGTCACGCTGGGCCTGGGACTGCTGCTGTACGACCGCGTGAACCTGGACCTGGCCTACGTCTACCGCTGGGGCGACGACAACCGGGTGGACACTTTCGGGTTCTCGGGCACGCGCGCCGATGTGGACCAGCACACCGTCTACCTGTCCACGGTCATCTACTTCTGATCCCGCGGGCCGCCGCGTCCCTCGTCCACGATGGAGCGTTTCCAGAGGGGCACGCCCACCTGGTAGGCCGCGCGCCCGACGAGGTGCGCCGCCACGGGGGCAGTGAGGAAGATAAACACCACGATGAGGGAGGCCCGCACCGCGATGGCGAAGTCGCCGAAGTGCAGGGCGACCGCGACAATGGCGCAGGTGACGCCCAGGGTGCCGCTCTTGGTGGCGGCGTGCATCCGGATGTAGAGGTCGGGCAGGCGGACCACGCCCAGCGCGGCCAGGAACATGAACGCCGCCCCCGCAAGCATCAGCAGCTCGACCAGCATTTTGCTCATGGCTTCCCCCCCCTGGCCACGTAGTACGCGAAGGCCACCGTGCCCAGGAACGACACGACCGCGAGCACCAGGGCGTCGCGCATGTAGACGGGCTGGTCGAAGACCAGGGCGCACATGCAGATGATCCCCACCACCAGCGTGGAGATGAGGTCCAGCGCGACGACCCGGTCGGGGAGCGTCGGGCCGCGCAGGAGCCTTCCCACGGTCAGCAGCAGCGCGCCGCCCAGCAGCGCGGCGGCCATGTGCATCAAGGGGCTCATCGCAGCAGCTCCAGCAGGCGGCGCTCCAGCCCGTCCTTGATTTCCCGGCGCACGTCCTCCGGGTCGGTGATGAACATGGCATGCAGGTACAGCGTCCTGCGGTCCTCCGACACGTCGAGGGTCAGCGTGCCCGGCGTCAGGGTGATGAGGTTCGCCAGGAGGGTGATCTCCAGGTCCGTCTCCGCGTCCAGCGGCACCGCCACCACGCCGGGCCGCGACGTGTGCCACGGGGTGATGATGTCGTAGGCCACGCGGAGGTTGGACACCACCATCTGCCACAGGAACCACGGAAAAAACAGCAGAAGCCTCCGGGTCCGAAGGAAATAGCCGCTTTCGGCCCCGGCCTGTGTCAGCGACAGCGCGGCGTAGGCGAGGGCGAACCCCGCGAGCAGGTTGAGCGGCGTCATCGCGCCGGTCAGCGCGCCCCAGAGCAGCGCCAGCAGGATGTTCCACAGGAAGAGGATCATGCCGCGCCCTCCCCGAGGACCGCGCGGATGTAGGCGCCCTTGTCCAGCAGCTGCTCCGCCGCGTCCAGCGCCAGCCGCATGCACGGGCCCGCGCCCAGCCCCATGAGCAGCGACACCGCCGCCAGCGCCGTCACGGGGATGAGCATCCCGGCGACGGCCCGGTCGGTTTCCGGGTCGCGGCCCGGCGCGGGGTCCGGCATGCCCTCCGGCGCGGGCTTCCAGAAGGCGTGGGTCCATATCTTGGTCATGGAGTACAGCGTCAGGAAACTGACCACCACGGCGACGGTGAAGACGGTCCAGTGGCCCGTGCGCGCGGCGGCGACCAGCAGGGCGAGCTTGCCAAAGAACCCGGAGAAGGGCGGCAGGCCGGCGAGGGACATGGCGGACACGAAGAAGCACGCGGCGAGCCACGGCCGCGCGCGGCAGAGCCCGCCCAGACGGTCGAGGTGCGTCTCCCCGGTCAGGCGGCGCGCGATGCCCGCCACCAGGAAGAGGTTTGTCTTCACGACGATGTTGTGGACCATGAAATAGACCGCGCCCGCGAGGCCCATGACGGAGAAGAGCCCGAGGCCCATGACGATGTAGCCGATCTGGCTGACGATGTGGAACGCGAGAATCTTCGGGAAGTCGTACTTCGACGCCGCGCCCAGCACGCCTGTCAGCATGGTGACCCCGGCCAGGGCGAGAATCACCGGGTGGGTCCACCCGATGTCGTGCGAGAAGACCAGGGTGAACACGCGGATCAGGGCATAGGCCCCCACCTTGGTCAGCAGCGCGCTGAAGAGCGCCGCCACCACCGTCGGCGGCGTGTGGTACGACGCGGGCAGCCAGAAGAAGAAGGGGAACAGGGCGGCCTTGATGCCGAAGGCGACGAGGAACAGCATGGCAATGGCGGTCAGCAGCCCCGGCGAGAGGTGCGTGTCCACGGCGAGGGAGAGGTCCGCCAGGTTCAGCGTGCCGACCCGCCCGTAGAGGATGCCCGCGCCGGAGAGGAACACGGCGGAGGAGACCAGGTTGAGGGTGACGTACTTGATCGCGCCCTCGAGCTGGGGGCGTTCGCCGCCCAGCGCCATGAGCGCGAAGGACGCCATGAGCATCACCTCGAACCACACATAGAGGTTGAAGATGTCGCCCGTGAGGAAGGCCCCGCACACCGCCGCCAGCAGCGCCAGCACCAGCGGGTAGTAGCCGAAGCGCTCCCGGCCGCGGTCTATTGCGAACAGGGAGTAGGCCACGATGCACAGGCCCATTCCGGCCCCGGCGCACACCATGACCGCGGCGAGCAGGTCCGCCACGAAGGTGATGCCGAAGGGCGCGGGCCAGCCGCTGATCTGCACCGCCGCCACGCCGCCGCCGCGCACCCCCGCGAACAGCGCCGCCGCCGCGAGGCAGTGCGCCAGGGACGCGCCGAGCGCCACGGCGCGCTGCGCGCCCGGGCTGCGGAAGAGCAGCACGCACAGCACGGCCCCCGTCAGGGGAACCAGCAGGGGGAGTGTCAGCGGCAGGCTCATGTGTCGGTGCCCTTCAGCTCGTCCACGTCGTCCGTGGGCACCACCTGGTGCGTCCGCTCCACCAGCGCCAGCAGAAAGGCCAGCACGCCGAATCCGATGACAATGGCCGTGAGGATGAGCGCCTGCGGCAGCGGGTCCGCCGTGTCCGGCGGCGCCGACAGCGCGCCCTCGGCGATGATGGGCGCGCGCGCGCGGGTGAGGCCGCCCGCCGTGAAGATCAGCAGGTTCGCGCCGTGGCCGAGCAGGGCCAGCCCGAGGATGATTTTCACCACGTTGCGCTGCAGCAGCAGGTACACGCCCGCCGCGTACAGCCCGCCGACCACCGCCGCGAAGAGAAGCTCCATCACGGTTCCCCCCGGTCCACGTCGGCCATGGAGAAAATGATGAGCAGCGACACGCCGACGACGTCCAGGCACACCCCGGTGTCGAACAGCAGCGGCGTTCCCAGGGCCGCCACGCCCCCGCCGGGCAGCGGCACGTTCACCCAGTACGCCGTCAGGAAAGGCTCGCCCGCCAGCAGCCCCGCGACTCCGGAGGCCAGCGCCAGCAGCAGGCCCGCGCCGATGAGATGCCGGGGGTCCAGCCAAAGCCTCCGCCGCGCCTCGGCCGTGTCAAAGGCCAGCGCGTACAGCACAAAGGCCGACGCGGCCACCAGCCCGCCCGTGAACCCGCCGCCGGGCTCGTTGTGGCCGCTCATGAGCAGGAACACGGAGAGCAGCAGCAGGATGGGGAACATGTAGCGCGTGGCGGAGCGGAAGATGACGGAGTTCATGGCTTCCCCCCCTCTCCGCGCGGCTTCAGATACAGCACGGCATAGGCCCCGAGGGCCGCCAGCGCCAGCACGGTGATCTCGCCCAGGGTGTCCAGGGCGCGGAAGTCCACCAGGATCACGTTCACCACGTTGCGGCCGTGGCCCAGGGACAGGCTGTTGTCCGAGAAATAGCGCGCGAGGGCCGTCGGGTGGTGCTCGTCGGCGGCCACCAGCACCAGCAGCGCCATGACCACGCCCACCGACCCCGCCAGCAGGAGGTTTCCGGTCTGGAAGACCCGGCGCGCGGGCGGCGCAAAGGCGGGCAGGTGGTAAAACGCGAGCACCAGCAGGATGACCGTGAGCGTCTCGATGACGAACTGGGTCATGGCCAGGTCGGGCGCGCCGAAAAGAATGAAGATGATCGCCATGCCGTAGCCCACCACGCCCAGCGCGGCCACGGCGGCCAGCCGCGTCCGCATGTGGACCACCGCGCCGATGGAGACCACCATCAGCATGCCCAGCCCGATCTCGTAATACCGCAGGTGGAGCAGCGCGGACAGGGACCGGCTGTGCAGGATGCGCCCCACCTCGGGGCTGTGGCGCAGGAGCACCGGCGCGGTTAGCAGCACGAGCGTCAGGAAGACCAGGGTGAGATAGCCGCGCAGGTACCCATGCTGGATCACCCGCGTCTGCGCGCCCGCCGTCCACACCATCCCCCGCATCCCGGCGTTCCAGAGGTTCTCCGGCTCCCCCGGCGACAGCAGCCGGAACCCGCCGAGGAGTTCCCGGATCCGGTCCCGCGCGAAGAACAGGCCCAGCCCGACGACGAGGGTGGCCGCGCTCAGGCCCAGCACCAGCCCGCCGTGCGCGGCGTGTCCGGAGGGGGTCAGGGATTCCCCCAGCACGCCCGCCGCCGCGGGCAGCAGCAGCGCGCGGTCGAGCATCCCCGGCGCGAGCCCGAAGGCCAGCGACCCCGCCGCCAGCACCAGGGGAGGAAGCCACAGGGACGGAGACGGCTCATGGGCGTGCTTCGGCGTGTCGAGGGGGCGCCCCACGAAGGGGCGCACGCCCACCGCCAGCGCGACCAGCACAAAGAGCAGCGCGCCCGCAACGGTCACCGCCGCCACGGCGGGCGAGGCCAGCACCGCGGCGTAAACATGCTCCTTCGCCGTGAATCCAAAGAGGGGCGGCGCGCCCGCCATGGACAGGGCGGCCACGACCGCCGCCACCGCCGTGAGCGGCATGGCCCGGCCCAGTCCGGAAAGCCTCCGCAGGTCGCGCTCCCCCGTGGCGTGGTCCACCGCCCCGCCCACGAGAAAGAGCCCGGCCTTGTACAGCGCATGGGCAAAGAGGAAAGCCACCGCCGCATGGACCGCCGCCTCGGTGCCGATGCCGAAGAGCAACATCATGGCTCCCAGCGCCGCCACGGTGGAATGGGCGAGCATGCGCTTGATCACCGTCTGCGCCGCCGCGCGCACCCCGCCGTAGAGCAGCGTCGCGCCGCCGAACACAATGAGTCCCGTGTGCCACACGGCGTCGTCCGCGAACAGCGGGTGCATCCGCGCGACAAGGTACACCCCCGCCTTCACCATGGTCGAGGAGTGCAGGTAGGCGCTGGCCGGCGTCGGCGCGGCCATGGCGTTCGGCAGCCAGAAATGGAACGGAAACTGCGCGGACTTGGTGAAGGCCCCCAGCAGGAGCAGCACGACCACCGCAACGCGCGCGGGATGCCCGCGCAGCAGCTCCGCCGACGCGGCCATGCCCGACAGGCCGGTGTTTCCCGTCACTCCGGCGAGAATCACCAGCCCCGCCAGCAGGGCAAGGCCCCCCGCCGCCGTCACCAGGAGCGCCTGAAGCGCCGCCGCCCGCGAGGCCTCCTCGTCGTGGTTGAACCCGATGAGCAGGTAGGAGGTGAAGCTGGTCAGTTCCCAGAAGATGAAGAGGAGGTAGAGGTTGTCCGCCAGCACGAGGCCGAGCATGGACGCCATGAACGCGAAGAGGTACAGGAACCAGCGTCCCAGGAACGGGTGGCCCGAGAGATAGCCGCCGGAATACACCGTCACCAGCGCGCCGATGCCGGAGATGAGCAGCGCGAAGAGCAGGGACAACCCGTCCGCGCGGAAGGCCAGGCTCACGCCCAGTTCCGGGGCCCAGTCCAGCGTGGACACCGCGCCCCCCGCCGCCAGCAGCCGCAGGAAGTACAAAAACAGCCCCGCAGGGAGCGCCGCGAGGATCCATCCGGCCCGTTTGCCCGCCGCGCCGCACACCGCCGGCGCAAGCAGGGCCCCCGCGAAACCGGACATGACGGCAATCAGCATACGCCTCCTGTTCAGCCTTGACCTGGGGTTGCTCCCGAAAACTTCCTAAGTGGCACGCTCTTTATAACATAGCGGGAGGGCAAGTTCTATTCCCCGGATGTCCGGGTCAGGGACGAACACGGACGAGCACGGACAGACGCGGACGAAATCAGGCCGAGCCCCCCTCAATTCTCCCTGCCCGGGTTCCGATGTCCGTGTCGGTCCGTGCGGGTCCGTGCTCGTCCGTGATTTCCATGCGCCTGTGCCTGCCGCCAGGCACCGATTCGGGGTATAATCAGGCGCATTCATCCGACATCCCGGAGACCGGCCCATGGAAGAGACAGCCCGCCCCGACACCCCTGAAGCCGCAGCCGAGCCAACCCCCGCAGCACCCGCCGCGCTCCCCAAGGCGCCGGAGGGCGAGGTGTTTCAGGGGGTGCAGGCCGCCGTGGCCGCCGTGCTGGTGGGCGTGGCCGCGCTGCTGGTTCATTTTTCGGCCGTCCATGTGCCCTTTAATGGTCCGGGCGACGACCTGCTCTGCGACACGCCGAAGGCCCACGCGCTCCTCACCGCGCCGGAGGCCTTCCCCCTGCTGCCCGACGCCCCGCTCACGGTGATGGGCCTGGCCGCGGCGTGGCAGGCCGGCGGCGGCGGTGCGGGAACCGTCCGCGCGCTCGGCCTCTTCGCGCATGTCCTGGCGGCGCTCGGCGTCTTCCTGCTGGCCCGACGGGGACGCCGTCCCGGGTCGGGCGAGGGGATCGCCCTCGGCACCGCCCTGCTCTTTGCCCTTTCGCCCGCCGCCGCGCGCGCGCTGTCCACTGCGCCGGGTCTGGCGCCCGTGCTGGGCGCGGCGCTGGCCGTGTGGGCCATGGTTTGTCTGGACCGCCTGTTTTCCGGCAAGAGCAGGTTTGCCGCCCTCGCCGTGGTGCTGGGTGCGGCCGCCTGCGCCGCCGACGCGACCGCCGCCCTGTTCTTGGTTGCGGCGCTGGCGGCGTCCCTGCCCGCCCTGCGGCACCGCGCGGAGCAGCTTGGGTTCGGCGCGCTGCTGGCCATTTTGTGCGCGGCAACGGGCGCGGCCGCCCGCCTGGCCGCGGGCATGCCCCTTCCCGAAGCCCTCGGGCATGCCGCCGGAATCACCGGGGCGGACCCCGCCCTGGCCGCGTATTACGCGTGGGCTGTGGCGGCCCTCGCCCTGGCGGCGGTGATCCACCGAATGCCCCCGGGCACGCCCCGCATTGTCCTCGCGGGGGCGGCGGGCGCCGGGGCAGTCATTCTCGGCGTTTTCAGTTTCCTCGACCTGGCGGCCCGGCAGAACGCTGACGCCGCGCTCCTCGCCGCGACGGAGGCCGCCCCGGACAGCCCCGGCGCCTGGGCCTCCCTCGCCCGGTACTGCGAACGTCAGACGGCGTCCGGCAGCCTTGCGGACGATGCGCGCGCCGAATGGCGGGGCCGCGCGCGCGAGGCCTGGGTTCGCGCGGCGGAAGCCGCGCCGGGCACCGCCGAGTACCGCTGGAAGGCGGTCCGCGCCGGTGTCCCGGAGATTTCGCCCGATCCGGCGGAGATCGCCGCCCTCCTCCTGCGCGCGCCGCGGGCCGACTGGGCGGCGGACGCCGCCGCCCTTGCCGCCAGCCTGCGGCCCGCCGATGCGGCGGACACTCCCGGCGCGGCCCGCGCCGCCCTCGACGGGATGGCCTACGCCGCCCGCCGCGCCCCGAACCGCGCCGACCTGCAGGGCGCCCGGGGCCTCCAGCTGTTCATGGCGGGCAACATGCGCGAGGCCGCGCCGCTTCTGGCCGCGGCCACGGCGGCCCTGCCCGGGGCCCCCTTTGCCTTTGCCGCCGAACCCGCCCAGAAGGCCGCCGAACGCGTCGCCGCGCTGGAAAAGGCCTCCCGCGAGAAACTGACGGCCAACCCGGGCGACCCGGCGGGACACCTCGCCCGCGTGGAATATGAGCTTGCTTCGGGACGCCTCACCCAGGCGCTGCACCTCGCCGCAAGCACCCACCGCCGTTTCCCCGGGAACGCCGACGCCACCCGCCTCCTCGGCATGGCGCGCGCCCTGCGCGGCGAGGCGGACCGCTTTCTCGACGAGGCCGGCGACACCCTTGCCCCCGATGCGTGGGACGCCCTCACCCGGCAGGCCGCCTCCGCCAATGCGTGGGCCGCCGCCCTCCGCTACGCAGCCAAGGCGCCCCGCCCCGGGGGCGAATCCCCCGAGGAAAAACTCGCCGAAACCGCCCTCGCCCTCCGAAGGCCCGACCAGGCCGAGAGGCTCCTCCGCGCCGCCCTCGACGCAGACCCCGCCAACTGGAAACCCGCCCTCCGCCTCGCCGACATGGCCCGCGACGCCCAGCAGCCCGACGCCGCCGCCGCCTGGCTGGCCGAGGCCCAAAAACGCGGCGCCCCAGAGAGCGAGTTCCAACAGCGCGGCGGCGCCCCCGCCCCCCAGACCTTCGAGCCCGTCCGCACCATGATCCAGTGAAAAAACGGCGCGCCGCGACAGGCGGCGCTTCCTTGCATAGGTTGCCCTTCCTGGCATACAGTCTTTTCGGAGCAAGACCATGGGAATTGACAGCCGAGAGTCTGGCGCGAGTTCGTCCGTGGCGCGGACGTTCTCGCCCGATGAACGTGCTGTAGTCTACCCTGGGGACTGCCTTGATCTTCTCCGCACGATTCCTTCGGAAACTGTGAGGCTGGTGATCACCTCGCCCCCCTACAACATTGGCAAGGAGTACGAGAAGCGCCTGCATCTCGACCTGTATGTCCAGCAGCAGGAAAAGGTCATCGAGGAGTGCGTGCGCGCCCTTCGTCCCAACGGAAGCATCTGCTGGCAGGTGGGCAACTACGTGGATGCGGGAAGCATCATACCCTTGGATACCGTGTTGTTCCCGGTTTTTGCGCGCCTCGGCCTGAAAATGCGGAACCGGATTGTCTGGCACTTTGAGCATGGATTGCACTGTTCGCGCCGCTTTTCCGGACGTTACGAGACGGTTGTCTGGTTCACAAAATCGGACAACTACGCCTTCAACCTTGATCCTGTCCGGGTGCCGCAAAAATACCCCGGAAAGAAGTATTTCAAGGGGCCAAAAGCGGGACAGTACTCATGCAACCCGCTTGGAAAAAATCCGGGGGACGTTTGGGTAATCCCAAACGTCAAGAGCAACCATGTGGAAAAGACGGAACACCCCTGCCAGTTCCCGGTGGAACTCATAGAGCGGTTTGTTCTCTCCATGACCCTGGAGGATGACTGGGTCCTTGACCCTTTTCTAGGCACAGGCACCACCGTAATCGCCTCGGTTCGTCATGGCCGCCGGGGCGCGGGCGCCGAAACAGTCCCCAAGTACATCCAAATCGCCCGGCAGAGGATTAGAGATGAGATGGAAGGCGTTTTGCAGACACGTCCCATGGACCGACCGGTCTATGACCCGGTCAAAGCGGGGAACGCGCTCACGCTGCGGCCGTGGGATGAGGAGGACCGACAGACGCGGCTGTGTGAGTCTCCATCCACCTATGGAAAAAGGAAGAAGAGATGAAGATGGTTGAATTCTATTCGCACCTGAATGGCTTGGAGTTCCTGATGGTCCGCAAGAAGGGGCTTTGGCAGGAGATTCAAAAGGTGGTGAAAGCGGTCAATGCAGCCGACTGCATGGGGAAAATCTCAAAGGAGAAGAGGACAGAGGGGAAGGTGCTGTACAGCCCGATCCAAATGAACGCCGCATTCAAGGAGAGGTTCCGCGAAAAGTCCTGGGAAGAGACCAGAGTCAGCTACTGGGTCACAGCCGATGAACGACTTGTGAGGAAGACCCTTTCCATGCCAGCCGATGAGCAGAAGCGGGAGATTCAGGCTGCCGGCAAGACCCCCATTTTCAGTTATAACCAGACAGATTTTGTCAAAGGCCGGGTCGCCGTGGAGGTCCAGTTCGGAAAATACGCGCTCGTGGCCTACGACCTTTTCGTGAAACACCTGGCTTTTTACGTCGGAGACCAGATTGATGTCGGCGTTGAAATCCTGCCAATGAAGAGCCTCCAGTCGGAGATGAGTTCGGGGGTCGCCTATTACGAGGGCGAGTTCTACAATGTCGTCCGGCAGGGGCGCGGTGTGCCGGCGGTTCCCTTGGTGCTGGTCGGCATCGAGCCGGACTGACACCCCTTTCATGGAACAAAGGGACGTAATGCTTGCGCGCCGTTCCTCCGCCGATTCATAATACCCGCGTGCCGCCGCCGAAGGGAGGCGCCGCGGCATGCGGGACTGTGACAGTGCGGGGAACCGGTCATGCTCTTTTCGCCGAACCGGCTGCTGACCACGAAGGAGCAGCTGCTGCTGGTGGGGGTGCTGTTTGCCCTGGTGGCGGGGGCCGGGGCGCTTTTCTGGCACGGCCGGCATGCGGGAGAGCAGCGGGTGGAGGCGGCCGCCCCCGCCCCTGCGCCGCCTGCTGACGCGCCGCGCCCGGTCCCCCCGCCCACGCCGCCCGCCGGGGCGGACCTCCCCGCGCCGGGCATGATCGCCATGCCGCCCCCCGCCCCCGTGGCGTCTCCGGCGCCTTCCGAAATTGCCGTGGCTGTCCGGGGCGGTGTGCGCAACGCCGGTCTCCAGCGGCTTCCGGCGGACAGCCGGGTGGCGGACCTCATCATGCGGGCCGGGGGCACAACGCCGGAGGGGGACGTGTCCGGGCTGAACCTTGCGGCGCGGCTGGTGGACGGCACGACGCTGACGGTGCCGGTGGTGGCGGAGCGCGTCGCCGAAGGGGACCGCATGGTCCTGCGCAATTCGGGATACCGGCTGGCGGAGAATCCGGCGGACTACCTGATGGCCCCGCAGCAGGGCGCCCCGGCCTTCACGGCGGCCGCCGCGCCCGCGCCTGCTTCCCCGAAAGCGGCGCCCGCCGCCGCGCCCGCTCCCGGCGGACCGACCAGGGGGCTGATCAACCTGAACACGGCGACGCAGGCGGAGCTGGAGACGCTGCCGGGGATCGGGCCGGTGTACGCGGGAAACATCATCGCTTACCGCGAGGCGAACCCGTTTCGCACGGTGGAGGACGTGGAGCAGGTGCCGGGCATCGGCCCGAAGCGGCTGGAGGCCATGCGGCCCCTGGTGACCGTGGAGTAGCCGGACAGGCTGCAAATCTTGCGAATCGCCCGCGCCGCGCCTATCCTGTAGGCGGGCGGGGCGCGCGCCGCGTCCCTGGAAACCCCACAAGGAGAACCGCCATGCTTGCCGCCGCACTATGCGTGATGCTGTCCCTTTCCGCCGGAGAATGGGACGCCCGGGTCGCCACCGTGTCGTCCCATGCGGACCGTCTGGAGGCGTTCGTCGTGGAGGAGGGGGCGGCGGCGGAGAAGACGGCGCGCCTCGCGGCGCTCCGGGAGCGGCTGGCAGCGGGCGCGGACAGCGCGGAGTCCTTCGCGGCGCTCTACACGGCCTTCGACGAGACCCGCGCCTGGCTGCTGGCGCACAGCCAGGAAAGGCCGGCCGTCGCCGAAGGCGTCTTCGAGGAGACGCAGGAACACTGGCGGATCACCACGAAGGACCTGACGCTCACCTGGCGGCGCGACACGCTGGCCATGGAGGTGTCCGCAGGCGGGCAGACCTGGACCTTCGCGGAAAGCGACGACCTGGACATCCAAATGGAGGCCGGAAACCTGTCCCTGAAGGACGCGCGTTCGGTGCGGGCGGAGCGCCTCTTCACCGGCTGGTCCGCGGGCCTGGTGGTGTCTTTCTCGGATTTTGAGAAGGCCCCCGGCTTCGCGCTGCATGTGTCGGCGCACTGCGAGGGGCCGGAGGTCGTGTTTGACCTGGCGGCGGAGGACACGGACGCGGTGCTGAAGGAAATCCGCTGGCCCAAGCCGCTGCTCACCGACAAGACGCCCGGCGACGTGGCGGTCATCCCGCGGATGCAGGGCATGCTCCTGCCCGGCGACTGGCCCCAGCACATCCAGTCCGAGGAGACTGTCAATTCGCGCACGCACTACATGCCGTGGTGGGGGCACCTCCGGAACGGCCGCGGCGCGCAGGCGATCATTGAGACGCCGTTTGACGCGGCGGGCTACTACGTCCACCCGGAGGGCGGCCCCACCCGGGCCGGGGTTGCCTGGCAGGCCAGCCTGGGCCGCATGGCCTACCTGCGGACCGTCCGCTACGTCTTCAGCGAAAACGCCACGCACGTCACCCTGGCCAAGCGCTACCGCAGGCATGTCATCGAACGGGGTGATTTCGTCTCCCTGCGGGAGAAAGAGGCGGCCACCCCGGCGCTCGCGGAGGTCGTTGGGCGGCCGGTGGTCCACCTCGGCGCCCTGTACCATTTTGTGCCCCAGGC
>JAPXRP010000059.1:0-20630 GCA_033813475.1 Candidatus Hydrogenedentota bacterium
GGCTCGGCCATTTTCTGGAGCTCATAGTGGACGGCGAGGGTGCGGTCGCCCAGCTCGCCGATCTCGTCCTCGGTCTGGTTGTTGTTGTTGTCGCGCTTGTCCTCCTCGGCGAGGCGCACGCCCGCGGCGAGGCGGACGGGATCGTCTACGCGGTTGCGCAGGGGGGCGCGGGGCAGGAACTCGGCGGGGTCGTCTATCCCCTCCAGCAGGCCCAGGGCGCGGTAGTAGGCGGAGGTGCCACCTTCGAGAACGTCGTCCGTCCACAGCAGGGGCACGGGGTCGGGCGGGGGGGGCGGGGTGGTGGCGAGCAGGTTTTTTGACCATGCGCTGAGCCGGGGCAGATAGAGGCCGGAGTCGGGGAGGCCGGAGGCGTTTTCATCGCGCCGGGAGAAGGCGAGGAGGAAGCTGTTTCCGTTGTCGTCGGCGCGGCCGAGGCCGGGCAGGGTGACGTCGTAGTCGTAGGGCTGGGGGACGACGACACTGCCCAAGGGGTTGAGAAGCGACTCAAAGTCCCAGAGGTTGTCGTTGGAGGCGCTGGCAACCTTGGTGCCGGCGCCCATGAGCATGTTCCACGCCTCGGCGGAGTGCTGGACGCCCATGCCGGGGAGGATGCGGGTCTCGTATTCGACCGGGCTGAGGGCCTGGTTCATGCCGCGGACCACGCGGGCGGCGCGCTCGACGGGGGTCAGCGCGGACGCCTCCAGCACGGCCTGGTGTCCGTAGGTGTGGAGGCCGGCGTTGTTGAGGTTGGCCTTTCCGGACTCGTCGGCGATGTGGACGGCCATGCGGCCGATGACCTCGCAGACGGACTCGGCGCTGACGCCGAGGACGAAGGCGGGGCAGGTGCAGGTCAGCCCGGTGGGGGAGCCGTCGGGCCGGAGCACGGGGATGGTGTGGTAGGCGGCGAGGGCGGTGTTGGACAGGGCGAAGGCGGCGGCGACGACGTCGAGGTTGAGGGGGCGCAGGCCCTTGTCGGTGAGGGCGGGCACGGAGGTGGGCGGGCAGTCGTAGGTGCCGTCGTCTTTGAGGGTGACGAATTCCGGGCCGGGGGCGGCGTAGGCGGTGAAGCCGTTGACGGTGAGGTCGAAGTCGTTGTCCACGTTGTCCACGTCGCGCAGGGTGAGGCTGACGGGGACGCCGGGCACGCTGAGCTGGCCGGGCAGGGTGAGGTAGACGTATTCCAAAACGTTGGCCGCGTTGGGGCGGCGGTCGTTGGGCGTGATCTCGCCGTCGCGGTCCATGTCCACGGGCACGGAGAGGCCGGGCAGGGGCAGGGTGAGGCGGTAGCCGGCGACGGCGGTGGGATAGTCGGGGTCCTGGTCGCGGATGACGGCGCCGGAGGGGTCCACGGCGTAGACGAAGGCGCCCAGCTCGAAGTTGCGCCGGATTTCGCCGTCGTCGGTGGCCGCGAGGCCCTGGGCGGCGACGGCGGGGTTCAGGTACTGGTTGTCGGCGTAGCCGTCGAGGTCGTTGTCCACGCCGTCGCGGGAGAGGTCGGCGTCCTTGGGGAGGGGAATCCAGACGCTGTCGCGGAGGCTGTCGCCGTCGCTGTCGAAGTCGGCCCAGAGGTCCACGAAATTGGCGGGGAAGAACTCGCCCCCCGCGGGGCTGAAGGGGAGGAAGGTGGAGCCGTCGGGCCGCTCCACGCGGACCTGTCCGGCGAAGTCGGGGGTGACGAAGGGGAAGCGGCGGTCCATGTCGCCGGGGACGCCGTCGCCGTCGGTGTCGGCGGCGAGGTCGAAGCGCTCGAAGCGCTCGGGGCGTCCGGCGGCGGTGAGGGCGTTGTTGACGTCCGTGAGGGTGAGCCGGTCGCCCGCGGCGGTGGTGAGGCGCATGTTTTTGTCGGTGGCGTAGAGGAGGATGGTCTGGCCGCTCCAGCGGGGCACGGCGAGCCAGGGGGCGGTGCGGGGGCCGCGGAAGAGGGGCTCGCGGACGCCGTCGGGCGTGGGGGCGGGCTTGTCGCCGTCGCCCTGGTAGAACTGGGCGTAGAGGAGGCCGCCGGAGAGGAGGCCGTCTTCGCGCAGGGCGCGCTCGACGTTTTCGAGGGTGAAGGCGGTGCGGCCGCCGTCCCAGGGGGCGATGCCGTCCACCCAGGTCCACTCTTTGCCGATGAAGGCGGCGCCGTTGAACAGGGTGCGCCAGGCGTGGTCGGTGGAGGTGGCGTTGGGGTTGACCTGGAGGTCGCGGTTGAGGGTGTGCTGGGCGACGGCGAAGCCGGCGTCCACGAGGTACTGGGCGCGGACGGTGTGGACGACGTTGACGGCGGTGGTGGACTCGATGCGGGTGACGGCGAAGAAGGTGAGGCCGACGGCGAGGAGCACGGCCATGATCGAGAGGGCGACGATGAGGGCCGCGCCCGCGTTCGGGCGCAGTCCTCCGCGCCGCCGGCGTCCCGCCGGCCTTGTCTTGCCCCAGGCGGCGGCGGGGGCCCCGCCCGGGTTCCGGTGCAGTCTTCCGTACCGCCGGCGTCCCGCCGGCCTTGTCTTGCCCCAGGCGACGGCGTGGGCCCCGCCCGGGTTCCGGTGCAGTCTGCGCATGCGTTACATCCTGTCGTGTGGGCCGCGGCGCGGGCCGCGGGCCGGTGTCACCTGGAGCCGCGCATGTAGGCCGCGGGCAGGTCCACTTTCTGCTGGTACCACTGGGTCATGGGCGGCAAATCCGATCTGGCCGGGGCGGCGTAGAGCCAGAAGCCCGGCGCCAGCCACGCGGGCAGCCGCGCCACCACGGGGTCGCCGGCGGTCTGCGCGGGGTCGGAAAGGTCGCCCGCCGCCTTAAAAACGTCCGCCAGGTCAATCTCCCCGTCGGGGCCGGGGTTCGCCGTCATGGCGAGCAGGTAGGCCCGCGACGCGGGGTTGTTGTAAAGCGTGTTGAACATGGGCACGCTGGCGCCGTCCTCCATGCCGTAGAAGAAGAAGGAGGAGAGGTCGAGGGCGTTCACCGGCCGGAGCTGGCCGGAAACCGGGTCGGGCCGGTAGACGGGATTGCCCCCGTCGCACAGGATGGCCTCGACGATCAGGTTCTCCACCACCTCGTAGTCGGGCCAGCTGGGGTGGTTTTTCCGGCAATCCTCAACACACACAGGGTCTCCGCACAGGACCGCGCACTCCTCGCGCCAGAAGTCCACGGGGGGCAGGGGGTGGTAGGGGATTCTGGGGAAGCCGTAGAGGGGCATGACGAAATAAGGTTCGCGGGGGGGGGGATCGCCCGTCCAAACAGTGGTCATGCGGTGCATCATGTCGCGGTTGTTGAGCGCCTCCAGGAAAAAGGTCGCGTTGCGCAGGGGGGCCACGAGCTTGGCGAAGCCGGATTCATAATTGCCGTCCTCGTCTATTTTCAGCGTCTGGCCGAAGGCGTTGAGGCTGGTGGCGCCGGAGCGGTCCTCGTAGCGCAGCAGGGAGCCGAGGCGGATCTGCACGTTGAAGTCAAAGTAGTTTTCGGAATCGGAAACGTTGTCGATCCGGTAGACGCTTTCAAACAGGGCAGCCTCGGTGGGGGCCTGGCGCAGGAACAGCTCGCGGACCTCGCTCCATTTCAGGGGCATCTCGACGAGGAAGGTGTCGGCGCCGGGGCGGATGACGTAGGCCACGCGGCCGAAGGCGCCGTCCTTGAGCGCGCCGAGGTACATGAAGCCGTTGGGCTCGCCGTAGAAGCGGGTGAGGCCGCGGGTGTCGTCGGTGGTGAAGGCGACCTTGATGTCCTGCTCGAGGACGGCGAGGGCGTTGCGCGCGCGCTCCATGTTGTTGAGCATGGCGTAGCCCTGGCGCACGGTGCGCGTGGTGCCGGAGATCAGCAGGGCGATGCTGCCCATGATGACCAGGAAGATGGCCATGGACACGAGCATCTCCACGAGCGTGAAGCCCGCGGAGGCGGACCGCGCCGGACACCGCCGGGCCGCGCCGGACGCCGCGTGTCCGCGCCCGTCCATGCCGGTCCGTGTCCGTCCGTGCCCGTCCGCCGGGGCGCGCTGGTCAGCGCTCGGTGACATAGGTGACAAACTCCTCCTCCCTGCCGCTGTTGAGCCGCACCGAGAAGACCACACGGTAGAGGTCGTCGCCGGGGGCGCCGACGCGGGTGGCCGTGGCGCGCCAGGAGTCGTAGAGGGTGTAGGCGCGCGCCGACGCCTCGACGACGTGGTAGGTGTTGCTGTTGACCCAGTCGGACAGGGAGGCGCCCGTGCCGCCCGTGCGCACCTCGCTGAGCTGGGTGCGCGCCAGCGCCGCGATGACCGTGCGCTCCGCCGCCACGCGCTGCTGCGCCAGGGACGCCGGGAACAGCGACATGACCGCCATGATGCCCACGGCCAGGATCGTCAGGGCGATCACCACCTCGAGAAGCGTGAAACCGGCGGTGTCGGGGCGGGTGTGTCTCATGGTTGCAGGCTCCCCGTCTTGATGCGGCCCGTGGACCGGTAAATGGTCACCTCCTGACCCTGGTACCCCATCGTGCCCTGCGCCTGAGGAATGTCGTCCTTCCAGGCGTTCAGGGCAATATCATCGAAAGAGGTGGTGGACCACATCCGCTCCTCGCGCGGCTCGTCGGGCATGGGAGCGAAAAGGATGCTGAAACGCTGCTTGCCCTCCGCAACCAGTGTACCCTTGCCGTCGAAGATGTGGCCGATGAAATACTCCACCCCCGCCGGCTCGAACTCCTCCTCGGGAACACCGTCATCGGGACGCGGATCGGGCTTGTAGTAGCCCATATAGGCCTTTATGCCCTTCTGCATGCCGAGGGCCGTCACACCGTTGAAATCAAGATCAGGATCGCCGGTCATGGCGTGGGCGAGATTTCCCGAAAACTTGTCATACGCCGCAGGCGGTTCCTGAAGAAGCACGCAGTAGCCGTCAATGAAGGGGCTAAACTCCCCACCAAAGCTCGGCGTGGGAACGTAGTATCTGTCCTTAACCGCTTCTGGATACTGGTTTGTGGAGGGAATCGGGGCGGGGAGCTGGTAGACGACCATGGCCCCGGAGAGGACCCGCACGGTCTGGCCGAGGATGGTGTCGTCCACCGGGAAGGGGGCGATCTCGTAGATGACCGCCGTGTTCACGTTGTATGTGGCGGCGTAGACCCGCGCCGCGCGGAGCATGGAGGTGAGGGGCCGCACGCCGCGCTGGAGGTCGTTCTGCGAGAACATCCGCACCACGGGGATGGAAATCCCCGCGAGGATGCCGATGACCGCAAGCACGACGATCAGCTCGACGAGGCTGAACCCCGCCGCGCCGCCGCCGCTATGTCGCGCTTCCCGCCGCATGGCCGCTCCCGGAAAGGGGCTGCGCGCCCCGTTTCCCCGCAGGGGCGGGCCGGCACGCCGCCGTCCCGCCCCCCGGAAATTCCGCCACCGGGGCGGGGACAAAGCCCCCGCCCCGGAAATCACACAGGATCAGTTGTAGAACCGCTGCCAGGTGGCCGCCGGATCCCAGTTGTTGATGTCGTCGCCGCCGGCGATGTCCTCGCCGGTCTCGGTGTTGTACAGGCTGTAGGGGTCTTCAACGTACTGGGGCGCGTAGAGAAGCTGGCTGCTGCGGCCGTTCTCGCCGTAGGACCAGACATAGAAGGCCTTGCCGGTGTCCGCCGGATAGCCGACGACGGACGGCCAAGTGGCGACGTCGTCCAGGATGTCCTGGAAGGTGCCGCTCTCAATGTTGATCAGCCAGCCGTCGTCGCGGGCGCCGCGGCTTCCCTCGGCGGTGAACTTGCGGAAGGGGATGGGGGCGCGGGCGCGCTTGTCGGGGGGGGTGAAGCCGGGGTTGACGGCGGTCTTCCAGGGGCCGGCGAATATCTTGTACTCGTTGCCCCAGGGGTCGGCGCCGAGGTCCATGTAGTTCGTGCCGAGCTTGGCGAGAATGTCCTTGTTGATCAGCGGGACTCCCGAGGCGCCGATAACGCCGTCATAGGTGAGCGGCACGTTCCACCTCGTGTCCAACTGCGCGTCGCCGTCGCCGCGCAGGACGTTGCGGCCGTAGCGCAGCAGGTCGTAAATGACGGCCGTGTAGAGGTCCGTCATGCGCATGAACTGGTCGTTCGTGGGGTTGATTGCCATGGCGTCAACCAGCTCGCGGACCGCATTGCCGTTAAAAAGCTGGTTGAGATTGCCCTTTCCGGCGTCGGTGAGCATGGCGGTCATGGCGAGCTCGACGCCGTTGATTTCGGCGATGGCCCGGGTGACGCGTGCGCGGACGATGTATCGCTGTACGTTGGGGACGACGATGGCCGCGAGGATGGCGATGATGGCCATGACCACGAGGAGCTCGACGAGGGTGAAACCTTGCTTTCTTTTCATTGCGGGTCCTCCTTGCGCCCCTGCGGGGCGGTTGTATTCCTTGGCTGCTGCGGATGAAGCTCCTGCTTTCATAATACCCGGTTCCTTGTGGTTTGGGGGTTCCTACTGGTTGTTGATCTGGTCGCCCAGGGTGAAGATGGGGAGGTAGAGCGCGACGACGATGAAGCCGATGATGCCGCCGAGGACGATGATGATGGCGGGCTCGAGGAGGGAGAGCATGGCGTCCACGGCGTTCTCGACCTCGGCGTCGTAGATGTCCGCGACCTTGACGAGCATGGCGTCGAGGGATCCGGTCTCCTCGCCGACGTCAATCATGTTGACGACCATGGGGGGGAAGACCTTGCTCTTGTCGAGGGGGGCGGCGATGGTGTCGCCCTCCTTGACGCTTTCGTGGACCGTGTCCACGGCGTTCTGGATGACCTCGTTTCCGATGGTCTCGCGGGTGATCTTGAGGGCCTGGAGGATGGGCACGCCGGAGGTGATGAGGGTGCCGAGGGTGCGGGCGAAGCGGGCGACGGCGACCTTGGTGACGAGGTCGCCGATGAGGGGGACCTTGAGGATGACGCGGTCGAAGACGCGCTTGATCTGCTTGGACTTCATGGCGACCTTGACGCCGATGATGAACCAGCAGATGGAGGTGAGGAGGATCCACCACTTGTAGATCATGAAGTCCCCGGCGGCGATGAGCACCTTGGTGGGCGCGGGGAGGTCGCCGCCGAACTCGGTGAAGATGTCGGCGAAGACGGGGACGACCTTGAGGAGGAGGAAGCTGACGATGCCGCCGGCGATGAGGATGACGGCGATGGGGTAGATGAGGGCGCCCTTGACGCGGCGCTTGAGGGCCTCGCGGCGCTCCATGAAGATGGCCAGGCGCTGGAGGACGGTCTCGAGGAGGCCGCCGACCTCGCCGGCGCGGACCATGTTGACGTAGAGGCGGTCGAACTGCTTGGGGTGCTTGGCGAGGGACTCGGCGAAGGTGGACCCGGACTGGATGTCGGAGGCGATCTCGCGGAGGATGTCGCGGAGCTTGCAGGGCTTGAGCTGGGCGACGAGGACGTTGATGCTGCGCAGGAGGGGGAGGCCGGCGTCAATGAGGGTGGAGAGCTGGCGGGTCATGACGACCAGCTCCTTGGTCTTGACGCCGCCGAAGTAGAGCTCGTCGAGGCCCTTCTTCTTGCGGGCGGCGCGGCGCTCGTCGCCCTTGGTGGCCTCGCGCACGTTGGTGGGGAAGAGGCCCAGGGCCCGGATGTCGTTGAGGGCGAGGGCCTGGTTGTCGGCGGCGATGACGCCGAAAACCTGCTTGCCCTCCCGGTTCAGGGCGTAGTAGGCGTATTTTGCCATGGTGTCCCGCTCCTTTCCCTAGTCGTCGTACTTGTCGGTGTGGTCGGCGACCTCGGGCACGCCGGTGATGCCCTTGGCGCACTTGAGGATGCCGTCCTCGCGCAGGGTCATCATGCCCTGGTTCTTCCGGGCGTGCCTGCGCAGGTCAATGGCCATGGCGCGGTCGAGGATCAGCTCGCGCGCCGTCTCGTCCACCTGCATGAACTCGTAGAGGCCGATGCGGCCCATGTAGCCGACGTAGTCGCAGGCGGCGCAGCCCCTGGCGCGGAAGAAGCCGAGCTTGGGGTCGGCGCGCCAGCTGGCCGGGAGCCCGAGCAGCTCCATCTCGTCCTCGTCGGGCCGGTAGCGCTCGCGGCAGTGGCGGCACAGGGTGCGCACGAGGCGCTGGGCCAGCACGGCCTCGAGGGCGGCGGTGATGAGGAAGGGCTCGACGTCCATGTCGAGGAGGCGGGTGATGGTCTCGGGGGCGCTGTTGGTGTGCAGGGTGCTGAGCACGAGGTGGCCCGTGAGGGAGGCCTCGATGGCGATCTGGGCGGTCTCGAGGTCGCGGATTTCGCCGACCATGACGATGTCGGGATCCTGGCGGAGGATGGCGCGCAGGCAGGCCGCGAAGGTGAGGCCGATCTCCTCCTGGACCTGGCACTGGATGAGGCCGGGAATCTGGAGCTCGACGGGGTCCTCGGTGGTGATGATCTTGGACTCGGGGTTGTTGAGCACGTTGAGGCAGGCGTAGAGCGTGGTGGTCTTTCCGGAGCCGGTGGGGCCGGTGACGAGGATGATGCCGCTGGGCTTCTTGATGACGTTGTGGACCTGCCTGAGCACGGCGGGGCTGAGCCCGAGCACGTTGAGGTCAATGCGGACCGCGGTGCGGTCGAGGATGCGCATGACGATGCACTCGCCGTAGAGGGTGGGCAGGGTGGCGACGCGGATGTCAATGATGCTGTCGCCGATCTTGAGCTCGATGCGGGCGTCCTGCGGGAGGCGGCGCTCGCCGATGTCCATGTTGCAGATGACCTTGATGCGCGAGGTGACGGCGATGCAGGCGGCCTTGGGCGGCTGCACGATCTCGTGGAGGACGCCGTCCACGCGGATGCGGACGCGGAAGTCGTCCTCGTAGACCTCGAAGTGGATGTCGGAGGCGCGGCGCTGGACGGCGGTGAGGAAGATCAGGTTGACGATCTTGATGACCTCGGGCTGCTGCGCGAGCTCGATGAGGTTGTCGGGGTCGGCGACGACCTCCTGGACCCCCAGCTCCTCGAGGGTGAGCTCGAGCTCGCCGACGCGGTCCTTGATCTCCTCGAGCATCTTGTGGATGGACTCGGCCTCGAACGCGTAGTTCTTCTTCCACGCGGCGGCCACGTCCTCGGGGTTGCTGATGGCGCCGCGCACCTCCATGCCCGTGATGGACTGGAGGTCGTCGAGGGTCTGGAGGTTGAGCGGGTCGGCCATGGCGACGAGGAGGGCGCCGCCGGTGACGCGCATGGGGATGACGTTGTAGAAGCGGGCCACGTCGCCGGTGACCAGGCGCAGGATGTCGTCGGCGACGGCGAACTTGGAGAGGTCCACCTTCTCCATGCCGAGCTGCATGCCGAGGGCGTCAATGATGTCCTGCTCCTCGCCGTAGCCGAGGGAGACGAGGGTGCGGCCGAGCATCTCGCCGGTGAGGCGCTGGCGCTGGAGGGCCTCGTCGAGCTGGATGGGCGTGATGACGTCCTGCTCCACCAGGATGTCGCCGAGCCGCCGCTTTCTTTGTGTCGCCAATGGCATTGCGTCGTTCCCGTGTGTCCGGCTAGAAGTCGCCCGCGCTCGTCGCGGAAATCTCCTCGATGCCCAGGGCCTTGGCCGCGGCGATGAACTCGTCGCCGACCTGGGCGCGGGACAGGCAGTCCTCGAAGCGGCAGATGCCCTTGCGGTAGAGCGCGAGCAGGTGCTCGTCGAGGAGGTTCATGCCGTACTTGTGCCCCGTCTGGATGGCCGAGGTGATGCGGTACGACTTGTTCTCGCGGATGAGGTTCTGGATGGCCGAGGTGCAGATCATGACCTCGTAGGCCGCGATGCGGCCGAAGCCGCTCTTGCGGGGCACGAGGGCCTGGGAGATCACGCTCTTGAGGTTGCCGGCGAGCTGGGTGCGGATCTGCTCCTGCTGGTTCGTGGGGAAGGCGTCCACGATGCGGTCAATCGTGCGCACGGCGCCGGTGGTGTGCAGGGTGCCGAACACGAGGTGGCCGGTCTCGGCGGCGGTCACGGCGGCCTCGATGGTCTCGAGGTCGCGCATCTCGCCGACGAGGATCACGTCGGGGTCCTGCCGCAGGGCGCGGCGCAGGGCCTCGGCGAAGGTGGGCACGTCCACGCCCACCTCGCGCTGCATGATCAGGCTCTTCTTGTGGTTGTGGTAGTACTCGATGGGGTCCTCGATGGTGATGATGTGGTGGTCTATGTTGTCGTTGATCCAGTCAATCATGGTGGCCAGCGAGGTGGACTTGCCGGAGCCGGTGGGGCCCGTGACGAGCACGAGGCCGCGGGGCTGCTGGATCACCTTCTTCACCACCGGGGGCAGGCCCAGCTCGTCGAAGGAGAAGATTTTGCGGGGGATCAGGCGGAGCACGAGGCCCACATAGCCGCGCTGCTTGAAGATGGACACGCGGAAGCGGGCCACGTCCTCGAAGGCGAACCCGAAGTCGGCGCCGCCGACCTCCTGAAGCTCCTGCTGGTTGTCCACCGACGCGATGCTCTTCATGAGCCGCTCGGTGTCCTCCGCCGTCATGGGGTTGTCGCCGAAATACTGCAGGTGGCCGTGGACCCGGCCGACGGGCGGGTTGTCCACCGTGAGGTGCAGGTCCGACCCGTCGCGGTCAATCAGCATCCGCAGCAGGCTCACCATCTCATACGCCATGAAAACGCTCCTTGTCCGCTATTTTTCCGCGGCCGCGGGGGCCTCGTCCGCGCGCAGCGGCTCGTCCACCCGTGTCCGGCGGTTGACTTCCTCGAGTGTGGTCACGCCCTTGAGGGCCTTCTGCCAGGCGTCGTCGCGCATCGTGATCATGCCGCTCAGGCGGGCGGCGCGGCGGATGGCCGTGGCGCTGCCGCCGCCCATGACCAGGCGGCGGATCTCGTCGTTGTTCAGCAGGAGCTCGTAGGCCCCGAGGCGGCCCTGGTACCCCGTCTTGTTGCAGTTGTCGCAGCCGGCCCCGTGCACCAGGCGCACCTGCGACCAGTCCACATGGAGGCCCAGGCGCTCCTTCTCGTCCTCCGGCGGGTCGTGGGGGGCCTTGCAGGAGGTGCAGATGGTGCGCACGAGGCGCTGCGCCAGGATGGCGCGCACGCCCGAGGCGACCAGGAAGGGCTTGATGCCGATGTCTATGAGGCGGCTGAAGGTGCTGGAGGTGTCGTTGGTGTGCAGGGTGGAGAAGACCAGGTGGCCCGTGAGCGCCGCCTTGATGGCGATCTCGGCGGTCTCCTGGTCGCGGATCTCGCCCACCATCACGATGTCCGGGTCCTGGCGGAAAATGGCGCGCAGCGCCCGGGCGAAGTTCCACCCGATGTCGTGGTTGATCTGCACCTGGTTGATCCCGGCGAGCTGGTACTCCACCGGGTCCTCCACCGTGATGATCTTGCGGTCCACCGTGTTCAGGTTGTGCAGGGACGCGTAGAGCGTCGTCGTCTTGCCGGAGCCCGTGGGGCCCGTCACCAGCACCACGCCCGTCGCGTTGTGCAGCAGGGTCTCCCAGTCCTTCTGGTGCTGGGCGCAGAAGCCCAGCTGGCCCAGGCCGAGCATGAGCCCGCTCTTGTCCAGGATGCGCATGACCACGCTCTCGCCGTAGACGGCGGGCAGCGCGCTCACGCGCAGGTCCACCATCTTGCCGCCCAGGGTGATCTTGATGCGCCCGTCCTGCGGCACCCGCCGCTCGGTGATGTCCATGCCCGACATGATCTTCAGGCGGGAGATGATGGCCGCCTGCGCCCGCTTGGGCGGCGGCGGCATCTCCCGCATCTCGCCGTCTATGCGGTAGCGGATGATGATGGAGGTCTTGGCGGGCTCCACGTGGATGTCGCTCGCCCGCAGGCGGAACGCCTCCATGATCATCTGGTGGACGTACTTCACCACCGGGCTGTTGTCTTCGCCCTCGTCCTCCGCGCCCGCGGCGCCCCCCGCGCTGCTCACCTCGCGGGCCGCCGTGGCGGCGTCCATGCTGATGCTTTCCATGCTCATGGAGTCGCCGCTGAGGGACCCCAGGCTGGCCAGCGAGCCGCCGCTCAGGTTGGACATGGTGCTGAGGGTGCTCATGCTGCTCGCGCTGCTCGCGGAGGACAGCATGCTCTCCACCGACTCCTGGCGGTGGCCGTAGTAGCGGTTCAGCGCCTCGGTGATCTCCTCCGGCGTGCTGAGCGCCGGCTCCACCGGACGGTCCAGCAGGCGCGCCAGGTTGTCCAGGGCGTTGATGTTCGTCGGGTCCGCCGTTGCCACCACCAGCACGGCGCCCCGCTCCTCGATGGGAACCACCCGGTACACCGTGGCGATTTCGCCGGGCACCGTCGAGCGCACCTTCTGCGAAATGTCGCGCTCGGACAGCTTGATGATCGGGATGCCGAGCTGGTCCGCAAGCCCCTCCGTGATGTGGCTCTTGCTGATATAGCCGAGCCGCACCAGGATCTCTCCCAGCTTGCGGGTGCCCATGGTCGTCTGCTGGCGGCGGATGGCCTCATCCAGTTGTTCCTGGGTGATGATGCCCCGCTCAACCAGCCGCTGACCGAAGAAATTATAGGTCGTCTGCATCCAACTTCGCCTTCGTGTCCAAGGATACCACTACTTTACCAGAGAGCGCGCGAATTGTCAATGTAAATAGTGCGAACCGATAATGTTACACTTGGATTTAGCCGCTATTTTGTCAACTGTTTTCTCTTGGCGGGGGAAAAAACCCCCGCCGACCGGGCAAAGCGCACCCTCCCCTGCAACGCCGCCCTTTCCAGGAAGGCGCTTGAGGAGCAGTTCTTCCAGTTCATGCCGCCGGAAGACTGCGCGCCCGGCGGGTTGCGGCGGGTTTAGGCCCCGTGAAAGGCGCCCCCGAGGCGCTCAAAACACTCGACCAGGTCCGCGCCCTCCAGGGAAAGGGCCTGAAAGGCCGCCTTGGTTGTCTCGATGGAAAGCAGGCACACCGGCGGCACGCCGGGCGCGGGGTGCTCGTCCAGAAAGACGTAGCCGACAAACCGGACCACATCGAGGGCGCCGGCGATGTCCGTGGAGAAGAGCTCGTGCAGCGTTCGCAGGGGGAGGGCGTAGAGCAGGCCCGCATAGGTGGCGGCGCGCTCCTCCTCCGAGTAGAGGGTGTCGTGGAAGGCGTCGTTCTTCTCGTCGTAGGCGACCGACTTCAGCCAGGGCAGCACCCGCAGCGGCGGCAGCAGATAGTCCACGGACAGGCCGCGCGCCTGGGGGTAGTAGTCCATGTCGAAGGCCTGGGGGAAGAAATCGGGGTAGGGGGAGATGGACAGGGCATGCTCGCAGTAGTCCAGGACGGCGAAGGGCTCGCCCAGCAGGTAGGCCTGGTATTTCGCGTCTATGAGGGGCAGGCACTGCTGGCGCTCGAGGCGGTAGCGGTCGCGGGCCTCCTCCCAGCGGGCCACGGCGGACTCGTAGCCGGTCTTCATCTCCTGGACCGCCAGGGACCACCTGCGGAGCTGCTCCCGGTGCACGCCGGCGATGCGGTCGCAGATTTCCCGCCATTTGGTGTGGGCGAAGGTGTAGCGCGCCCGCGCGGACTGCTCCTCCTCCTCGCGGCGGGCCTTGACGAGCTTGTCCATGGGCCCCAGTGCGGGGAGGTAGGCCTCGTCGGTGAGCTGGGGCTCGCGGGGCAGGGCGGGCATGACGGGACGCTCGGGCCATTGCGGGGCTTCGGGGGGCGGCAGAATGTAGTCGGGGTACTTCTTGAGGGCCTCCCAGTCCACGCGGAGGGGGTTCTGGAGGGCCTGCGGAAACACGCCGACGACCCCCGCCATCTCGTCCTGGGCGAGCTGGGTGCGCCCCTCGGCGATCTTGCGCTTCTGCTTGGGGCTGAGGTCTTTGCGCTTGGCGTTCATCTCCAGGCCCAGCCGGCGCCGCTTGAGCTCGCAGCGGTGCTCCCACATGCGCGCCCACTGCTCCGCCTGGATCGCGGCCTTGTGCACCACGAACAGGGGCATGTCGCTGGTGACCACGCGGAACTTGGAAAGCGGGGGGAAACGCACCGGCAGCCGGTAGCGTTCCAGCCCCGAATCGCCCCGAAAGGCCTCCAGTCTGCTTTCGTCGTACATGGCCGTCCCCGTACAACAGTCCGCCGCGTCCTGTGCGCGGCGCAGCCAGTTTACATTATTTGCCGACGCCGTGCCACTGGGGCGTTTCGTCCAGGGGCCAGCCGTGGTGCAGGGGGCCGCACCCCCCGCCGACGCCAAGCCGGTCGCTGTGAAGAATGGCGCCCGTGAGATAGTCTTTGGCGAGGCGGACCGCCTCGGGAACCGGAAGCCCGCGGGCGAGAAAGGCGGCCAGGGCCGCCGAATAGGTGCAGCCCGTGCCGTGGGTGTTCTTTGTCGGGATGCGGCGGGTCACATAATGGTGGACGCGGTCGCCGTCGTACAGGCAGTCGCGGGCCTCGTCCCCCGGCAGGTGCCCCCCCTTGAGCAGCACCCAGCGCGGGCCGAGGGCGTGCAGCGCCCGCAGCAGGGGCATGAGGTCGGCGGGGTCCGCGGCAAGCCCCGTCAGCGCCTCCGCCTCGGGAATGTTCGGCGTGACCACCAGCGCCAGGGGCAGCAGCAGCTCCGCCAGCGCGCGCCGGGCGTCCCCGCGCAGGAGCGCGTCGCCGCTCTTGGCCACCATCACGGGGTCCACCACCAGCGGCGGCGGCCCAAAGCGCCGCAGGGAGGCGGCTACGGCCGCAATGATGCCCGCGTTGGAGAGCATGCCCGTCTTGACGGCGTCGGCGCCGATGTCGCCGAGCACGGCGTCCATCTGCGCGGCCACGGCCTCCGGCGCCATGTCGTGGATGCCGGTGACGCCCAGCGTGTTCTGCGCCGTGACGGCCGTTACCGCCGCCGCGGCGTAGCCGCCGAGCACCGTGACGGTCTTGATGTCCGCCTCGATGCCCGCGCCGCCGCCGCTGTCGCTGCCGGCGACGGTGAGCACCCGGGGGATGCGTGTGTTCATGCGCTGCTCCGGCTGTCCGCGGTCACTTCCAGGAGGCCTCGGGCGGGGTGGCGTAGTCGGCGTAGCGGTCGGCGACCGCGGCCTCCTTAACGTTCCCCTTGTGCACGAACACACGGTAATTGAAGGTGACGGGCGCGTCCTTCTTGATGACGAGGTCGCCGTTCTCGGGGATCAGGCCCTTGTTGTAGTCTTTCTCGTTGAAGTAGCTGTAGCCGAAGGCGTTGGCGCCCATGAGCCCGTAGTTGCGCACATGCCAGCTCGAGGGGTGGCGCGGGTTGCCGGGGTGGTCCAGCACGGCGAGGCCGAGCCAGCCGGCCTCCGGGCTGTTGCCCGAGAAGTCGCACCAGGGCGACGGCTTGCCCCACGCCGTCTTCTCGCCCTCGTCGCCGTGGGCGTTGGTGATGACGGCCTTCGCGTTGCAGATGTCCGGACGCATCCGCACCGCCACAATGCCGCCCTCCTTGGTGTCCTTGAACTGCGCGTCCCCGAACTCGGCGGTGAAGGTCACCTTCACGTCAATGAGCCGGCCCTTTTCGGGCGCGGCGTAGAAGCGGTATTCGCGCGTCTCGCGGATGAGCGGCTCTCCGGCGGCGTTCTCCCACACGTTGTCCGACCGGATCCAGCCGTAGGCGTCGCCGGAACCCCAGGTGACATCCTTCGCGCGCTGGTTGCCCGATCCGCTGCCCTCGGCCCACAGGTCGTGGGTCGCGGGGGGGGCGTCCACCAGCCGCACCTCGCCGTAGGCCGTCCACAGGGACTTGTGGTGCGGGTGGTCCTGGGCGAGCTTGGGCGTGCCCTCGGGGTTCATCGGGTAGTCGCGCGTCACCGTGACGCCGCCCTCGGTGTTGATGGGCCACAGGAAGGGCTTCTTCCACTGGGCGCCGTAGTGGTAGCGCGTGAACAGCTTCCCGTCCACCATCACCTCCACGATCTCCTCGGCCCCGGCCTTCTCCACCGACACGCGCGGCGCCGCGGGCGCGGCGTCGGTCTTCACCGTGTACACCTTCTCCTCCCCCGCCGCCATCTGGCCCACCACAAAGGTCAGCTTCCCGTCCGCCAGGGTCGCCGGCAGGGGCGCGCCGCTGTCGCTGTCCAGCACGGCGACCGGCCCGGAGGCCGCATCCGGACAGTCAAGGGAAACCGGGACCGCGGCGCGGTCCGCGCCGCCGGCCTTGACCACGATGTTTTTTCCGTTCAGATCGGCGGCGGCGGAAAAGGCGAGCACCGCGGCGGCAAGCGCGATCATCCAAGCGTGCTTCATGGGGGGGCTCCTTCACAGGTTGACGTTGGGAACACGGGGAAGACTGTAGCACACGCCGCCGCCCGGGTGAAAATCACGGCGCGGCCCGGCGGGGCCGCGTGGTATAATGCCGCGCGTGACGGCCCCCAAAACGGGAGGGACGCGCGACGGCAACCGATTTGGACGCGAGATGACGCAAGACGACGGCAGGACAGACGACCGTCCGCTGAGGGTGGTGCTTTTCGGGGCGGAATCCCGGGAGCTGCGCCCCCTCTTCGACCCCCACCCGCGGCTGCGCATCGTGGAAAGCGCCCCCGACGTGGTGGTCTGCTACGGCGGCGACGGCACGCTGCTGGCCGCGGAGCTGCGCTGGCCGGGGCTGCCCAAGGTGCCCGTGCTCAACAGCCGGCTCGGCCACCGCTGCATCCCCCACCCCGCCCCGGAGGTCATCGGCGCGCTCGCCGCCGGAACCCTCATCCGCTGCGAGCACATCAAGCTCGAGTGCGAGGTGCAGACCCCGGAGCCCGGACGGCCCGGGTCCGATTTCACCCTGACCTGCCTCAACGAGATCAATGTCCACATGGGGCGCATCAACAGCGCGGTCCGCTTCCGCCTCTGGCTGGACGGGCACCCGTTCGACGGCGGCGCGGAGATCATCGGCGACGGCTTCGTCGCCTGCACCCCCTTCGGGAGCACCGCCTATTTCAACGCCATCACCAAGGGGGTCTTCAGCCGGGGCATCGGCGTCGCCTTCAAGGCCACCTCGCACCGGACCAGCCACCTGGTGGTGCCCGAGGACGTGACGGCCCGCTTTCTCATCACGCGCGGCCCGGCCCTGCTCGCCTTCGACAACGCCCCGGAGTATGTTTCGCTCACCGCGGACGACGAGCTGGTGGTGCGCAGGCACCCCCAGAACGCCGTCCTGCTCACCTGCGGGCCCGTGCCACCGCTGCACGAGCCGTTCTAAAAGGAGCCCACCGACCCCATGGAGCAGCCCTACCGCAGACCCACCTGGGACGAGTATTTCATGGAGGTGGCCGGCGCCATCGCCAAACGCGCCACCTGCAACCGGGGGCGCAGCGGCTGCGTCATCGCCCGCGACCGCACGCTGCTGGTGACGGGGTATGTGGGCTCGCCCAAGGGCTTCCCCCACTGCGACGACGTGGGCCACCAGATGAAGCGGGTCGTCCACGAGGACGGCGCGGTCACGGAGCACTGCGTGCGCACGGTCCACGCCGAGCAGAACGCCATCTGCCAGGCCGCCCGCCTGGGCATCGGCATCGAGGGGGCCACCCTCTACTGCCGCATGACCCCCTGCCGCGTCTGCGCCATGCTCATCATCAACTGCGGGATCAAGCGCGTGGTCTGCGAGCGCCGGTATCACGCCGGGGCCGAGTCGGAGGAGATGTTCCGCGTGGCCGGCGTCCAGCTCGAATACATGCATGATGAGCTCCAGCAGTACGAATGACCCCCGGCGGGAACCCTCCGCCCGCCCCCCCGTTGCCCTGCCGCCCCTGACGGTCCGCCAGCCGGAGGCCGCCGGCCGCCGCCGCCGTACAGAGGCCTTTTGGAAGGTGCCGGGGGCGGACAACGAGCGCAGCCACAGCTCCTGGTTCCGGGCGCTGCAAATGTGGGGCCTGGAGGCGCTCCTCCGCGCTGCGGGCGTCTATCACCGGGGACGGCGAAACGCCCTGGACATGCGCCTCGCCGAACTGGAGATGCCCCTCCCCCGCCTGCCCGCGGCCCTCGACGGGCTGCGCGTCCTGCACCTGTCGGACCTCCATCTCGGCCGGTCGCTGCCGGGGTTCGCCGAATGCGCGCAGCGCCTTCTCCAGGGGATCGAGGCGGATGTCTGCCTGCTCACGGGGGACTACCGCTACGGCCATTTCGGGCCCTCGGACCGCGCGGCGGAGGACGTCCGCCGGGTCCTGTCCGGGGTGCGCGCGGCGGACGGCTTCTATGCCGTTCTCGGAAACCATGACACCCTGGTCGTCGGCGAGATGCTGGAGGCGGAGGGCATCCGCGTGCTCATGAACGAGGGCGTCCGCGCGGCGCTGCGGGGCGAAACGGTCTGGCTGGCCGGGGTGGACGATCCCCACCTCCACCGGACCGCCGATCTGGCGGCCGCCCTGAAGGGGCGCCCGGAGGGCCTGTTCACCATCCTGCTGGCCCACTCGCCGGAATGCGTCGCCGACGCCGCCCGCGCCGGCGTGGACCTGTATCTCTGCGGCCACACCCACGGCGGGCAGATTCGCCTGCCCCTTCTCGGGGGGGTCCACACCAACGTGCGGTCGGGACGGCGGCAGGCCCTCGGCGTGTGGCGCGAGGGCGCCATGCGCGGACACACGAGCGCGGGCCTGGGCACGACGGACATGCCCGTGCGTTTCCTCTGCCCGCCCGAGGCGGCCCTCATCACCCTGCGCGCCGCGCCGGGGGCCGGCTGAGCCGCCCGCATCCGCCGCGTGGCATAATGGGGACACGCCCCACGGAGCACAGGAGCATGTCCGCATCCCCCAGCCCCAAAACCCCCGTCGCCGTCGTGACCGGGTTTCTCGGTTCCGGAAAGTCCACCTTTCTCCTGCACCTCGCGCGCCGGCACCGTGGCCCCCGCATTGCCTGGGTCGTCAATGAATTCTCCCGCCTTGATGTGGACGGACCCTGGTTGCGGAACGAGGGGCTGGAGGTCACCCCCGCGCCGGGGGGAAGCCTCTTCTGCGCCTGCCTGGCAAGCACCTTCCAGCGGGTTATGGGCGGCCTGGCCGTCCGCGCCGCCGAGGGGGCCCTCGACGGGATCGTGGTGGAAACCAGCGGGCTCACCCGCCCGGGCCCGGTGGACACGATGCTGGACGAGTTTGGCCTGCAGGACCGCCTCGAAATCGCCTCCCTCACCACCATCGCCGACGCCGCCACCCTTCCCCAAACCTGCGGGGTGCTGGAAACCGCCGCCCTGCAGGTGGCCGCGAGCGACCATATCCTCCTTAACAAGTGCGACACGGCCTCGGATGAGCAGATAGCCCGCGCCCGCGCGCTGGTCGGGCGGCTCGCCCCCGGGCGCCGGGTCTTTCTCACCACGCACTGCGCCGCTGACCTGGACCCGCTTGCGCCTGTGCGCGGCCGGCGCCCCGCCGGGGGCGCCTGGGCCGCCGCCTCCGACGTGGAGGTCTCCGTGGTCTGCCTGGAGAGGCCGCAACGGATTCAATCCGAAGCGCTTCTGCGCGCCGTGGAGGAAATCGGGGGCACCCTGCTGCGCGCAAAGGGCCTGCTGAACACGGCGGAGGGCGCGGTGAAACTGGACTGGGACGGAACGCGGGCGGCCTGCATCCCGTTGGCGGACCCGCCACAGGACGCCGGGTTGGTGCTTTTCCCCCGGCCCGGCAGCGAAGGGCCGGCGCAGAACCTGCTCCGGCGTCTGCACCGGGGCGCCTTTGACGCTTTCCCGCCGGAAATCGGCGGGGAACTTCCTGCAAACCGGTAAGGTTCGCCCCATAATCCCACCATTTCGTAGGGGTGACCACCCGGCATTTCTTCCGGCCCCTGACGTGCCCCCCGCCCGCCCGCACGAATAAGCGCCGCTCAACCCAAATGATTGCAGCGGGTTGCACTTTCTCCGGCCGGGGCGACCCGGCAGAGGAGGCGGCTCAGGCCGTGCGTGCGCGGTTTGGCACGAAATCTGCCCCTTCGGTGGGCAACGGCTTGCCGCATCTCACCGACCTGTCTTTGGTAGAGTGGGGACGGGGACAGTCCCCGGTGCATGGCCGACACATGGAAAGGAGCGCAGAAGCAGTGAAGAAAATTGAGGCGATCATCAAGCCGTTCAAACTGGAGGAAGTCAAGGAGGCCCTCGCCCGGGTTGGCATCCAGGGGCTCACGGTCTCCGAAGTCAAGGGCTTCGGACGCCAGAAGGGCCACAAGGAGCTGTACCGCGGCGCGGAGTATGTGGTGGAGTTCCTGCCGAAGGTGAAACTGGAGGTGGTCGCCGCGGATGACCAGGTGGAGGCGGTGGTCAAGGCCATCCTCGAGTCCGCGTCCACCGGCCGCATCGGCGACGGGAAGATTTTCGTGGCCCCCGTGGAGAATGCCATCCGCATCCGCACCGGGGAAACGGGCGACGTCGTGCTGAAATAGGGCAAGAGCGGGGCGGCGCGGCAGTTCCGCGCCCCACCGATAACGTGTTTTTCTGTCAAGGAAGCAAAGGAAAAGACCATGCACAAAGACTACACCCCAAAAGACGTGATGAACCTGATCAAGCAAAAGGGCATACAGTTCATTGACCTCCGGTTCATGGACTTCCCCGGCCTTCAGCAGCACATGACCTTTCCGGCCTGCGTGTTCAAGGAGGAGCTCTTCGAGGAGGGCCTGGGCTTCGACGGATCCAGCATCCGCGGCTGGCAGGCCATCAACGAGAGCGACATGCTGGTGCTGCCGGACCCGCGGACGGCCACCATGGACCCCTTCTCCACCCTGCCGACCCTCATCCTCTACTGCAACATCCTGGACCCGATCACCAAGGAGCGCTACACGCGCGACCCGCGCAACATCGCCATGAAGGCGGAGAACTACCTGCTTTCCACGGGCATCGCGGACACCTGCTTCGTCGG
>JAPXRP010000060.1:0-20411 GCA_033813475.1 Candidatus Hydrogenedentota bacterium
TGTGCCGTCGTCGGCAGCGTCAGATGTGTATAAGAGACAGCCCCCATTCGCGGCAGCCCCGGAGGGCGGGGATACCAGCCGCCCAAAAACGGCCTCTGTGACAAGCCGTCTCTCACCGGAGAAGACCCGGAAGGCGGGGGTGCCAAGTCCCGGGCACCGTCCCCCGACAGGGCATAGTGTAGCGCGGGATGTTTCCGAAAAACGGAAACTTCGGGGGCTTTTTCACGCGCCCCGGCGCGGGGTGCGGCGGGGCACACCCGCCCGCGCCTGTCGGTGCCCGTCCGCCGCGCTGATCGCCGGACAAGATGTTGTGGGAACCGAAGCCGGGGCGGGAACGAGGTTGCTTCAGGCGCTGCGCGCCTTCGCAATGACGCGTGTCGCCACGGTCCTTGCGGGGAGGCCACCCCGCCGCTTGACGCGGGGGCGCGGCGGGGGTAGAATCAGCGGGATGTCGCGGGCGGGGGCGTGTGCATGCCCCCGCCGCAGAAACAGGGCTGTGACCAGGCATCCCGCGCGGGGCGCGGGACGGGAGACTCCGAAAATGACTTCCAAGCGTTTTTCCGGGATGTGGGTGCTGGCGCTGGCCGGGGCGGCCGCGCTGGGGATGGTGTGCGGGCGCGCGCAGGCGCAGTTCGACACGCCGGTGGAGAAGAAATGGACGGTGCAGGAGAAGGACGACAAGGGCGAGGTGAAGGACGTGCTCTACATGTCGCTGGACGGCGTGCTGGTGCATGAGACGGACCCGGCAAAGGCGCCGCAGCCGCGCGTGGTGACGCCGGGCACGGCGAGCACGCAGGACCGGGCCGGCACCGCGCCGTCGGACGCCGTGGTGCTGTTTGACGGGAAGGACCTGTCCAACTGGTCGGCGGACGACGGGAAGAAGACGAAGTGGGTGGTGGAGGACGGCGCCATGCTGCCCACCAAGGACTCCGGCATGATCCGCAGCAAGGGCGAGTACGGCTCCTGCCAGCTCCATGTGGAGTTCCAGACGCCCACGCCCGTCGAGGGCGAGGGCCAGGGCCGCGGCAACAGCGGCGTATTCCTCATGGGCCAGTACGAGGTGCAGGTGCTGGACAACTACGAAAACACCACCTACCCCGACGGCCAGGCCGGCGCGCTCTACGGCCGCAAGCCCCCGCTCGTCAACGCCTGCCGCAAGCCCGGCGAGTGGCAGTGCTATGACATCATCTTCCACCGCCCGGTCTTCGACGAGAACGGCAAGGTGGTCAAGCGCGCCACCTTCACGGTGCTCCACAACGGCGTCCTGATCCAGGACCACTACGACCTGTCCGGCGGCAACGGCTGGCTCGGCCCCCACGCCGTGACAGACTACGTCGCCCACGGCGACAAGGGCCCGATCATGCTCCAGGACCACGGCAACCCGGTCCGCTTCCGCAACATCTGGCTGCGCGAGCTCGAGGACTAGGGCGGGAAAGAAAGCGCCGCGGCCGCCCCGGTTTCCCGGGGCGGCCGCGCGTCTTTTTTCCGGCCCGCTTTAGAGGCTGTACTGCGGAATCTTCATCCACTCGCCGTCCTTGAGGGCGGACTGGTGGGCGATGATGCCCGCGACGGTCATGTTGAGGGACACGGCGATGTCCACCAGGGGCTTGCGGTCCTGCAGGATGGCCGTGACGAACTCATTGCAGAGGTTGCCGTGGGAGCCGCCGTGGCCGCCGCCGTCCATGCCGGGGGGCAGCGCGGGCTTCTTGAGGTCAATCTTGGACACGTCCGCGACGCCGTCATAAACCACGCCGCTGACGGCCCCCCTGCTGCCGCGGACGCGGCCCATCTCGCCGTGGTGGCCGGGGGTGTCCCAGCTTACGGCCATGCGGGCCGTGCCGCCGTCGCTGGTCTTGAAGAGGGCGATCTCGGTGCCGAAGGGGTTCTGGTAGGGGTTGTTTTCGGGCTGAAAGTCCCTGATGACGCTCTTCGTGCCGACGCAGGAGACCTCGGTGAACTGGCCGTTGGCGATGCAGGAGTAGAAGCCGTTGGAGTGGGTGGGGTACCACTGGGGCGGCAGGCCGACGCGCCAGCCCTTGTACGAGTCAATGGGCGTGTCCATGTAGTGGTAGTACTCGCCCTCGGTGTAGAGGATGTCACCCAGGGCGCCCGCCGCGTGCAGCACGCGCATGGCGTGGCACTCGTCGCGGTAGGCGCTGGTCTCGAACATCATGTACTTCAGGCCCGTGGACTTCACGGTCTCCAGCACGGCCTCGCCCTCCTCCACGGAGCCGAAGGTGGCGGGCACGGCGGTCGCCGCGTGCTTGCCGTGTTTCATCGCCTCGATGCAGTGGCGCGCGTGGCTCGGCGCGTCCGTGGCGACGAAGACCGCCTCCAGTTTCGGGTCCTTCACCATCTCCTCCAGGGAGGGGTAGGTGACGGGGCACCGGCAGACCTTCGCCAGCTCGGCGCAGCGCCCGGGGTCGAGGTCCGTGACGGCGGCCACCTCCACGTTGGGGTGGTCCTGGAACCCGAAGGCCGCGCCGAACTTGCACACCCCGTAGCCCGCGATGCCGACGCGCAGTTTGCGGTCGGACACGGGCGTCCACACCGCGCTGTCCGCGCGGGCGCCGCCGGTGTCCTCGAAGCCCTGGATGGGCGCGCCGTCCGCGGCGAACGCGCCGCGCGCCATGGCGGCGCCGGCCGCCCAGGCGGAAACCTTCAGAAAAGACCTGCGTGAGAATCCTCCGCTCATGGCATCTGCTCCTTGGTTTAATGACCCGCGCCATTCTAGCGCACGCCGCGGCCGGGGCGCCAGCGTTTTCCGGGAGGGACGGCATCGTGGGTCGCGGCGGCGCCTTCCTTTGGAGTGCGGCGGCAACGACGCCGCCTTGGTTTTCCGGGAAAGAACCGCCGGGAGGCGTGGCGGGATTCGTCGCCTGGGAAAGCGGTGTCGCCGCTGCGCTCTGCCACCGCACTCCACATGACAGCCGGGGCTGCCAAGAACGTGCCGAGGTCGCCGGAGCGGCCGCGCCGATCCCGTCCGGCCATCGGGCGCGTTGGTTTCGCGCGCGGACTCCGGGTAAAATGGGCGCAGGGTTGGATGGCTGGCATACGAGCGCAGGAGGTGCCCCATGGCGGACGGCGGAACGGTGCGGGTGTTTGGGAATGTCATCGGGGCGCGGCGCGTGCGGCAGGGGGAGCGGCTCCGGGCGCGTCTCGCGCGGCGGTTCCGCCATGAGGAGGGGCGCCAGTATCCCCTGGCGGTCGAGGACAACCCGGTCATCGGCCCCTACCTGGGGCTGAAGACCGTGGTGTCGCGGCCGGGCGGCCCCGCGCCGGACTATGAGAACGGCGTGTTCATCGGCACGATCCGCATGGGCTACGGCCACTACCGCATCGGCCTCGCGCTGGCGTCGGCGGCGGCCTCCATGGGCCTGACCCCCCACTGGTTCGACCTGCTCAACTTTGACTCGACGGGGGCGAAGGTCATCCGCGAGATGGACAAGTGGTACTCCCTCGGCTCGCGGATCAGCCAGAAGTCGCGGGCCTTCAACCGCCTCGTGTGGGACCCGCTCATGGGCAGGTGGTACCGGCGGCTGGAGAAGAACTACCCGGTCATGGAGCTGTGCGGGCTCTTCTCCGACGTCTACGGCGACCTCCCGCCGGACACGCCCTTCCTCGCCACGCACCCCTTCACGGCCCACGCCGCCGTCAAGGCGGGGCTGCGCCGCGTGGTGAACGTCATTCCCGACAACTGCCCCCTGGGATTCCACCTGGCCCCCGGCGCGCTCCAGACGGTGCAGACGCCCTCGGCCTATTTCGGCTTCCGCACCCTGCGCGGCATGGGAAGCCGGGGCGAAATCCCCTGCGGCGTGCCCGCGTCGCACCTGCGCATGGCCGGGCACTATGTGGACCACGAGCTGGCGGCGAACATTGAGACGGACTGCGGCGCGCGGCTGGCGCGGCTGGAGGCGCGCGCGCCCCGGCGCTTCCTGCTGTCGGTGGGCGGCGCGGGGGCCCAGGCCCCGCTGGTGGCCGCCGTCCTGCGCCACCTGCTCCCCCGCCTGCGCGAGAAGTCCGTCGCGCTGTTCCTGAATTTCGGCGACCACGCGGACATCGAGGCGCGGGTCATGCGGGCGGCGCCCGGCGCGGCGGAGATTGCGGTGCGCCACACGGACTGGAACGGGACGGCGCGCTTCGCCGAGGACGCGCTGGAGGGGGAGGCCGCGGGCCTGCACACCTTCCTGCACCGGGACATCTACGCGGCGGTCCACACCACCAACCTGCTCATGCGTGCCGGCGACGTCCTGATGACCAAGCCGAGCGAGCTGGCCTATTATCCCATCCCCACGCTGTTTCTGGAGCGGGTGGGCGGCCACGAGGCCTGGGGCGCGATCCGCGGCGCGGAGCTGGGCGCGGGGTCGCAGGAGTGCGCGGGCACGGCCGAGACCCTCCAGGCGCTCGACCTGCTCCTCGGCGGCGGCGACCTGCTGGCGCTCTGGTGCGACAGCATCCTGCGGCAGGACCGCGCGGGGGTGTACCACGGCGCGTACCGCGCCGTGGAATGGGCAACCGAATAAGGAGCCGGGCATGGACTTTCTGGCAGGACTGCACCCGGTCATGCAGGCGTTTCTCGCCGGCATGTTCACCTTCGGCATGACCGCGCTGGGCGCGCTGCCCGTCTTCTTCACCCGCGAGGTCAACCGCAACTTCCTCGACGGGTGCCTGGGCGCGGCGGCGGGCGTCATGATCGCCGCCAGCTTCTGGTCGCTCCTGGCCCCGGCCATCGAGATGAGCGAGGCCATGGGCGGCGTCCCCTGGCTGCCCGCCGTCATCGGATTCCTCGCCGGGGGCTTCGCGCTCCTCCTCATTGACAAGATTCTCCCCCACCTGCACCCCGACCGCAAGAAGGGGGAGGAGGAGGGCATCCCCACCTCCTGGCGGCGCAGCACCCTGCTCATGTTCGCCATGACCCTGCACAACGTTCCCGAGGGGCTCGCCGTCGGCGTGGCCTTCGGCGCCGCCGCCAGCGGCATGACCGGGGCCACCGTTTCGGGCGCCCTCGCCCTCGCCCTCGGCATCGGCCTCCAGAATTTCCCCGAGGGCGCCGCCGTCTCCCTGCCCATGCGCCGCGAGGGCCTCTCCGCCTGGCGCTGCGCCGCCTACGGCGCCGCCTCCGGCGCCGTCGAGCCCCTGGCCGCCGTCGCGGGCGCGGCCCTCGTCCTCCTCATGCAGCCCATCCTCCCCTACGCCCTCGCCTTCGCCGCCGGCGCCATGATCTTCGTCGTCGCCGAGGAGCTCATCCCCGAGTCCCAGCGCAACGGCACCGACGTCCCCACCATCGGCCTCCTCGGCGGCTTCGCCCTCATGATGCTCCTCGACGTGGCGCTGGGGTGAGGTCCGACGGGTCCGACCTGTCCGACTTGTCCGAATGGTCTGCCCCCCCCTTTGGTTGACATGCGCCCCTCTCTGGGCATACCATTCCTACGGTTTGGTATGTCCGTCCGTTCCGTAACTTTCCGCGCGCAACCCGGGAGAGGGGACGCATGAGTCCTGAGAAGCCGAAAATCCGCCGCGAGCTCGCCGAGCTGGGGCTGCTCTTTGAAATCAGCCAGATTCTGGACCGCAGCATGGACCTGCGGGACGAGCTGGGGCCGGTGCTGAAGGCGATGGCGAAGCACACGGGCATGCTCCGCGGAACCATCGCCCTGCTGAACCGGGAGCTGGACGAGGTGGTGACCTGCGTGGCCCACGGGCTGACGGACGAGCAGCTCGCCCGCGGGCGCTACAAGCCGGGCGAGGGCGTGATCGGCCGGGTGGCGCAGTCGGGGCGGCCGATGGTCATCCCGAAGACCTCCGAGGAGCCGCTGTTCCTCAACCGCACAAACGCGCGGGGCACCGTCAACCGCAAGGAGGTGTCCTACCTCTGCGTGCCCATCAAGATGGAGTCCACCGTCCTGGGCACCCTGAGCGCCGACCGGGTCTTCGGGTCCGAGGTGTCGCTGGAGGAGGACATCCGCCTGCTCCAGATCATCGCGTCCATGATCGCGGGTTCGGTGCGCCTGCGCCAGGAGACGCAGGAGGAGTATGAGCGGCTGCTGTCGGAGAACGCCCGCCTCCAGCAGGAGCTCCAGGCGCGGTTCCGACCGGCCAACATGATCGGTCGGTCGAAGGCGATGCAGACGGTGTTCGACCTGATCCTCCAGGTGGCCCGCAGCGAGGCGACCGTCCTCATCCGCGGCGAGAGCGGCGTGGGCAAGGAGCTGGTGGCCCAGGCGATCCACTACAACAGCGACCGGGCGGCGAAGCCGTTCATCCGGGTGAACTGCGCGGCCCTGCCGGAGAACATCATCGAGAGCGAGCTCTTCGGCCACGAAAAGGGCGCGTTCACCGGCGCGGTGCGCCGGCGCGAGGGCCGCTTCGAGATGGCCCACCGGGGCACGATCTTCCTGGACGAGATCGGCGACCTGACGCCGCAGACGCAGATCCGGCTGCTGCGCGTGCTCCAGGAGAAGGAGTTCGAGCGCGTGGGCGGCGAGGAGACCGTCAAGGTCAACGTGCGCGTCATCGCCGCGACCAACCGCAACCTGGAGGAGGCGATGACGACGGGGGACTTCCGCCAGGACCTCTATTACCGCCTGAACGTGTTCCCCATCTTCGTGCCGGCCCTGCGCGAGCGCCGCACGGACATCCTGGAGCTGGCCAACTTCTTCGTCGAGAAGTACGGCAAGGAGAACAACAAATACGTCCGCCGCGTCTCCACGCCCGCCATTGACATGCTCATGTCGTACCACTGGCCGGGCAACGTGCGCGAGCTGGAGAACTGCATCGAGCGGGCCGTGCTCCTGACGAACGACGACGTGGTCCACGGGCACCACCTGCCGCCGACGCTCCAGACCTCCGAGGCGAGCAACACGGTCATGAGCGGCACGCTGGAGGAGACCCTGGACCGGGTGGAGCGCGAGATGATCATCGAGGCGCTCAAGGACTCGCGCGGAAACAAGGCAAAGGCCGCACGCCAGCTCGGCATCTCGGAGCGCCTCATGGGGCTCCGGGTGGACCGCCACGGCATAGACCCGAAACGCTACCGCACGCCCTGAGGGCGGCGGAGGCCAGGGAGAGCGACATGGATGAGCCGAAGGACCCCGGTGAATACGGCAGGGAGTACGGCGAGGAAAAGTTCTGGGACAAGGCGCGGTCGTCGTTCCAGCAGGCGGGGGAGCGGGTGCTGGAGCTGGCCCTCCAGCTCTTCTTCGCCGCCCGCGACGAGAAGACCCCCGGCTGGGCGCGCACGGTGATCTACGGCGCCCTGGGCTACTTCATCGTGCCCACGGACGCCGTGCCCGACTTCCTCCCCGTCACGGGCTTCATGGACGACCTGGGCGTGCTCACCGCGGCGCTGGCCGCCGTGGCCTTCTCCGTGACGGAGGAGCACCGGACGCGGGCGCGGGAGTTTGTGCGCAAGCTCAAGGAGCGCGCGGGCGCCTGACCGGCCCCGGCGCAAAAGAAAGGCCGGGACGGATCCCGGTGGAATCCGCCCCGGCCCCCAATACGGGGTCACCAAAAAGGGGAAAACCTACTTCTTCTCGCGGTGCACCGTCACCTTGCGCAGGGTCGGGTTGAACTTTTTCAGCTCCATCCGCTCGGGGTTGTTCCGCTTGTTCTTCTGCGTCATGTAACGGGAGGTGCCCGGCGCCTCGGTGCACTCCAGGATCACATACTCCCTGTTGCCTTTGCTCTTCGCTGCCATCGCTTGCTGCTCCTTGTGCTCTCCGGCCCCGGGGGGCCGCGTTCACTTCTTGCCGTACACCTTCTCGGGGTCGAAGGCCTTTTCCGTCTCCTCGTACACCAGCGCAAACTCCGCGCCGCCGCCGCCGCCGGGGGACACCGACCGGTAGAAGCAGGACCGGTAGCCCACATGACAGCAGGCCCCGCCCACCGACTCCACCCGGAGCCACACGGCGTCCTGGTCGCAGTCCACCCGGATCTCCCGGACCTTCTGCACCAGGCCGCTCGTCGCGCCCTTGTGCCAGATTTCCTTCCGGCTCCGGCTCCAGTACACCGCCTCGCCGAGCTCGATGGTCTTCTTGAACGCCTCGGCGTTCATGTAGGCCACCATCAGCAGCTCGCCCGTCGCGTAGTCCGTCGTCACCGCGGGGACCAGTCCGTCCGCGTCAAACTTCGGCGCGAGCACGGTCCCCGTCTCCACCAGTTCCCTGGAGCTGCGTTCGGCGAATTCCGGCACGGTCTTGGGGCTCCTTGCGCGTTTGCGGGCGCATCCCGGCCCGGCCGACCGCGACAGGGACACCTGTGCCCCGCAGATTGCTGGAAATACAGCGGCTAGTATACAAAATTTCCAGGCCGGAATGCCAGCGGCGGGCAATCGCACCAGAATACATGGGCGCTTTCTGGATGGAGCCCGTTAATTGCCCGTTGTCCGGCCTCTTCAACGCTCAAAGCGTTTGCGAATACAGCCCAGGCCAGGCCGCCGCCCGAAGGGCCAGGCCTGCCCTGGGTTGCCCGCACAGAACCGTCATGCCCCAACGGGGCAGCCGAAACTGCGGTGGGCGGCGGCCCGGCCTGGGCTATACGCGGATGTCCCGTTGGGACAACAGAGACCAAGACACAAATCCAAGGGAGCTTCCGCCGTTCATGGGTGAGTGGACGCCTTTCACGCCGCCAACGCGTGCAACGCGGGTCCAGAAGACCTGCCTTCTTCCGAACACCTCCACGATGGTTTGATTAGGGGTCTCCGCCGCCCGCCCATCCCGCCTATGGGAGGCCGTTTTGCCCGCCCGCGTACCGTGAAAAACTTGCGCCATAGTCGCGCTTTTATGTATTTTATTGGATTATGGCGATTCGCCCGCGTGCCATGTGAACATCCGGGTTCGTTGCCCAAATTTCTTGAAGTTTAGCGAGGAGCGGCGATGTTTAGCGAACCCCTGCGCGGCGGGCGTGTTGGTGTGTGTCTTTTCTTGGCGATGGCGATGCTGGTGCTGCCTGGGTGCGGCAAGGTCGCGGTGCCGGATGTTGTGGGAATGACCCTGGAGGCGGCGACGTCCGCGCTCACGGACGTGAAACTGGCCGTGGGGGCGGTGACCGAGGCCTTTAGCGCCACGGTTCCGGCCGGTCAGGTGGTCCAGCAGGACCCTGCGGCGGGGACAAAGGTTAAGTCCAAGTCCGCCGTGGCGCTGGTGGTCAGCAAGGGGGCGGAACCTGTTGCGGTGCCGAGTGTTGTGGGGATGGCGCAGGCGGCGGCGGCAACGGCGCTGGCCGGCGCGGGCCTGACGGTTGGCGCGGTGACCGAATCCTTCAGTGCTGCGGTTCCCGCAGGCCAGGTGATTAGCCAGAACCCGGTGGCGGGCGCACTGGTTGCGCCGGGGTCGGCTGTGGGTCTGGTGGTTTCCAAGGGACCCGAGCCGGTGACGACCGTCGCGGTGCCGAGTGTTGTGGGGATGGCGCAGGCGGCGGCGGCAACTGCTCTGACCGGTGCGGGCCTGACGGTCGGCTCGGTGACGGAATCTTTCAGCGCCACCGTTCCCGCAGATCAGGTGATCAGCCAGACCCCGGCGGCGGGCGCGCTGGTTGCGCCGGGGTCGGCTGTGGGTCTGGTGGTTTCCAAGGGACCCGAGCCGGTGACGACCGTCGCGGTGCCGAATGTTGTGGGGATGATGCAGGCGGCGGCGGCAACGGCGCTGACCGGCGCGGGCCTGACAGTCGGCACGGTGGCAGAATCTTTCAATGCCACGGTCCCGGCGGGTCAGGTGATCAGCCAGAACCCCGCGGCGGGCGTGTCGGTCACGCTTGGGGCGTCCGTGGCGCTTGACGTGTCCAAGGGTCCCGAGCCCGTCCCGGCGCCGGATATCGTGGGCATGACGCGGGCCGAGGCGGAGACGGCCATCACTGGCGCGGGCCTGACGGTCGGCTTTGTGGCGGAGGTTTTCAGCGGCACGGTCCCCGCGGGCCGGGTGATCAGCCAGAACCCTCCGGCGGGGACGCCCACGCAGTTGGGGACAGGGGTGGGTTTCGTGGTTTCGCGGGGTCCGGCCATATCGGTGCCGGATCTGGCGGGGATGACCCAGGCGGAGGCGGAGGCGGCCCTGGACGAAGCGGGCCTTCTGGCCGGAACGGTGACGCCGTCCGTCAGCGAGACCGTGCCCGCCGGACGGGTGATCAGCCAGAACCCCGCCGCGGGCACGGTGTTGGCGGCGAATGCGCCGGTGGACATCGAGGTGAGCCTCGGTCCGGCGCTGGTGGCCATGCCCGACGTGAATCTCGCCGCGGCCGTCCGCACGGAGCTGGGACTGGCCGCGGGCACCCCGCTGACGGGGGCGCACCTGCTGGCCCTCACAACCCTCAGCGCCGACGACTTGTCCATCGCCGACCTGACGGGCCTGGAGCACGCGGCAAACCTGGGCTACCTGCGTCTGGGCAACAACCAGATCACGAGCCTCGCGCCGCTGGCCGGCCTGACGGCCATTTCGTTCCTGGTCATTTACCAGAACCAGATCACGGATCTGTCCCCGCTGGCCGGAATGACGGCCATGAACACCCTGAACATCCGAGCGAACCAGATATCGGACCTGACGCCCCTTGCCGGTCTGGTGAACATGAAGGAAATGATGTTCGTAAACAACCTGATCACGGACCTGTCACCGCTGGCCGGACTGACGGGCCCCGCCACCCTGTACCTCTCGAACAACCCGCTCTTCACAGAAGTGTGCGACACGCAGATTCCCGCCCTGGAAGCGCGCGGCGTGACCGTGTCCCACGACGCCTGCATCGCCCCGGTGGCCGTTCCCGACCTGGCGGACATGACCCAGGCCGGGGCGGAAAGCGCCCTCACGGGCGCGGGCCTGGTTTTGGGCGCGGTGGCCGAGTCCTTCAGCGGCACGGTGCCTGTGGGCCAGGTGATCAGCCAGAACCCGTCGGCGGGCGCGCTGGTGGCCCCGGGGTCGGCGGTGGACGTGGTGATTTCGAAGGGGCCGTCGGCCTTCGTTCCGGATGTGACATGGATGCTTCCGGCGACGGCCGAATCGGCGCTGATCGGCGCGGGCCTGGCCGTCGGCGCGGTGACGCAGGCCAACAGTGACACGGTGCCGGCGGGGCAGGTGGTCAGCCAGAACCCGGCGGCGGGCACGGAAGTGGCGGCGGGTTCCGCAGTGGACTTTGTGGTGAGCCTGGGTTCGGCGCCCGTGAATGTCCCCGACGCGGCGCTCGCCGCGGCCATCCGCTCCACGCTGGGCCTGGCCGCGGACACCCCGCTGACCGGGGCGCACCTGCTTGCCCTCACCAGTCTCAACGGCAACAACCAGGGAATCGCCGACTTGACGGGTCTGGAGCACGCGCCGAACCTGTCGAACCTGTATCTTGCCAGCAACGCGATCATGGACCTGACGCCGCTGTCCGGACTCACAAACCTGATCAATCTGGGCCTGTACAACAACCAGGTCACGGACCTCGCGCCCCTGGCCGGACTGACGAGCCTGGTGGAGCTGTATCTCCAGCTTAACCAGGTCGCGGATGTGACGCCGCTGTCCGGACTGTCCACGCTCCTGGTGCTGGATCTCGTCGCGAACCAGATTGTGGACGTGACGCCGCTGTCCGGACTGACGGGCCTCACGGGGCTGTACCTTTCCGACAACCAGATTGTGGACGTGACGCCGCTGTCCGGACTGACGGGCCTCATCGTTCTGGGCCTGTACACCAACCAGATTGTGGACGTGGCGCCGCTGTCCGGACTGACGGGCCTGGTCAACCTGCTGCTACAGGACAACAAGATTGCCGATGCGGCGCCGCTGGCCGCGCTTGCGAAGCTCTCCTTCCTGTCCCTCGACTGGAACCAGCTCACCACGGTGGCCCCGCTGGTGGCGGGAACCGTCTTCACCGAGGCGGCCAGTCCGCCGAGCCTTATGTTGACGGCCAACCCGCTTTTCCCCGACGTGTGCGACACGCAGATTCCCGCGCTGGAGGCACGCGGGGTAACCGTGACCCACGACGCCTGTATTGCAACCGCGACGGTTCCCGATGTGGCCGGCCTCGCCCGGTCCACCGCGATGACCGCCATCGGCGATGCGGGGCTCATGGTTGGGGCGGTGACGGAGTCCGCCAGCGAAACCGTGCCCGCCGGACGGGTGATCAGCCAGAATCCGGTCGCGGGCACGGTGTTGGCGGCGAATGCGCCGGTGGATATCGAGGTGAGCCTCGGCCCGGCGCTGGTGACCATGCCCGACGCGAATCTCGCGGCGGCCGTCCGCACGGCGCTGGGACTGGCCGCGGGCACCCCGCTGACCGGCGTGCACCTGCTGGCCCTCACAACCCTCAGCGCCGACGACTTGTCCATCGCCGACCTGACGGGCCTGGAGCACGCGGCGAACCTGGGCTACCTGCGTCTGGGCAACAACCAGATCACGAGCCTCGCACCGCTGTCCGGACTGACCGCCATTTCGTTTCTGGTCATATACGAGAACCAGATCACAGACCTGTCCCCGCTGGCGGGAATGACGGCCATGAACACCCTGAACATCCACTCGAACCAAATAGCGGACCTGACGCCCCTCGCCGGTCTGGTGGACATGAAGGAGATGATGTTCAACTACAACCAGATCACGGACCTGTCGCCCCTGGCCGGACTGACGGGCCCCGGCGCCGCCCTGTACCTCTCGGGCAACCCGCTTTCCACCGACGCGTGCGGCACGCAGATTCCGGCGCTCCAGGCCGCCGGGGTGACCGTCACGAGCGACTGCCTCTGATCCGCCCCTGCGACGCTGATCCGGCGGCGCGGACTTTCGAGTCCGCGCCGCCTTTCTTCGCGCCCCCGTTCCCCCCGTGTTGCTACAATGGCCGCCATGAACCGTGTGCTGGTACTGGGCCTCGACGGGGCCGACCCGGCGCTCTGCCGCCGGTGGATGGACGACGGCGCGCTGCCAAACCTCCGCGCGCTGGCGGCCGCCGGGGCGCTGCTGCCGCTGGAGAGCGTCACGCCGCCGGCCACCTTCCCCGCGTGGACCTCCTGCGTCACCGGCGTGAACCCCGGCCGCCACGGCATCTTCGACTTCACGGAAATGGTCCCCGGCCGCCACGCCGTGCGCTTTGTGAACGGCTCGTTCCGCCGCGCGCCCGCCGTGTGGGACGTCCTCTCGCGCGCGGGGCGGCATGTGGTGGTGGCGGGGGTCCCCGCCACCTGGCCCCCGGAGCCGGTGAACGGCCTCATGCTCTCCGGCTTCGACTCCCCCGTCGCCACGTCCGTGGACGCCTCGTTTGTCTACCCCCGCGCCCGCGCCGCCGAGGCCGCCGGATGGCGTTTCGCGGATTTCCAGGAGGGCCGCATCGGGCCGGGCTGGCATGCCGAGGCCCTACGGCGGCTCCTGCTGGGGATTGAGGAAAAGGAGCGCATCCTCCTGAACTGGGCGCGGACCGAGCCGTGGGACTTCTTCATGGCCGTCTTCGGCGAGAGCGACACGGTGTCGCACCACTTCTGGATGTTCCACGACCCGCAGTCGCCGCGGCATCCCGGGCCGAACCCCTTCTCCACCGCGATCCGCGACGTGTACGCCCGGCTGGACGCGGCGGTTGGCCGGATCGTGGACGCCGCCGGGCCGGACACGCTGGTGTTGGTGGTCTCGGACCACGGATTCACCGGCGCGGGCGACACGGTGGTCCATCTGAACAACCGCCTCGCCGAGATGGGCCTGCTGCGCTATCTGCCCGGCGGCGGGCGGGACAGCCTGCTCAAGCGGCTGGGGCTGTCGGTGGTGCCCGAGCGGGCGCGCGGCGCGCTGTTCCGCCGGCTGCGCGGCGTGGCGGGAGGCGCGGAGAGCCGGTCGCGCTTCGGCGGCCTGGACTGGGCAAACACCCGCGCCTACTCCGAGGAGCTGGGCTACTTCCCCTCCGTGCGGGTGAACCTCAAGGGGCGTGAGCCGCAGGGCACCGTCGCGCCGGAGGACTACGACGGGTTCGTGACCGAACTGTGCGCGCGCCTGCGGGAGTGGGACGTGGTCGCGGACGCCGTGCCGCGCGCGAAGCTGTACAGCGGCGCGCATGTGGACCGGGCCCCCGATGTGGTGTTGTCTCTGAAGGCGGAAAGCGGGTATGCTCCGGTGTGTGTCCGGGCGCGCGGAGGCGGCGCGGTCCGGAAACTGACCGAGGCGGAATACCCCGGCGGCAAGGAACGCGGCATGAACGGCGTCCACCGAAACCCCGGCGTGCTGGTGACGAACCGGCCTGTGGCAGGCGGGCCGGAAAGGCCGTCCCTCTTGGACATTGCCCCGAGTGTGCTGTCTGCGCTCGGGGTGGCGGGTCCGGAGATGGAGGGCCGCCCGCTTTTCGCCCCCGGCATGGGGACGGGCGACGCGCCCCCCGCAGACAGCGGGGACGGCGCTGCGCGCCCCTACTCGCCGGAGGAGGAGGCGCTGCTCGAGGAACGCCTGCGTTCTTTGGGATACCTGGAATGAGAAAGCTCAAGATAGTCATGGTCGGCGCGTGCCCCTACCCCTTCCCCCAGGGGTCGCAGGTCTTCCTGCACGACACCGCCTCCGCCCTCCTGCGCATCGGCCATTCAGTCCGCCTCGTGGTCTACGACCACGGCGCGGGCGACACCCCGCCCGCCGACGTGGCGCTGCGCCGCGCGAAGCGCTGGCCCCTCGCGCGCGACATCACGGCCTCCGGCCCCGACCGGACCAAGCCCCTGCACGACGCGGCCCTCCTCGCGGCGCTGCGCCGCACGATCCGCAGCGAGGGCGCCGACATCGTCTGCGCGCACAACTACGAGGCCCTGCTCGTGGCGCTGGCGGCGCGGACGCGTCCCGTGGTCTACATGGCCCACAACGCCCTCGCCGACGAGCTGCCCTACTACTTCGACGGCCCCGGTACGGAGCGGACCGCCCGCCGCGCGGGCCGCTGGTTCGACAACACCTTTCCCCGCCGCGCCGACCGGATCATCGCGCCCCACCGCCGCCTCGCGGGTTATCTCGTCCTGCGCGGCTGCCCCCAGGACCGCGTGGAGATCATCCCGCCGCCGGTGGACGCCGCCGCCTTCCCCGAGACCGCGCCCGCCGAGGCCCCCATGCCCCCCATCGTCTACACGGGCAATCTGGACCGGTATCAGAACCTTGGCCTGCTGCTGGACGCCGTCGCCATCATCCGGCAGTCCCGGCCCGCCGTCCGCCTGGTCATGGCCACCGCCGCCCTGCCGCCCTTTCCCCATGTGGAGCATGTCCCCTGCGACACTCTGGGCGCCCTGCGCGCCGTCCTCTCGCAGGACGTCGTGGTCGCCGTGCCCCGCGTGTCCTGGTCCGGCTACCCGATCAAGCTGCTCAACGCCATGGCGGCGGGCCGCCCCGTGGCCGCCTGCGCAGGGGCGGCCTGGCCCCTGAAGGACGGGATAAACGGCCTGGTCGTGCCCGACAACGACGCGAACGCCCTGGCCGCCGCACTGGTGCGGCTCATGGACCAGCCCCGGCTCCGCCGCGACCTGGGCCGCGCCGCCCGCGCGACGGTCCTGGGCGAACACCACCCGGAAACGGTGGCCCGGCGGCTGGAAAGGGTCTTTCTGGAGGCGCTGGGGGCGCCGCCGCCCGTAGAAAACGCTGGAAATTCCGCCCGGGAAGTGGTATCCTAACGGACGAGGTCATTCGGGGTGCGTAGGGTGCGTTGATACAGTTGTGGCATGGCGGGTGTTCCCTTTTGGGGCGGCTGGGCCGCTTCGGGGGTTGGACTGCGGGGCGCGGTCCGGGGAACGCCGTGTTGGACAAGTGCGTCCGGAGGAGAACCGGGACATGGGACACGAGATGACGTCGCAGAGGAAAGCCTCCATCCGCGAGGTGAAAATGGGCACGGCATGCTACAACGCGCGCGATTATGTCGGCGCGGAGAAGTACTTCCGCCGCGCGCTGGAGCAGGATCCGGGCTATGCCCGGGCCCACTATTACCTCGCCAACACGCTGCACAAGCTGGGCGTGCCCGAGGAGGCCTACGAGGAGTGGAACAAGGCGGTCATCGTGGAGCCGGACTCCGACTCCGCGGAGAAGGCGCGCGAGAAGCTCGCCTCCGTCGGCCGCCAGCTCCGCAACACCTCGCAGGGGCTGCTGGACGGGCTCGGCTCGGTGCGCTGAGGCGCCGCACCCTTGAAACACTCCAAGAAAGCGGCTGGAAGCCGCTTCTACGTTGCCCCCCCGCAGAGGGTTTCCCGGTTGGCCGCCGCGCGGGCGTGGTGCGGGTCGAGCGCGAGGGCCTGGGCGAACCACGCACAGGCCTCCTCCGCGCGGCCCTGCCCGGCGAGGCACCAGCCGAGGTTGTTGGCGATGTCGGCGCTTTCGGGGTGCGCCTCCGCCGCCTCGCGGTAGAGCGCCTCGGCCCCCGCCGCGTCCCCCAGCGCCAGGAGGGCATTGGCCGCGTTGTTCACCGCGTGCGGGTCGTCCGGGTTCACCGCGCGCGCGCGCTGGAACCAGTCCAGCGCCTCCTGCGCGTTTCCCTTCGCCAGCAGCAGGTTGCCCAGGTTGTTCATGGCCAGCGCGTAGCGCGGCTGGCGCGCCAGCGCGGCGCGGTACTGCGCCTCCGCCTCGTCCACCCGGCCCGCGCGCTGCAGCTCCCAGCCCAGGTTGTTCCGCGCCGCCGCGTTCTCCGGCCGCGCCGCGACAGCCTGTGCATACGCCGCCAGTGCCCCCGCCGCATCCCCTGCCCGCGTCCGCTCGCCGCCCAGCCGCAGCCATGCCTCGTCGTGGGCCGGGCTGACGAGCACCGCCGACTCCAGTTCGCGCGCGGCGGCGGCGGCGTTCGCCGCGTCCGAATACGCCACGCCCCGGTGGTAGTGCCAGGTGGCCAGGTCCGGGGTGTAGGCCGCCCAGGGCGTGACGACGGCCACCGTCACGGTGCAGGCCGCCGCGCCGACCCGGAGGGCCGCCGCGGGCCGCGCGCCGCCGGACCGGATCCACATCCATGCCCCGTGAAGCCCCGCCCCGGCGCAGAGCGCCAGGAACGGCGCGACGGGCACCCGGTAACGCTCCGCCACGAAGAAGGGCAGGATGGAAAGGAAATGCCCGGCAATCAGCACGGCGGGCAGGCCGCCCGCGCCGGGCATCCCCCGGAATTTCCGGAAGAGCGGGGAAAGCAGCGCCAGCGCCAGCAGGGGCGTGAAGGACAGCAGCGGCAGCAGCACCCCGCCCGGACGGCGGTCGTAGTGGACCACCTTGCTGTCCGACACGGTGGCCGGGCCCCAGAAGAGCGCGGCCTTGCGCAGGGTCAGGCGCAGGGCGGCGGCGGGGTCGTCGCGCCAGAAGGCCAGCGCGCGGTCGTAGAAGAAGCGCGAGGCCCGCGCAAAAGACGGCGTCTCCCAGCCCTGCTTCTCCGCGAGGCCGCGCACCACGGCCGGATAGCTGAAACAGTTCCACTCGTCGCGCCCGCACAAATCGTACAGCCCCGGGGCCTTCGCGCTGTCCCCCGTGGCGTCCGGGTTGTTCCCCAAATAGGCGTTGATGCCGCCGTAGCTGGAGATGAGGATGAACTCTCCGGACACGCGGTAATTCCGGACCACCGCCGGGGCGACGACCAGCGCCGCAACGCACCCCATCGCCGCCGCGTGCGCGCACCGCGCCCGGAAGGGGGACGCCGCGCCGCGCCGCGCCAGCATCCATCCGGCGGCCAGCACCCCCGGCAGGAGGATCGTCGGCCGGATCAGGGCGTGGAGCCCCAGCAGCATCCCCGCCGCCAGCGCATATCCAAACGCGCGCCGTGCGGAGGCCCCGGCCCATCCGGTGAGCGCCCCCGCGAAGAGCAGCAGGAGCGGCACCTCCAGGGCCGGGGAGTTCAGCTCGCACTCGAAATAGACGGCGGGCCAGTACACCGCCATGAGCAGCGCCGCGGCCAGCCCCGACGTCGCGCCAAACCACGCGCGCCCGAGGGCGAAAACCAGCCAGACGGAGACCAGCCCGAGGAGAATCTGCACCGCGCCTGCCCACAGGGTGTTCTCGCCGAAGACGGCGTAGACCCCCGCGAGAAAGAGGGGATACAGCGGCGGGCGGCCGTAGGGCGTGGCGGCAATGTCCGGGTCTGCCGCGCCCGGCGGCGGGGCCCAGTCGCCCGTCACCAGCCCGTGGGCGTAATAGCGGTTGAACTGCGGGTCGAGGACGGGGGCGTTGAAGTCCGGCGCGCCGCTGCGCACGACGAGCCAGGCGACGCGGACCACCAGCGCCCCCAGGAGGATGAGGGCGAGCGCGGCCCGCGCGCGGTCCCGCGGCGGTTCCAGCGGTGCGATGGGGGACTCCGGCGTTGTCATGGCCTCCTCGGGGACGGCGCGTTGCGCGCGCCGCCCGGGCCCATTCTACTTGGAACGGCGTGAGGACCGCACCCCGGATCAGTGCTCCAGGAAGAACTTCAGGACGACGAACCCGCCAATGAGGCAGACGAAGAAGAGGATGCTGAGGATGTTGAACCAGCGGTCAATGAACTTTTCGATGGGCTTGCCGAAAAGGCGGAGCATGCCCGCCACGAGGAAGAAGCGGGCGGAGCGGCCAATGGCGGCGGCAATGACGAACATGGGGAAGTTGATGCCGAAGACGCCGGCCGCGATGGTGAAGACCTTGAAGGGGATGGGCGTGAAGGCGGCGGCGAAGACCACCCAGAAGTTGTATTTGTCGTAGAGCTGGGACACCCGCTCAAAGGCCTGCTCCGAGAAGCCGGGGACATAGGCGAAGAAGAACTGGTCCACGGCCTGCCACACGCCCCAGCCAATGGCGTAGCCCGCGATGCCGCCCGCCACCGAGGCCACGGCGCAGGCCGAGGCGAACCGCGCCCATTTCTCGCGGCGGCCCAGGCACAGCGCGATCAGCAGCACGTCGGGCGGGATGGGGAAGAAGCTCGACTCGGCGAAGGCGATCAGCACCAGGGCGGTCATGCCGTAGGGGGTGTCGGCCCAGTGCAGCACCCAGTCATAGAGGCGGCGGATGATCTTCATGCAGGGAAACCCCGTCGGTATAAACAAAGCCCGGAACGGCCCGGCGGCAACCAGCCGCCGAAACCCGCCCCGGAACCCGCGCGCCATGGTACGGGTTTCCACCGGGCAAAGCAAGCGCGGGCCGCCGTCCGCTCAGCGGCCGCGGCCCCTGCGGGGGGCGTTGGAGAGGTGCTTGAGGTGGTAGAGGAGCTGCTGGGCCTCCCGGGGCGAGAGGGCGTCGGGGTCCACGCGCTTCAGCTCCTCCTCCACGGGGCTGGGGCCCGCGTCCTGCGGGGTTTGGAAGAGCCAGAGCTGCTCGGGGAGCCCGGCGGGGGCGGGGGAGCCCGCCTCCAGGGATTCGAGGATGTTCCGCGCCCGCGCGATGACCTCCTCCGGGAGCCCGGCGAGCTGGGCCACGTGGATGCCGTAGCTGTGGTCCGCGCCGCCGTCCTCGATGCGGTAGAGGAAGACCACCTTGCCGCCCCACTCGCGCACCGCCACGTTCACGTTCTTCGCGTGCTCCAGCTTGTTTCCCAGCTCGGTCAGCTCGTGGTAGTGGGTGGCGAAGACGGTCTTGGCGCCCACCCGGTCGTGCAGGTGCTCCGCGACGGACCACGCGATGCTGATGCCGTCGAAGGTGCTGGTGCCGCGGCCGATCTCGTCGAGAACGAGGAGGCTGCGCTCCGTCGCCGAGTTGAGGATCTCCGCCGTCTCGATCATCTCGACCATGAAGGTGCTCTCGCCGCGGACCAGGTTGTCCGACGCGCCCACGCGGGTGAAGATGCGGTCCACCACGCCGACGCGCGCCGAGGCGGCGGGCACGAAACTGCCCATCTGCGCCATGAGCGTGATGAGGGCGACCTGGCGCAGGTAGGTGGACTTGCCCGCCATGTTCGGCCCCGTCACGATCCACACGCGCGCGCCGTCCGGGTCGAGCAGGGTGTCGTTGGGCACGAACTGCCCCGACTTCATCAGGTCCTCCACCACGGGGTGGCGCCCCTCGCAGATTTCGAGGACGCCGAAGCCGCCCACCTCGGGGCGGCGGTAGTCGCGGGCGGCGGCGGTCTCGGCCAGCGACAGCAGCGTGTCGAGCACCGCCAGCGTGTCGGCGGTCTGCTGGATGCGGCGCGCCTGGGCGGACACCTCGTCGCGCAGGGCGGCGAAAAGGTCGTGCTCCAGGGACTGGGCGCGCTCCTGCGCCGTGAGCATCTCCTCCTCGCGCAGCTTCAGCTCGGGGGTGACGTAGCGCTCGGCGTTGGCCAGCGTCTGCTTGCGCTGGTAGTCCGGCGGGGTCTGCTCCGCCTGGCCCCGGCCGACCTCGATGTAATAGCCGAAGACGCGGTTGTAGCCGATTTTCAGTTTGGCGATGCCCGTGCGCTCGCGCTCGCGCTGCTGGAGCGCGGCGATCCAGTCGCGGCCGCCGCGCAGGAGCCCGCGCAGGCGGTCCAGCTCCGGGTCGAAGCCGTCGCGGATGATCCCGCCCTCGTTCATGGCGAGCGGCGGCTCGTCCACGATGGCCGCCCCAATGCGGGCCGCCAGG
>JAPXRP010000061.1:0-20382 GCA_033813475.1 Candidatus Hydrogenedentota bacterium
CGACATCCAGTTCGCCGCCGTCGAGCGGCCCACGCACGAGAACACCGACGCCGACCGCGCGCGCTTCGAGGTGACGGCCCACCACTGGGCCGACCTGTCCGAGGCGGGCTACGGCGTCAGCCTGCTGAACGACTGCAAGTACGGCCACGACGTGCGCGGCAATGTGCTGCGGCTGTCGCTCCTGCGCGCCCCGGTGGACCCCGACCCGCACGCCGACGAGGGCTACCACGAGTTCACCTACGCGCTGCTGCCCCACGCGGGCGACTGGCGCGGCGCGACGCAGGCCGAGGGCCTGCTGCTCAACCGGCCCGCCTTCGCGCTGCCCCTTCCGGCGCGGTCCGGCGCGGGCAAGCCCGCACTGCCCGCCGCGGCGTCCTTCGTCGCCGCCGGGCAGGCGAACATTGTGGTGGACACGGTGAAGAAGGCCGAGGACGGCACTGAGGTCATCGTGAGGCTCCACGAGGCCCACGGCGCGCGCGGCCCCGCCGATCTCCGCTTCTGCCGGACACCCAAAACGGTCCACGAATGCGACCTCATGGAGGAGAACGACACCCCCGTGCCCGTCGCCCCCGACGGGACCGTCCGGTTGCAGGTCACCCCCTTCGAGATCCGTACGCTGAAGGTGGTGTTCAAATAGACGGCCCTGGGGCCGAACAGCGCGCAGCGCCTTGGAGTGCGGTAGCTTGCTGCCGCCTTTCTTCGCGTGGGCTTGCCCGCGCGGGGGCACACGAAAAATGACCGTGGTGGCGCGTTTTCCCAGGGCCGTCGCGGCGCCCCGCCATTTCGGCTGCCCCGTTGGGGCATGCCTGTTCCGCGCGGCCAACCCAGGGCTGGCCTGGCCCTTCGGGCGGCGGCCTGGCCTGGGCCATATTCGGCAACGCTTTCAGCGTTGGAGAGGTCGGACAACGGGGGATTGCCGGACTCCATCCAGAAAGTGCCCACTCATTTCAGTGCGGTTGTCCCGGGTCGGGGGTTGACCGTCATCGTGCGGCGACCCTATACTGCGGCCGGGCCTTTTCGCGGGCCGTTCCCCGCTTTTTTCACCGGCCATTCCCCCGACAGGAGCGCATGATGGGCGTATCAACGACGACGGCACACGCGAAGAGGAGGATGCTGGCCGCGGTGGTCAGCGCCGTTGTGCTCACAGGATGGTCTCTTCAGGCGGCGGCGGCTCTGCCAGACATGGGGGGCGCGTCGTGGATTTGGGGGGATGCAAAGCAGGATGCCTGCGAGTTCCGGGTGGTGTTTTCGCTGTCCGGCGCGCCCTCCTCGGCGTCCGTGCTCATCACGGCCGACAACGGCTATGAGCTTTATGTGAACGGCGTCCTGGTGGGCCACGACATCGGGCCAAGCAGCGACGTGTGGGGAAGCCTGGAGCAGTGGGATGTGCTGGAGCACTTGAAGCCGGGGCCGAACGCGCTCGGCATACGGGGGCTGTGCCTGGGCGGCGCGCGGGGGGTGGTCGCCGCGCTGCGGGTGGACACGGACGGCGCGGAGCCGCTGACGCGGACGACCGGCGCGTCCTGGAGGGTGTCGCCCGAAGGCGACCCCGCCGAGTACTCCCTTCCGGGATACGACGAGGCCGGAAAGTGGGCCGCCGCCGCCGTGCTGGGCCCGATGGGGATGGCCCCCTGGGGCGTTCTGGAGTACGCGGGGTCGAAGGGGGGCCGCCGTCAGGGCGCCCTGCCCGTCCGCCCCGTGGTGCGCGCGCCGGACGGCCAGTTTGTCTGGCCCGGCCCCGTGGCGTTCGTGGACCGCGACTGCAGCGTGTACGAGAAGATGGACAAGGACGCGTGGGGCATCTCCTTCCGCATAGACGACTGGTCGCGCGCCTACAAGATGTTCGACCTGCCCAGCCCCTCCAAGATCGGGCGCAGGCTGTGCGTGCTGGACGCGCCGGGGCCGGACGCCGCGCCGCGCGTGCTGCTGGACGCGGGGGCGGGGGTGCTCGGCTCGCCGAGCGCGAGTTTTGACGGGCGGTGTGTGTATGTGTCCATGGCGCCGGAGGGGGCGCCCTTCTTCCACATCTACCGGATTCCCCTCGACGGCGGCGCGCCCGAGCAGCTCACCCGCGGTTTCCATCATGACACGGACCCCGCGGAGCTGCCGGACGGCCGCATCGTCTTCTCCTCCACGCGCATCGGCACCTTCGAGGAGTACCACGCCGCGCCCGCCCGGGCGCTGTTTGTGATGGGGCGCGACGGCTCCGGAATCCGGTCCATCACCCACACCCCCATTTTCGACAACGAGCCGAAGGTGCTTCCCGACGGGCGCATCGCCTTTGTCCGCAGCGACAACTTCTTCGGCCGCGCCAAGGTGGAGACCCTGATCCACGCCATCCGCCCGGACGGGTCGGCGGGACAGACGCTGTTCGGCGCCGATGTGGGGGCGGTGTACGGGGTGCGCCTGCGCCTGCTGGGCTACGGCAGCCCCGCGCCCCTGCCGGACGGGCGCCTGGCGGTCCTGTCCAAGACCGGAAACTTCATCGCCCGGCCCGGCTCGGCGGAGGACACGCACCGGCGGATTCCCGGCAGCCTCGGCGACCTGGCGCCCCTGCCCGACGGGCGCCTGCTGGTCACGGTGTTTCACGACGACCCCAACGACCGGCGGACCCGCATCCTCGCCGTTCTCGACCCGGAAGACAACCGGATCGTCCGGATCCATGAGTCCTCCGACACGCCCCTCCATTCGCCCGTGTCGCTGGCGCCGCGCCCCGTGCCGCCCGTGCTGCCCGAAACCGTGAGGGTGGCCGGGACCGGGTCGCCCCACGCCACGGGGTTTCTCTATGCGCAGAACGTGCGCATCACCCGCAAGACCGACGCGGGCTGGGGGCACATCCGCGCCCTCCGTGTCCTGCGCTCGCGGGGCGTCAGCGTGCGCTCCTCCCACTGGGACTTTGTGCACCAGGGCAAGGAGGTCACCGAGCTGGGCACGGTGCCCATCGCGCCGGACGGCTCCTTCTCCGTCGAGGTCCCCGCCGATGTGCCGCTGGCGTTCCAGGCCGTGGACGCCGAGGGCCGCTCGGAGCTGAACGAGATGTCGTGGATTTTCGTGCGGCCGGGTGAGGTGCGGTCCTGCACGGGCTGCCATGACTCCCACCGCGCCGGCCCCCCCGGCGGCGGCGGATACACGGGCGTGTTCCGCACGGAACCGCTGAAACTGCTTGACCGGGGCGAGCCCCACCGGTGGCGCGGGAACAACCCCGGCACCTCGGGGATGATGGACCTTCAGTTTGAGCGGTTCCGGGAGGTCGCGTCGCTCAACCGGATTTCCGACACGGTCGCGCCGCTGACCCCCGGACAGGCGGAGACCGCCGCCTGGGCGGGGAAACTCGGCCATGCGGACGAGGCGGTGCGCATTTCGGCGGCAAACCGCCTGGCCCTGTTCCGCGACCGGGCGGCCGCCCCCGCGCTGGCGGCGGCGCTCCAGGATTCCAGCCGCGAGGCGCGCGTGGCGGCGGCGCTGGCGCTTTCCGCGTGCGGCACCCGCGACAGCGTCGCGCCGCTCGCCGCGCTGCTGGAGGATCCCGACCCCCACGCCGCGCAGGCGGCGGCCATCGCGCTGGAGAACATCACGGGGCGCGTGGCGCCGGCGGACGGCCAGGCTGCGGACTGGCGCGCGTGGCTGGAGGGGGACCCCTGGGCCGGACAGGAGGCGGCCCTGATACGCGACATGGACAGCCCGGACCGCGCGGCGCAGCGCCGCGCGATGGTGGCCCTGGGACATGTCGGCGGCGACGCCGCCCGCGCCGCGCTCCGCGCATATGTGGACCGGGAGCGGCGCAACAACCCCTACCCGCCGTTTGAAAACCACAACCGCACCGACAGCTTCACCTTCGACGACGCCTCCCCCCTGAATCCCCGCACCCTCCAGTCGGCGGTCCGCGCCCTGGGCCATCTGCACGACACACAGTCCCTCCCCCTGTTCCGCGAGATTCTAACGGACCACATCCATCCCCGGGAGGGAAACCTGTTCCTCGCCGAGGCGGTGGTCGAGGCCCTGGGATGGATCGGCGGCCCCGAGGCCGAGGCGCTGCTGGTGGACACGTTCTCCCGGCTGGGCAGGTACGAGGACTATGTCGGATGGTACAGCGACCATCCCGCGCTGTACGCGTGCCACGCCTCGCCCCTGCATGCCCGCGTGATCCAGTCGCTGGACCGTCTCGGCGCCGAAGGCGCGGGCCCCATTGTCCCCCACATCATCCGCTCCCTGCCCACGGACCCCGACCGCGCGCTCTTCCTTGAGACGGACAGCTACGAGCTGCTCGCGGGGCGGGTGATCCGGCGTTCGGGGCGCGGGGGGGAAGTGACTGCGGCGTGCCTGGCCCTGCTGGGCGATCCGGAGGCGGAGGCGGGGGAGGAGCTGCGCGGGGCAATCGGTGACACGGTGAAGGCCTGGGCCGGGAATCTCTGCCCGGAAATCCGGGCGGCGCAGCTTCTCGCCTCCCTCTGCCGCGACCCGGAGCGCGCGCCCGCCCTGCGCGCGGCGTACACGCGCTGTCTGGCCGAACCGGAGGAGACCTTCGCGCGCGAGATCAACCATCCCGAGACCTACAACGTGAAGCTCCCGCGCCGCCACTGGGTGCTCTTCTATCTGGGGCGGGCGCTGGGCAATCTCGGGGACGCGGCGTCCGTGGAGCTGCTCCTGGGGACGCTGGCGCCGGAAGGAAACGAGGCGCGGCACGGCCGGCCGGCGCCGGACCACACGAACATCCACCTCCTCCAGATGGAGGCCACGCCCTGCTGGCGCGCCGCCGCCGCCTGGGCGCTGGGGCGCATCGGCGACGCGCGGGCGGTCCCCGTCCTGCTCGAAACCGTGGCGAACCTCGACAACGCCGTGGACACCCGCTATGCCGCCGCCGAGGCGCTGGTCCATATCGCCGCCCCGGACAGCGTGCCTGCCGTCCAGAAGATCGCCGACGGCTACCCGGAGGTCTCCGTGCGGAGGAAGCTGCTGGAGCTTTGCCCGTAGACTGAGCAATCCGGTCCAGTCCAGATAAATTCTGCGGGCCGCGCGGCTTCAAAGAGAGTAATCTGAAGGAGGGAAAGTTCATGGCGCGTTTGGTCGGCATCTGGAAACGGTACTTTAACAGCCGGTGGCTGCCCGGCGCGGTCTTTCTGTCTTTGTACGGAGGTTTTGCGGCGGTGACGGTCGCGCATACCCGCATTCTGGTCCCTGCGGTTCTGGGTATGTTTGCGGCATCCCTGCTTGCCCTGCTGTGCATCCTTCCCGCCGTCCTGTGGAATCTTGTCCGGCGGCGGTGGGCGAATGGGCTTTTCAATCTACTGTCATTTGCCCTCTGCGTATGCGTGGCGGCCGCTGGGTTTCGTCTCCTTCTTCCCTTCCTTTTCTTTGGGCCAAGCGAGGATGGATTCGCGGACCGGCTCAGCCTGCCGGAGGGGGTGGTCTTGGCCGAACCGGAGCCCGAACTGGTTCCAGGTTTTGGGGAGGGAGCGGGGCAGACCGGGGAGGCGGACGGATATCAGGCGGCTCTGCTGGCGGCGTTGGACGCGCCCGGGGGGGATGACCCGACGGTCACCGGGAACATAGATTCCCTGGCACGGCTGCACCGGGAACACCCGGACCTTCTGCGGCGCCACCTGGCGACGAGCTGCGCCTGGCGCGTTTTTGAGGAGAACGGCGCCCGGTTCGCCACGCGGCGCTGGCGGATCGGCGGCCAATGGACGCCAAACCTGCACGGGTACTACGGCGGGCATGATTTGGACATGTGGGACGAGTCCGGCATACGGTCTTTTCAGACGCGCCTCACCATAGGCCTGTCCGGCGTGAGGTGGGGATCCGCTCCACAGGGAAGTGCCGCTTCCCGCGCCGCCGTCTCGCTGGTTCTGCGCGCCATGGGCGCGGGGAAGGGCGGGAAGAACGGGGAGGACGGAATCACTTGGATCGAGGCGGGAGAGACAAAGAAGGCGGCCCTTTCCTTCAAGATGCGCCATCCCGACAGTCTGTGCATTGTCAAGTCCGAAGGATTAACCGTTGAGATCTTTGAGCGGACGGATGTGGCGGAACGGCGTTTAACCCGTGCGGCGCTGGCGCAAATGGAGGCGGAATTCTCGGCAGTGGCGGAAAATCCCGCATGGGAGACTGCGCGCGCCGCCCTTCCCGCCGAGAGCGCGCGGAAAGGCGCTCCTTTCCTCTCCCTGCGGAAATCCTTTCAGCCCGGGATATACGTTTCATTACTGCGGGTCAACCCCGGAGAGCCGGGCATGGTGTATCTCAAAGCGTTCGAGATGACCAAGGGGACGCCGCTTTCCGAGAAAACGCTGCGCGGGGACACCAACGAGTGGGTGGGGTGGTCCGACGACCCCGGGGAAACCTTCCTCTCAACGGCCCAGATCACCATAGATGAGGGCGACTGGGGCCGTCCCTACGGCGCGCGCTTCGAGGCGTGGTTTGTGCCCGACAACGGTGGCCCGGAGCGCAAACTGCTTGAAAAGGCGTACAGGATCGAAGGCTGGCAGCGCTGACGATGGGAAACCTTTTGGGGGCGACGTATCCCGCGAACCCGGCCCTCCCCCTTTCACACAGCGGCGGTCTTTGAACCCTGCGGGGAAACCTGACACAATACCCCCAGTCTGCCGAACAACCGAGGAGCCTGCCATGAAGAAACACGCTATGGTGCCGGTCGGGGCGCTGCTGCTGCTTGCAGTGTCCGGGATTCTGGGGTGCTCGCCCGCCGCGCCGCCCGCGCCCCCGGCGGCGAAGGTGCCCGCCGCCCCCGCCGCGCCTCCGGCGCAGGAGGCCGCCCCCGTTGCGGCGCCGGCTGCGGAGCCCGCGCCGGGCGCGACGCTCTACCGCGACACCTGGGGGGTGCCGCACATTTATGCGGACACGCTGGCGGACGCCGCCTTTGCGGCGGGCTATGCCCAGGCGGAGGACCGGCTGGAAGACCTCTACATCAACGTGCGCATGGCCACGGGCCGGCTGGCGGAGGTGGCGGGGAAGGACGTGCTGCCCATTGACACGCGCATGCGCCTGGTCGCCAACGCCGAGCGCTGCGAGGCGTACTGGGCGACGGCGCCGGAGGAGGTGCGCGCGCTGGGCGACCGGTTTATGGACGGCGTGAAGGCCTTTCTCGCGGAGCACCCGGACCGGCAGTCCCCCGCCGCCGTGGAGCTGCACGGCTGGCAGTGCCTGGCCGTGGCGCGCACCATGATCTTCAACTGGCCCCTCGACCAGATCCAGGAGGAGCTGGAGAAAAAGGGCGACGCGCCGCCGTTCAGCTCCAACTCCTACGCCGTGGCCCCGGCGCGGTCGGCGGACGGCACGGCGATCCTCATGACGGACCCGCACCTCACCTGGGAGGGCATGGCGGTGTTCACCGAGGCCCGCATGCACGCCGCCGGGCTGGGCATGGCCGGTTTCTGGCTCGTGGGCACGCCGCTGCCGGTGCTCGGGCATTCGGCGCACGTCGCCTGGGCCTGCACCACCGGCGGGCCGGACACGTCGGACGTGTACATGGTGAAACTCAACCCGGAGAACCCGCTGCAGTACCAGTACGAGGGGGAGTGGAAAGACTTCGGCGTCCGCAAGGCCACCATCAACGTGCTGGGCGGCGACCCGGTGGAGATGACCTTCCTCGACTCGCTCTACGGCCCCGTGTGGGAGGAGCCCGACCCCGCCAAGGGGATTGCCTACTGCGGCGCGAGCCGTTACATCGAGTCCATGGGGCTTCTGGAGCAGTCGCTGGCCATGGTCCGCGCCGCGTCCTGCGCGGAGTTCCGGCAGGCCCTCGGCATGTTTGAGTTCATGGAGCAGAACATCTCCTTCGCCGACACGGCGGGCCACATCGCCTACCTGCGCAACGGCTCGGTGCCCGTGCGGCCCGAGGGCGTGAACTGCGCCGTGCCGATCCCCGGCGGTGTGGCGGCCACCCGCTGGCAGGGCTTCCACGGGCTGGACGACCTGGTGCAGGTGCTGGACCCGCCGCAGGGCTACTTCCAGAACTGCAACTGCAGCCCGGCGGTCATGATGCGCGACTCGCCCATGACGCCGGACAAGTACCGCGACTACATTTATAATGTGTCCTGGGACAAGCAGACCCCGCGCAGCACGCGGCTCCTGCAACTGCTCGACGCGGACGACTCGGTCACGCGCGAGGAGGCCATGGCCTACACGCTGGACGTGTACGACCTGATGGCGAAACCCTGGCAGCAGGCGCTGAAGGCCGCCGCCGACGCCGCGGCGGCGCCGCTTGACGCGGAGACGGCCAAGGCCGTGGCGGACATCCTCGCGTGGAACGGGGAGTTCACCAAGGACAGCACCGCCGCGCCGGTGGTGAAGTTCTGGCGCTTGAAGTGCGAGAGCCGCCTGGACATCGCGGCCATCGCCGACGGCGCGCCGCTGGGCGCGGAGGACCAGGCGAAGCTGCTCGCCGGGCTCCGCGAGACGCTGGACGAGATGAAGGCGAAATACGGCACGCTGGACGTGAAATGGGGCGACATCAACCTGATCGGCCGGGGCGGGAAGCTGTTCGCCTGCGACGGCGCGGATTTTGGCGGCGGCCCGGGCGGCAGGAACCGCACGCAGACGCCGATGGTTGTCGGGGTGTCGGAGGATCCGAAGGATTCCGGAAAGTTTGTGGCCCGGAAGGGGTCCAGCACGCTGATGATCTCCTTCCTCAACGGGGACGGGGTGGATTCATACAGCCTCGTGGCCTGGGGCCAGAGCGCCGACCCGGCCTCGCCCCACCACACGGACCAGGCGGAGAAACTGTACGCCCAGCGGAAGTTCAAGCCCACCTGGTTCCGCAAGGACGACCTGCTGAAGAACGTGGCGTCGGAGAAGACGCTCCTTCCGTGACGCAAAACACATGCGCCGCCCCGGCGGCGCGGGAGAGACCATGTCGCTTGTGCTGATGCTGGTGACCGCGGCCGCGCTGGGCCGCGCGCTGGGGCGGCTGTTTCCCCTGGGGCAGGACCTGGAGGGATGGCTGTTCCGGGGTGTCCTCGGGCTGGGCGGCGTCGCCCTGGCGGCGCTGTTCGCCGGGACCCGGTCGCTGCTCCTCGCGCAGACCCTTCTGGTGGTGCTGATCCTGGCGGCCGCGGGGGTCGAGGTGGCCGTGATGGTCTACAACCGGCCCCGGCGCCGGCGCACGCGGATACCGGCGGCGGCCCCCGCGCCTGTGATTCCCGCCGAAGAGCCGCCCCGCCCGCCCCGGCGGCGGCGCGGTCCGCTGGAGACCACCTGCCTCGTCCTGCTGGGCATCGCGGCGCTGGTGACCTTCCTGGCCTCGTGGACCCCCGCCACCTCGGTCGGCGCGACGGCGGACGTGCTGGCGCTGGCCAAGGCCTGGGAGGAGGCGGGCCGCATCGCGCCGACGCCGCTGCTGCCCCATGCGGACGCCCCCGGCCTGCTGCGGCCCCTGTACGCCCTGGCGTGGTTTGGCTCCGGCGAGCGCCCCGCCGCCGGCCTGTCCTGGGTGCTGGCGATGCTGGCCGCGGGTTTTGCCTGGGCATTGGCGCGCCGGCTTGCGGGGCACGCCGCGGGCGCGGCGGCGGCCGCGCTGGTTGCCGGCATGCCCGTGTTCTTCCCCGCCGCGTCCACGGCCGTGCTGGAGTCCGGGCGCATGGCGCTGACCCTGGCCGCCTTTGCCGCGCTGGCCGCCGCCCTGGCGGAGGGGCGCGTCCTGCTCTTTCTGCTCTGCGGCGTGCTGTCCGGCGCGGCGCTGGCCTTTGGGGCGGCCGTTGCCCCGCTGCTCCTGCTGCTGCCCGCGGCGGCGCTGCTGCGCCCGTCCGGCGGCCCGGCCGGGGGGCGCGCGCTCTCCGCGGCGCTGACGCTGGCGGGATGCCTGGTGTTTCCCGCCGCGATGGCGCTGCATGGGGGTTCTTCCCAGACTTGGGAAACGCTGCTTCCGGCGGCGGCTCCCGACATGGTGGCGGCGCTCCGTTTCCCGTGGGACGCCATGATGCGCCCCACGCCCCTGGGCGGGTGGTCGGTGTCGCCGGGGGGCATGGCCCTTGTCCTCGCGGCGCCCGCGCTGGTCTTCGGCGGCGCGCGTGTCCGGCTGCTTCTGCTGACGGCCCTGCTGGGACTCTGGGCCGGCGGGCTGTGGGAGCGGTCCGCCGGGGCCGCCGCGCCCCTGTGCGCCGTGCTGGTTGCCGCGGGCGCCGGCGGCGCCCTGCGCGCGGGGCGGTTCCGCCCCGCGCTGGCCGCCCTGATCCTCGTGGGGGCGGTCTTTGGTCTGACGCTGCACGCCGTGCGGCTGGCGCCGCAGGCGGCGGTGCTGACGGGCCAGCTCGCGCGGGACGAGTGGCTGGAGGACCGCGTGCCGCGGTATGCGGCCGTGGTGGCGGCGAACGCCCGTCTGACCGACCTGCCCCCGGGCCGGGCGCTGGTGCTGGACCAGGGCGCCTACTACTATGACGTGCCCCCCCTGGCGCATCCCGCGGCCCTGGAGCGGGTCGCGGCCATGGCGCCCGGCGACCGCCTCGACTGGCTGCGAAACGGGGAGGTGCGGCTGGTGGTCCTTCCCCTGGATTTCCTCGGACCGGACAGCCCCCTGCCGCCCGCCGTCCGCGACATGCTGAACTCGTGGACGGAGACCCCCGCGCTGTTCAAGCCGCTGGATGAGATGGAGAGCCCCCGCATTGGCGCGAAGGGGGTGGAGGTCACGCGGCTGTACCGGGTGGTCCCGGTGCCGTAGGGGGGACTTTTTGTGCCGGGTTGGGGAGGGGTACAATGGGCGCGTTGCGCGCACCCTGGAGTCACCCGCATGCCTGCCGCGCCGGACACTTTTCTGCAACGGCTGGACGCCGCCCTGAACGCCGCCGGGATTCCCCGCGGCGCGGACCCCGTGCTGGCGGCGGTGTCCGGCGGCGCGGACTCCCTGGCCCTGCTGCACGGGCTGGTCCGGCTGGGACGCGCGGTTGCCGCCGCCCATTTTGACCACCAGACCCGTGACGGCGCGAGCGCGGAGGACGCCCGCTTTGTCGCGGAGGCCTGCGCCGGGCTGGGAGTGCGCTGTGTTCTTGAGACGGCGCCGGTGGCGGACTCCGCGCGGGCGCGCGGCCGCTCCTTCGAGGAGGAGGCCCGGCTGCTGCGCTATGCGTTCTTCCGCCGCGCCGCGCGGGAACAGGGCATCGCCGTCTGCGTCACCGGGCACCACGCGGACGACCAGGCGGAGACCGTGCTGCTTCGGATTCTCCGGGGCACAGGACCCCGCGGGTTGGCGGGCATTGCCCCGGCGCGCAGCGAGGGGGAACTGCGCGTGGTCCGTCCCCTGCTCGGATTCCGGCGGGAGGAGCTGCGCGGCTGGCTGGAGGGAGAGGGGCTTTGCTGGCGGGAGGACGCGACCAACGCGCGTCCCGTCGCCGAGCGCAACCGCGTCCGGCATGGTCTGCTCCCGGAACTCGCGCGGGGGCACAACCCGGAAATTGTCCGCGCGCTGGCGCGGCTGGCCGAATCCGCCGCCCTGGAGAATGCCCATTGGGAGGGGGAGATTGCCCGGGTGCTTGCTTTGGCCGGGCGGCCCTGCGGGCATTCCGCGCTGCGCTCCTTTTCCCTGGAGGTGCTGAGGGGACTCTCGCCCGCCCTGCGGCGGCGGGTGTGGGCCGCGTTGGTGGAGGGCGGGGGCGGGCGCGCCTCCCATGAGGCGGTGACCGGCCTGGACCGGCTGGCGTTGGAGGGGCGCCCCGGCGCGAAATACACCGTGGACGCCGCCCTCGGGGCGTATCTCGGCGGGGACTGCCTGTTCCTCTACCATCCGTCCGCCGCGCCGGAGGAGGTGGTCCTTCCCGTGCCCGGGGAGGCGGTGTTCGACGGACGGCGGTTCTCCGCGCGGCGTCTGATGGGGGAGATGGCGGACTTGCAGGACAGCCCAAAAAGTCTGTGCGGCCCCGGCCGCCAGGTACTCGACGGGGCCGCAGTGCCGGACGCCCTGCTCCTGCGGGGCCGCCGCCCGGGTGACCGGTTTTGCCCGCTGGGCATGCGCGGCGACGTGAAGTTGCAGGACTATTTCGTGAACCGCCGCGTGCCGGAGCCGGTGCGGGACGCGGTGCCGCTGGTGACCGCCGCGGGAAGGATCCTGTGGGTTGTCGGCCACGCGCCCGCGGCGCGGGCCGCGGTGACCGGGACCACGCGGGAGATGGTGGAGATCACGGTGCATGAGGCGGATTGACCCCGAGCCCCTGCTGACGGCCGAACAGATCGCGGCGCGTGTGCGCGCCCTGGCCGCCGAGATTCGCCGCGATCTTGCGGGCACCCGCCCCCTCGTGCTGGGCGTGCTGAAGGGGGCCGCCCTTTTCACCGCAGACCTGGTGCGCGCGCTGGACATGGACGCCGAGGTGGACTTCATCCGGGCCCGCAGCTATGCGGGCACCGCCAGCACGGGGACGGTGGCCGTTTCCGAAGCGGCGGACTTGTGCCTATGCGGCCGGACTGTCCTGCTGGTGGAGGACATTGTGGACACGGGGGCGACGCTGTCCGCCCTGCGGGCGCGTCTGGAGGCTGCGGGCGCGGACATGGTGCGGGTCTGCGCGCTTCTGGACAAGCCCTCCCGCCGGACTACACCGGTTACCCTGGACTATGCGGGTTTCGTTGTGGAGGACCGCTTTGTGGTGGGCTACGGGCTGGACTATGAGGAACGGTTCCGAACACTGCCGGCCCTGCATGTGCTCAAGGGACGGGCCGGGCCGGCGTGCCCCCGGCGGGACAGGGGAAAATTCCCTGAAAAAAAGGCTTGACTTCCAGCCGGATTTGCCCTATCATACAGTCATGCCGGTGGGTTGCGAGAAGTTCCCGGCGGGGCTGGACATTTTGACCGGAATGTTGTAGAATGAGAGTAGCATCGGCGGGAGTCTGGTTTCCCGCGCGAAACAGGAAGTCATAACCTAGGAGGATACATCATGAAGAAGCTTGGATTCGGTCTGTGGGCGGCGGTGCTGATCGGCGTTGTGGTCATGGCGGCAGGCGTTGCGATCGCCTCCTCGGGAACGGCTTCCGAGACCCCGACCGTGAAGACCTTCGACGTCAGCGTCGAGCTGGTCGGCGGCACGGTGTCCGGCGGTGCGGGCGGGGTCGGCGGTGCTGCGGCCGGCGCCGGCGGCGGCGCGACCGGCGGCGGCGGCGCGGACGTGAAGGTCGCCCAGTACTAATTTCCCTTCGGGCGTTCTGGCGCCCGTGCGGGAAACCATCACGAAGTTTCGGGCACACATCAGCCTCTGCTGTGGTGTGTGCCTTTTTTTAATCCCGACTTTTTCGGGACGGAGGGGACTCCATGCCCGGGGTTTGCGGCAAAGAGGCCTGGCGCGTCTCCCTGCACGGGGGGCACAGCAGCGGCTATTGCGACCACGCGGCCGACCCGCTGGCGCGCCTGCTTGACGCCGCCGTGGCGGGGGGCATGGCGGTGTTCGGGGTCACGGAGCACTGTCCGCGCGTGGAGCCGGAGCGGCTCTATGATGAGGAGCGCGCGCTGGGGTGGACCGTGGAGACCCTGGACCGGCTCTTCCGGGAGTACGCGGCGGAACTGGACCGCCTCATTCCGGCACACGCGGGACGCCTGGAGGTGCTGAAGGGGTTCGAGGCGGAGATGGTGCCCGAGGACCGCTATGTTTCCCTGGCGCGGGAATGGCGGGAGACCCTGGGTTTTGACTACATTGTCGGTTCGGTCCACTATGTGGCCGGGCACATCATTGACTACACCCCCGACCGCTTTGCCCGGGCCGTCGAGGCTGCGGGCGGGCCCGAGGGGGCCTGCGTGGCCTATTTTCAGAACGTTGCCCAAATGGTTTTGGCGCTGCGGCCCGAAGTGGTCGGGCATTTCGACCTAATCCGCCGCTGTTTCCCGGATGACACCGTTGTCTCCGCGCCGGCGGCGCGCGGCGCCGCGCGGGAGGCCCTGGCGGCGGCGCGCGAGGCCGGGGCGATTCTGGATGTGAACACGGGCGGCTACCGGAAGGGGCTGGGACATCCCTATCCGGCGCCCTGGATCGTGGAGGAGGCGCGGGAGATGGGGATTCCCCTGTGTTTTGGCGATGACAGCCACAGCGCCGCGCAGGTGGGGGCGGGCATTGACGCGGCGCGCCAGTATCTGCTGGCGCACGGCGTGCGCGAAATCACCCGCCTGCGGCGCGGGCGCGCCGGCCTGAACCGGGAGACGGTGCCGCTGGCGTAGGGCGGGGTGTGCGTGGACGGCCGGACCTGTCAGACACGTCCGACCGGCCGGACAGCGAAAAAGAGGAACTGGCTTTGGAATCACTGCACTGCGGCATAGACTTCGGCACGACCAACACGAGCGCGGCCCTGTATGACGGGGAGGCGGTGCGGATTCTGCCGCTGGACCCGGCGAACGACCTGCCGTCCTCCCTGCCGTCGCTGCTGTACATCACGCGGGACCAGGCGCCGATCGTCGGGCGGACGGCGGCCGACACCTTCATCGAGCGCAACGTGGACCGCGAGGTGGTCCTGGAGCTGGTGGACCTCGGGGTGGACATCGAGGCCTATGTGGCCTCGGAGCCGGACAAGAGCGAGTCGTACCGCCCCATGGACCGCGACCATAACATGCGCGAGGCCGTGCGCGCCCACGCGCTCCAGGAGGTGAACTCCCCCGGCCGGCTCTTCCAGTCGCTCAAGACCCTGCTGCGCCACCGCGAGTTCACGACCACGGAGGTCTTCGGCAGCCTGTACCAGATCGAGGAGCTGGTTTCCCTGGTGCTCAAGCCGGTGAAGGCCGCCGTGGACGAGGCGGCCGGCTGCGATGTGGAGCGCGCCGTCTTCGGCAGGCCGGTCCGGTTTTCGCTGAACGCCGACGAGGACCGCCTGGCCGAGGAGCGCCTGCGGACGGCGGCGCAGATCGCCGGGTTCCGGGAGGTGGTCTTCTTCTACGAGCCCGTGGGCGCCTGCGTCGAGTACGCCGTGGCCGTCCCCGAGGAGCGGCGGCTCATGGTGGTGGACATCGGCGGCGGCACCTGCGACGTGTGCATCATGCAGTTCGCCGCGGGGGGCGACACGGCGTCGCGCCTGGCGGGCAGCCGCATTTTGGGCGTCGGCGGGGTGCCGGTGGCGGGCGACGCCATAGACCGCGAGATCATCCGGGGAAAGATGTTTCCGCGTTTCGGAAAGAACGCCCGCTACGGCCCGTCCCGCCTGCCCATGCCGCAGTACCTGTACAACCACCTCATAGACTGGCAGAACCTCTACAAGCTGAACACCGAGGAGATCATCCACTGGCTGATCGCGGCGGAGGCCGACTGCGACCAGCCGCGCGCCCTGCGCGCCCTGCGCCATCTCATCCAGCACAACCTCGGGTATCCGGTGGCGCGCGAGGTGGAGGCGGCCAAGAAGCGCCTCTCGGCGGCGGAGGAGACGAGCATCTCGCTGCACCACGGCGACATCCAGATCGAGGAGCGCCTGGAGCGGCAGGAGTTCGCCCACATCATCGAGGAGCAGCTCGAGGCCATGACCGAGAGCCTGGAGGCCGCCGAGCGCGACGCCGGCCTGCGCCCGCAGGACATGGACCTCGTCCTCACCACGGGCGGCACCAGCCTCATCCCGGCGGTGCGCGCCCTGCTGGAGCGGCGATACGGCGCGGACCGGCTCCACCGCCGCGACACCTTCACCAGCGTCGCCTCGGGGCTCGCCATCGTCTCGCATTACCTGTGAGCGCCGCGCGGTTGCACCGTGTCCCCGCGAACCGCATAATCTCCCCCATGAGCGACGGAACCCCGGAAACGGCCCCCTTTCCCTTCGCGCGGGCGGACTACCCGCTGGCGCCCGCCACGCGCTACAACATCGGCGGCCCCGCGCGCCTCGCGCTGCTCCCCGAGACCGAGGACGACGCGGCGGCGGCCCACGCGTGGATGCTGCGCCAGCCCGGCCCGCATCTCGTGCTGGGCGGCGGGTCCAATGTGCTCGTCGCCGACGCCGGGTTCCCCGGCATCGTGCTGCTGACCACCCGCCTGACCCGTCTGGACGATCTGGGCGGGGACCGCTGGCGGGCCGGGGCGGGGCTGGCGCTGTCCGCGCTCGTGCGCGACGTGATGCTTGTCCGCAACTACGCGGGGGTGGGCGCGCTCACGGGGATTCCCGGCTCCGTCGGCGGGGCGATATTCATGAACGCCGGGACGGTCAACGGCTCGGCCTGCCAGTTTCTCGAGACGGCGGACCTCCTCGGCGCCGGGGGGCGGCGGGCCGTCGTCCTGACGCCCGACCTCTACGACTACCGCAGCCAGCGGTTCTGCGGCCCCGACGACGTCATCCTCGGCGGGGTGTTCCGCTTCTTCCCCTCGCCGGAGGACCAGCGCCCCGTCTTTGAGCATTACATGGCCCGCCGGCGCGAGAAACAGCCCCGGGGCTTCTGCTGCGGCAGTGTGTTCAAGAACCCCCCCGGCGACCATGCGGGGCGGCTCATCGAGGCCTGCGGCCTCAAGGGGGAGCGCCGCGGCGGCGCGGTCATCAGCCCCCTGCACGCCAACTTCATCATGAACGAGGACGGGGCCACGTTCGCGGACGTCATGGCGCTCATCCAGCTCGTGAAGGAGCGGGTGCGCGGGCGGTTTGGCGTGACGTTGGAGGAGGAGGTGCGCGTGGTCGCGCCCGAGTAGGCGGGCCAAGGAATGTCCCCGGCCGGCGCCGGTGTTCTGAACCGGGAGCAAAACAAGATGGACATCCAGGAACTTTTCGACCTCGTCGCGTCCAAGGGGGCGTCCGACCTCCTCATCAGCGCCGGGGCGCCGCCCATTCTCCGGATCAACGGGGAGCTGTTCCGCACGCGCACCGACCCGCTGTCGCAGGAGCAGACCAAGGCCCTCGTGTACAGCTTTCTCACGGAGGAGCAGGTGGCGTCCTTCGAGACGCGGCGCGAGCTGGACTTCTCGCTGGCCGTCGGCAAGAAACACCGGTTCCGCGTGAACGTGTACCTGCAGAAGGGCGCGGTGACCGCCGCGCTCCGGCCGATCCCGGAGATCATCCCCTCCCTTGACGACCTGGGCATCCCGCGCACCGTGGCCGAGCTGGCCACCGCCCGGCAGGGCCTGGTGCTGGTGACCGGCCCCACGGGCAGCGGCAAAACCACCACCCAGGCCGCGCTCATTGACCTCATCAACACCCGCCGCGCCTGCCACATCATCACGGTGGAGGACCCCATCGAGTACGTGCACCAGCACCGGCGCAGCATCGTGGACCAGCGCGAGGTGGGCGAGGACACGGACAGCTTCGCCACCGCCCTCAAGTACGCCCTGCGCCAGAACCCCGACGTCATCCTCGTCGGCGAGATGCGCGACCTCGAGACCATCCAGGCCGCGCTGACCGCCGCCGAGACGGGGCACCTCGTCTTCGCCACCCTGCACACCAACGACGCCATCCAGACCATGGACCGCGTGGTGGACGTGTTCCCCGCCGAGCAGCAGCAGCAGATCCGCTTCCAGCTCTCCATGACCCTGCTGGCCATCCTGTCCCAGCGGCTGGTGCCCCGCGCCGACGGCAAGGGCCGCGTGCTCGCCTGCGAGGTGCTGCGCAACAACCATGCCATCGCCAACCTCATCCGCGAGCAGAAGAGCCACCAGGTGTACAGTGTTGTCGAGACGGGGGCCAAGGAGGGCATGGTCACCATGGACCGCGCCGTCAAGCAGCTTTACGCCGACGGGGTCATTTCCTACGACGACGCCGTCACCCTCATGCGCAACCCCAAGGAACTCCAGCAGGTCAAGGGGAGCTGACTGTCGCGGCCCGCACACGGGCCGACGTCAGTGTTCATGCGTCACGGCGCGCCCGCGCCCGCCCGCCGCTTGTTTGTTTTTGTCCATTTGTGTAGAATGGCCCAGGCAACGGCTGGGAGATGCGGTCATGGAAAACATGCTGACGGTCGAGGAGGTCGCCGAAATCCTCAAGGTGAAGCCCATCACGGTGCGCCAGATGTACCGTGAAAAGCGCCTGCGCGCCTTCAAAATCGGCAAATCCTGGCGCACCACGCAATCCATTCTGGAGGAGGACATCGCCTGCCTCAGCCGGGGCGAGAAGCCGCCCGAACTGCCGCCCCAGGCCGCCTTCGGCCCCGGTGCGAAGCCCGGCGCGAAACGGGGCCGCAAACCCCGCGCCGCGCAGGAACCCGCCGCGGCCGCAACCGCGGTGCGGGAGGATCCGCCCGCTGCGGCCGCCGTTCAGGCGCCCGCCGCCGCGCCTTCCGCCGCGCTGGAGGAGGCCCCGGAGGACACGGCTCGGGCGGAGGATGCCGCTCCCAGGGAGAAGCGCCGCCGGCAGAAGGCGCAGGAACCCCAGGACGACGGCCAGCCCATGCTTTTCTAGGGCGTTTCAAGGTTGAAATGCCGCATCTCAGCCTGAAGTTGCTTTAGGGCATTTTTGGGGGGACGCCCTAGAAACGTCCCGCCAGCAACTCCGGCAGATCGGTGAAACGCTCCAGGCGCAGGTCCGCGTTCTGGTGTTCTTCCGGGGCGCCGAAGCCGTAGGCGGCGGCGACGGCGGTGAGGTGGTTCTCATGGGCGGCGCGGAGGTCGTCGGCGCGGTCGCCGATGACGGCGCCGGGGCCGCCGCCGAGCTCGGCGAGAAGTTCCCCCACCATGACGGGTTTTCCCTCGGGCCGCGCGCCGCGCGCGCGGACACCGTGGAAGAGGGGGCGCAGGCGGTGGGCGTCGAGGAAGGTGTCCACATAGTCCTGGGGGCCGTTGGAGCAGACGGCGAGGCGGTGTCCGGCGTCGCGCAGGCGCTGGAGGGTTTCGGGCACGCCGTCGTAGAGGCGGCCCTCCTCGCCGATGAGGCGCAGTTCGAGGGCGTTGGTCTCGGCGACGATCTCGTCCATCTGCCCGGGGGGGCAGAGAGAGGCGAGCCAGGCCTCATAGGACGCGACGGACTTTCCGAAGAACGAGCAGATGACGGCGGCGTCGGGCTCGGCGAGGCCGCGGGCGCGAAGGGTCCGCTGGACGGCGGGGACGGTCACGCGCTCCGTCTGGAGGAGGGTGCCGTCCACGTCAAAGATGAGCAGGGCGGAGGCGCGGGCTTCCGTCACTGGGCGGCCCTGGCGGCCTGGTAGTCGTCCATGAGCCGCGTGAACTTCTCAAAGAGGTAGCGGCTGTCGTGGGGGCCCGGGGAGGCCTCGGGGTGGTACTGGACGCTGAAGATGGGCAGCTTCTTGTGGGCCATGCCCGAGCAGGTTTTGTCGTTCAGGTGCAGGTGCGTGAATTCGACATCGTCCGGGTCGAGGGAGGACGGGTCCACGGCGAATCCGTGGTTCTGGGCGGTGATCTCCACCTTGCCGGTGACGGTGTTGAGGACGGGCTGGTTGCCGCCGCGGTGGCCGAACTTCAGCTTGTAGGTGGCGCCGCCGAAGGCGTGGCCGAGAATCTGGTGGCCGAGGCAGATGCCGAAGATGGGCACGCGCCTTTCCATGAGGGCCTGGACGGTCGGGTAGACATAGGGCAGGGCGGCGGGGTCGCCGGGGCCGTTCGAGAGGAAGACGCCGTCGGGGTTGAGGGACATGACCTCGTCGGGGCCGGCGGTGGCGGGGAGCAGGGTGACCTCGCACCCGGCTTCGGCCAGGAGCCTCAGGATGTTGCGCTTGATGCCGTAGTCCATGGCGACCACGCGGTACTTCGGCGCGGCCGGGGCGGGCCAGGCGGCCGGCTCGCGGAGGGTGACCTCCTTCACGAAGTCGCTGCCCGCCATGTCCGCGCCCGCGCGGGCCTTGGCCACGAGGGATTCGGGGTTCAGGTCGGTGGTGCTGATGACGGCCTTCATGGCGCCCTTCGTGCGCAGGAGGCGGGTGATGCGGCGGGTGTCCACACCGTCAATGGCGACGACGTTGTGCCTGCGGAGGTACTCCGGCAGGCTGGCCGTGGCGCGCCAGTTGCTCGGCTCGAAACAGCACTCGCGCATGACAAAGCCGCGGACGTAGGGGTGCCCGGACTCCACATCGTCCTCATTCACCCCGTAGTTGCCGATGTGGGGGTAGGTCATGGTGACGATCTGGCCGGCGTAGGACGGGTCCGTCAGGATCTCCTGGTAGCCCGTCATGCTCGTGTTGAACACCAGCTCGCCCTCGGATTCGCCTTCCGCGCCCACGGCCCGGCCTTCCAGCACCGTCCCGTCTTCTGTCGCCAGGATCGCTTTCATGGTAGGGTTCTCCCTTCTTGCGGGGGTGATTTTCGCGGAGTATACCAGATTTCCGGGCGGCGGTGTCGGGGTGGGGCGCAGGGCGGCAGGGCAATCGCGCTAAAATGCCCCTCGACAAGTGGCTGCCAGCGGCATGGATGGTCTGCGGTTGTATGGTCTTGTTGTCCCAGCGGGCCATCCGCATGTAGCCCAAGCAGGCCGCCACCCATCCTCACGGCCCCGGGTCCGCACAGCGCGCAGCGCCTTGGAGTGCGGTAGCTTGCCGCCGCCTTTCTTCGCGTGGGCTTGCCCGCGCGGGGGCAC
>JAPXRP010000062.1:0-20280 GCA_033813475.1 Candidatus Hydrogenedentota bacterium
GTATTCATGACCCGGAACACGGGCTGGAAGCCCGTGCCACCTCGGTGCGCGTTCCCGGCATCTTTCTTCAGGTGCGGTCGCTCACCCTTGAAACACTCTGACCGCAGCGTCGGCGGCTCACTTCGCCTCGGCGTAGGCCTCCTTCAGGACGTGGTCGAAGTAGAGGTTGTTCTTCGGGCCGAACCAGCCGACCATCCAGCGGCTGTTGCGCTCGCCGTAGGCGTTTTCCTCCGGGGCCCACTCCCACCGCTCGCTGGTGATGTGGCCGTCGCACCAGACCACGTTGATCCGGCCGTAATGACGGAAGTGCATCGTGGGGGACATGAACCCCGCGTCGGGGTTGCCGCGCGGATTCTCGGGCGAAACCGCCAGCGGCGGCTCCAGGAACCCGTATTCGACGATGTGCCCGTTGAGCGGGATGCCGGCGTCGGCAAACATCACCGTCTGCGCCGGGTTCTTGATGTCCCCGTCGCGCATCCCCAGGCGGCACGCCGCCACGGGGTCGTCGTCCATGCTGAGCCGCGACCCGACATAGGCCATGTTGTAGCCGTAGCCGCCCGTGCCGCCCTCAAAGGTGTCGCGGCTGTCGCCGAACTTGGTGAACTCGAAGAACTCGGGGCACTCCTTCACGCGACCGTCGGGGAGGTACTCGAAGAGCGGCCCCTGCGTGAAGTCGAAGGCCGTCTCCGGGTTGGGGGTTTCGCGTTTTCCGTGCCAGCGCAGGCGGCCGCCGAAATGGTCGGGATCCCCGCCGGGAAGCAGAAAGTCGTACATGTCCGCCGCGGCGGGCACATAGTGCCCCTTGTGCTCCGAGGCGTACATGACGTTCGCGAGGTAGAGCTGGCGCAGGTTGTTAACGCACTGCACCGACCGCCCCTGTGCGCGGGCGCGGGACAGGGCGGGCAGCAGGATGGCCGCCAGCACGCTGATGATGGCGATCACCACCAGCAGCTCAATGAGCGTGAATCCGGAACGGCGGGAACGGCGGGCGGGCCGTCCGCGCAGCCGCCACCCCGCCGCGGCCAGGAGCGCCGCCGCCGCGGCCAGTGCGCCGGGCGCCGGCATCTGGACCACCTCCAGCGAGAGAATCGTCTCCGCCAGCAGCTCCGTCTCGTCCGGGTCGGCATAGAGGGCCACGCGCAGGGGGACGGGGTCGCCCGATTTGTCGGTGAAGGCGCGCACGGAAAACAGGGCGCGTCCGGCGCCCAGCGAAATCTGGTGCCCATGGGTTGCCGGCGCGGCGTCCGGGGGGAAGGCAACCGCGCCGCCGTCCACATGCACGGTCAGGGTGCGTCCGTCCTCCAGGGGGTTGCCAAAGGCGTCCGTGACGGTTTCCGTGGAGAAGTCCACGGGGCCCGGCGCGGTGGGCCGCGCCGTAAGGGTGTGCAGGGTCACGGGACCGGCCGCCGCCGCCGCGCCGATCTCCAGGGGAAGTTCCCCGTGGATCAGGCCGTCGAGCGAGGTGACCGACACCGTTGCCGTTCCCGCAACCGGGCCGCACTGGACGGTGAAGGAGAGGACGCCGCCGGAAACGGCGGTCTGGACGCCCGGGGCAGGCGCATCCGCGTCCGGCGAAAGGATCGAGCCGAGGCTGAAGGTCACCGTGAAAAGGGTGTCGTCGGGGGCGGGCTGCTGGTCCGGCTGGAGCACGGGACCGCTCTGCACCGTCACGGCCGTGCCGGGGCTTCCGGCGGTGCCGCCGGGCGGGGTTGCCGCCAGCGTGACGGGGGGCGCGCCGGAATCCAGGTCGCCGCTGCCGGGGGCCGAAGCAAGGAGGAAGACGCCGGGCCGGGCGCAGCGGAAGGAGAGGCGGTTGTTCACCGTGTCCCGGACGATCCCCGAGACGCCGTCGGCGGTGTATCCGGTGTCGTGGCGGAAGGGCGTCAGGCCCGCCTCGTCCAGCCCCGCGATTTCCGCGGCGGTGTAGGCGACGGTGAACTCGGCCTCCGCCACCTGCGCCGCCGGGAAGTCGGCCACGGAACTGTCGAAACGGCGCACCGCGCCGCTCTTCACCAGTCCGCCGGCGGGGGCTGCGGGGGCGGGGTCGGCGATCTTTGCGATGTCCACGATGCCGTTGCGGTCGCGCGGGCCCGTGCGCGCGCCGGAGGAGCGCAGGGCGATGCGGTTGCCGAAGGCGTCCTCTGCGGCCCCAAGCAGGGTGCCGGCGGGGCTGCCGCCGTCTTCCGGGGGAATCTCCAGCGCGAGTACGGTGCTCTCCGGGCGGTCCGGGTCCGTTCCCGCCGCCCGCGTCTCGTACTCGTCCAGGATGCCGTCGCCGTCCGTGTCCACCTCGGGGGCGACATCGGCCACGGCGTCTATCTCCGGAGTGATGAACCCCAGGGTCGCGTCGCTGGCCGCGATGAACGAGGAGATGCGGACAAAATGGAACTGGGCGAGCCCCTGCGGGTTTCCCGCGCCGTCCACCGGCACCGCCCACGCGATGTCAAAGGCGTCGCCCCCGCCGCTGCGCGGGCTCAGACCGACGGTGTGCGGGTCGTCGGGCCGGACATGGTTGTCTAGGTACTGCACCTGCGTTGGGGACAGGTCGGCGTAGCCCCAGTCCCGTTCCGTGCCGTCCGTATTCGGGTTCAGGACGTTCCCCGCGAGGGCGGGGGAGGGGTTCGCAATGCCGCCGGGAAGGATCGAGCGGCCCAGGGACCGTGAACCCGGGATGACGTACCACGGGTCGTCGGGCTGGCCGTTCCCGTTCACGTCCTCGCTGATCTCCACCAGCCCGGGTTCCGCCCATTTACGGAGCGGGTTGCCGCCGACCCACGCGCCGTTGCCATAGACAATGAAATCCATGCCGAAGGGGTTGAGGGGATCGTCCGTGACGGGGGTGGTGAACCTAAGCAGCAGGTAACTGCCCGGGGCGTCCCCCGGCCGGCCGACGGAGTGCAGGCTGCTGTTGTTCGGCGTCAGGGTGCCGCCGCCCACGGGCGCGCCGACGGTCTTTTCAGGAGTGTCAAACCCCGTGTTTGGCTGGATCGCATTGTGGGACACCAAGGTGTCCGCCCAGGGGTCCTCCGCCCGCGCGGGCGCGCACGCCGCCGCAAGGCAGAGCGCGGCGGCCGCAAGAAGTGTTGCGCGCGGGCGGTGGCGGTGTTTCTGGAACACCCGACAGCTCATCGTCTTTCCCTCGAAAGCGCGGCGCCGCGCGCCGAAACGGCGCGCCGCCGCAGTCTGTCGGCAGGTCTTCGGGCTTGCGGGCGTGGCCGTGTGGCCTCCTACTTGGCGCCGCTTCCCAGTCCCCATACGGCGGGGGCCAGTGCTTCATCTTGCGCCGTTCGTTCCTGCTTACCGCTGCGGGGCAGCCCCGGAATCGCACCGGGTTCCCTCTTCGCGTCCGCGGGCGAATGCCCGCGAACGAACCGACAGGACTATCCTAGCAGAAGCCGCCGGGGTTGTCAAAACCGCCGGGAACGGGGAGAGTCTCCGCAGATTACGCAGATATGCGCAGATGGGGGGAGGGGGGAGTTGCTGGAATAGGGCTGGATACTTCTCTCGGTTGGGCTGCGAAGGATTGTGATACACTTTTGATGTGGGAAAAGTCGGGTCAAAACGCAATGTACGATGTGGTTGACATTGTTGCTTTCATCATGGAAACCGTGCAGCTCGCGCGGGACAGGGTGGCATCGTCCTGGATCAGGTGGGTGGTCTTTGCGGGGGTTGCGGCTGTGGTCGTCTTGGCGGCTGCGGGACTCTGGGGATGGCTTTAGCGGGTTGCCAATCCGAGGCGGGAGGGAATCAGAATGAGACGGCGGCGGAAGGGGCTGACGGTATGGTGTGTGGGGTCTGTTGTTGTCCTCCTTGCGGCGGTGGCCGCAGGCGAGGCCGCCACCGGGGGCTGGAAGGCAAAACTGCTTCAGGTCACGGAAAAGTACTACTTCGGGGAGAAGCCGAAAGCGCCGGCGGGGCCGAAGCTGCCCTGCCCCGATTCCCCTCCCAAGCTCCAGTTGGAAGACGTCGTGGATATGGAGGACTGGATTACCTTCCTGTCGAGAACCCAGCCCTTTCCGGATGAGGAACTTGCCTACAATGCGTTGGCGGCCCGCATCCTTCCCGAGCATGGCAGTCTCAAGGCGTTCCTGGTGCCGCTCATGGACAACGTGGAAAAAGAGGGCACTTCCGAACAGTTGCGCAACCGCGCGCACGCGCTGATCACCTTGTATGAGAAGATTCCCGACGCCCCGGACCACAAGGAAGATGACGCCATCCTTCTCGTGACGCTGTTCAGAATCTATGACCGGCGTGTGCGGATGGATTCGTCGTTTCTTGCCGTCGCCTTCTACAACTTCTACAGCCGGATCTACGCAGCCATGGAGAGGAAGCGCTTTCCCGCCGACATGAGCGAGGAAGACTTGCGTGTGATCAAGGCAGCCTTGGAGCGGATTGACGAGCGGGCTTATTGGCGTCAAATCGTGGATTTTCGCGCGGAGGAGTATGAACGCTCCATGGACCTCGCGAAACGGGGGCGCTACGAGGAGATCCCCGTGGACTTCCGTTCCCCGCAACCGAGGTCGTGGTACGCTGCACCTGTCCGCTTCTACGAGGGCTTGCGGACGGTCCGGATATTCAACCAAATGAAAGATGCTTACGGGAACAGCTACGCAGACTTTGTTGAAAGGATAGGTTATCCACACTGGGAGGTTGCAGAGCGATGGCTCCCGGCAAGCGTGTTGTCATGTTTCCTGCTGTACCGTGACTTCCTGGCGCGGTCTGAGTCTCTGAGTAATGCGCTTCTTGCAGCGATAGATGCCGAACTTGCGCTCCGGGAGGGAAAACCCTTTGAAGAGGCCGCCGCACTTGTTTCAGCCTGCACGGACGGCGACTATGGTGCGCCCCTGCGGCTGAAAAAGGAAGCGGACAAGAACGTCATCATGTGGCGGTTCACGGACAGATATGGCCGCTACTACGACACAGAAACGTTTATATGGCCCGCGCGCTGAGGTGGTGAGGGCTTTGTCCGAGAGAATGCGTCTGCCAGGAAAATGGATGCTGGAAAACCGTTTTCCGTCAGGCGGTTCGGCGGAGGCTCATGGCGCCCAGGAGCGTCGCGCTCAACAGGGTGATGAGCCAGGAACCCAGGCGGTCGGTCCAAGGGAGGGCTTTGGCGTCGCCGTTGCACCCCTGGCAGCCCTGGCACCCGCCGGGCGGCGGGTCGGCGCCGTCCCCTTCGCCCTCCCCTTCGGGGCTTCCGGCGCCGCCGCTGATGACGCGCAGGCGCAGCGCGCCCCCCTCAAATTCAACGGCCCCCTCAAACCCGTCGGGGGCGTTGATGAAGGTGACGCTTGTGAAGGCTCCTGAAACGGCCCCCTGGATCGCAACAAGGTCCAGCAACTGGCCGTCCTCAAAGGGAACCCCGGGGGGCAGTGTGATCAGCAGCGCGCCCAGCAACGAGGCGTCGCCGGTCACCAGCAGGGCCGTGCCCGCCCCGGATTCGACCTCCAGGACGCCCCCGGCGGCCAGGTTCAAGGTTCCGTTGAGCACGGCCGGGCCGGCTTTCTGATTCGCCGCGGCGGGAGCGGGTTGGGCGTCTTTCACGAAGGGGCGCTCGATGGACAGGCTGTTCTCCACGCGAAGACGGCCGGTGACCACCACCGAGCCCGAGGTGACCGCGGCGCCGCCGCCGGCGATGAAGAGCCCCTTCGGCCCGATGATGAGGGCCGTGGCCGCGCCCATTGCCGCGCCGTCGGCCACGCGCACCAGGCCCGGCCCGGCACCCGCGCCGAGGGCAAGGCTGCCGAGGCATTCAACCGCGGCCCCGGTGTCCACATTAAGGGTGCCGCCCGCCGCGGCGTTGTCACCGCCAATGATTGCCTCATCGCAGGCAAGCCGGGTGGCGGCGTCGAACAGCTCGACGAGACCGTTGGCCTGGCGGCCCACCTGAAGGAAGCCGGGGGAGGAAATCGAGGGGGGCGGTGAGCCGTCCCCGGCGTCGGTGTCTTTCACGTTAAGGAGCAGCGAGCCGCCTTCGAACAGCCGCAGAACGCCGAAGGCGCCGGGTTCCGCGCCGAGGACGCACGCCCCCGCAAAGACGCCCGCCCCGCGAGCCACAAAATCCCCGGTGCCCTGCTGGCCGACGATCAGGTCGCTCTCTACGGAGGTGAAGTTCAGCGCCCCCTCCGCGGAGTAGGTGCCCGAGCCGGAGGCCCCGCCCCCAAGAAGGAGCGCGCCGTAGGTGTGGTCAGACACACCGCGGGTGTTGAAGCGCCCCGAGCCTTGCTGGCCCACCAGCAGGAACTGCTTCGCCCTCACGGTGGAGGACTTCCCGTTGCCCGGGGAAAGGTCCGCATCCCCAACGGCGGTTGCCAGGCCAAAGGAGTCCTGCAGCGCCCCCAGCACAACAAACTCCGCGGTCACCCGGCTGTTTCCCAGCATTTCGAGCTGGCCGTCGGCTTTGTTCCCAACAATCAGGGTGAACCCCGCCTCCAGCTCGGCGTTTTCCTCGGCGACAAGTCCGGCCAGGGAAAGCGTGGACACAGCGTTTTCATCGGAACTGTCCACGGCCAGGTCTTCGCTTGTGAACCGCCCCCCGCTGGAAATGTTCAGTGCGCCCACGCCTTCCCCCCCGACGTCGGTCCCCTCGGTCACGGTCATGGCCGCGCCGGAGAGGATGTTGAGCGTTCCCGCGCCGCCGGCAAGTTTTCCCAGAGACACGGAACCCGCGCTCGCAACCACACCGGCGTCCAGTGTGGCGGTGGCCTCACCGGCCCCGCCCATGATGAACTCTTCGGCGACGGTGAGGGCCACAGCAGGCGGCGACGCGGCGCCCGCCTCGCCAAGCACCATGCCCGACTCCGAGCCGTCGAACACCGCCATGGAGAGGTCTCCGAGCACATCGAGCGTCGCCGGCCCCTCGGCCAGCAGCAAAGAGTTTCCCGAGCCGCCCAGGGTCGCGTTGCCCACGACCGACAGGGCGGCCTCCGTCCCGCCGCCGGCGAGCCCGATGGCGCCGCTTTCTCCGCCTTCCCGGCCGGTTTCGAGCGCCGTGGTCACGGTCATGGACGCGCCGGGCCGGAGGTTCAGGCTGGCGTCCGATCCGCTGATAAGAGCGCTGTCGGCCTCCACCGACCCGCTGTCCACGGTGAGGGACGAAGACTCCGACACGACCAGGGCGTTTCCGTCCTTCCCCCGGAGCGCCAGGGTTCCGCCCTTGAGGACCGGATCGCCCTGCCGTGCGGTGAGACTGTCCGCAGCGTCGGTTCCGAGAGTGATTTCGTAGGTTCCGGGGAGGTTCAGCAGGACATCGTCGCAGCCGTCTCCCGTGTCCCGGGGCGCAGTGGCCGGGCTCCAGTTGTCGTCATCGGAAAACGCGCCGGACACGGGCGCCGCCCACTCGCGCACGCAGCCGGACCCGCCGGTGATGCCCAGCGTCCATGTGGAGGTGTGCGACACCTCTGTCGGGGCGCCGCCGATGGCGGAAAACGCGACGCCCACCTCAATGGCATACCCGCCGGGCTCAAGAAGGAGCGTGAGCGGGGGAATCGCAGACGGGCAGGCGGCGCCCCCCTCACTGCCGACTTCGTCAACACACAGCAGCGAGGCCTCCCGGAAGAGCTCGCCGTCCCGCAGAACCCGGAAGGAGACATCTGTCGCGCCCGATCCTTGCGGTCCGCCGCGTGTGATGGACAGGGAGGCGTCCGCCTCAAACGACAGTGTTTCCGATTGTCCGGCCACTTCCACGTTGAGGAGGAGAAGTGCCTGCGCTTCGGCGCGGGCTATGCCCGAAGGACTCTCCACGGGGGCCTGCGAGGCGCCGGCGCTGCCGGAAAAGGAGCCGGAAACCGCCACCCCGCCGGAAGTCTGGGCAAAGGTGATCCCCGCATTGAGCCCCGCGTCGGCGGCGTTTGTGGCGAGTTGTCCGCCCGCAATGGGCACATCGCCGGAGGCCACCGCCGTTGGGGCGGCATTGAACTCGCCTACGGCGGTCTCGTCTAACACCGCGTCCGTGTCGGTGTTCAGCTCCGACACGTCTGTGGCGCTGGCGCGCGCCTCCGCAACCCTCACCACCGAGGAGATCACCACCCCAGCCGGGGCCGGTGGCAGGAGGAAAAGCACGACTGACAGTGCACCCAGGAAAGGCACGGAAAACGGTTTCATAATCGGCCCTGTCGGTCAAAGCGTTTCCCGCAGGAACGGAAAACGCCACCCTTTCCCGGCCCGCCTGCAAGCTCCTACGCCGGGGCTGCCTTTCTGGACGGGCCTTTAGCACTATTGGCAACATTTCCCAATAAGAGGGCATTCCCGGTGCAAGGGGAGAAGACCGGGACAGGGGGACACAGAACCGTCCCGATGAGTCAGTTCTTGAGTTCCCGGATGCGGAGGTTGCGCCAGCGGACGCTCATGGGCGTGGTCTTCTTGCCCACGCCGTGGACTTGGAGGCCGATGAACCCGGACGGAGTCATGCCGTCCTCGAGGTCCGCGCGGAGTTCGCCGTTGAGGTAGGTGCGGATGCGGGTTCCCTTCGCCTCGATGCGGATGTGGTTCCACTCGCCGTTCTTCCAGAGACGTTTCCCCGCCTCGCTGAAGGCGGCGCCCGCCTGCTTGTCCTCCTTGGTCGGCTGGAGCCAGCCGCGCCGCCCCTCGTCATAGATGCCGCAGAACCAGTCGCGGTCCTGCCCCTCGTCCTCCAGCTCGCACTGGTACCCGTGCACCCGTCCGTCCTTGTAGTCCGGCAGGCTCTGGCTGCGCACCTGGACCCCTGAGTTGAGTGACGGATGGCCGAAGAACTCAAACTCCAGCTCGAAGTCGCCGAAATCGCGCTCCGTGCAAAGGAAGCTGTTGTCCGTGTTCGGGACGGATGTCCCCACGATTTCCCCGTTCTCCACCTTGTAGAGGGCCTTGCCGCCCTTCTGCGTCCAGCCGGAGAGGTCCTTCCCGTTGAACAGGCTCACCCAGCCGTCCTCTTCCGCGGGCACAGAGGTCACGGTCAGGGCACACAGGGCAAGCACGGCGGGAAGCATGAAGCGGCGCATGGGAGATTCCTTTCGATGTGTCTGGAGGGATTGTGGCGGCACACGCACCCGCCATGCAACCCGGCGTCTGTTCTGAACGCTGGACAGGACAGGCAGGGGATGGGGCGTTGGCGGGCAAGAGATTGCCGCGCTTCGCTCGCAACGATGCGGAAACACACGTCATCGCGAAGGAGCGCAGCGACTGCGGCGATCTCATGCCCGCCACGGCTTCGGTTCCCACGATGTCCTTTGTCCAACGATCAGGGGTGGGGCGTCCTGTGGCGGCGGCCCGCCGCTGTGGGATATGGTAGGGACAGAACGCAATCATTCGGAGACAGACGATGACACGTTTCTGCACCCTGCTGGTCGTTCTCATGACCGGGCCATGCGTCCCGGTTCTTTCCTGGGCCGCCCCGGAAGTGCTGGAAGAGGTGCCGGTCGCCAAGGTCTGGGCGGGTCATCCGGTCGGCTTCTGCCTGCTCACCGACGCGCCGCGCCAGTATGTGGCGTTCTACGACGCGGACCGCTGGATGACCGTCGGCATGCGGACGCTGGGCGAGAAGGCGTGGACCTTTGCCCGCCTGCCGGAGCGCGTGGGGTGGGACAGCCACAACAGCATCACGCTCGTTCGGGACGACGCCGGGCATCTCCATCTCTGCGGTAACATGCATGTGGACCCGCTCGTGTACTACCGCACCACCGCGCCGGGGGACGTCACCTCTTTCCAGCGCGTCCACCGCATGGTCGGCCCGAACGAGGACAAATGCACCTATCCGCAGTTCCTAAGGGGCGCGGAGGATGAGCTGGTCTTCACCTACCGCGACGGAAAAAGCGGCGAGGGCAACCAGATCTACAACGCCTACGACGTCCAGAGCGGAAAATGGCGGCGGCTGCTGGACAGCCCCCTGACGGACGGCGAGGGGCTGATGAACGCGTATTTCCAGGGGCCGGTCAAGGGGCCCGACGGGCTTTTCCACCTGTGCTGGGTGTGGCGTGACCATTCCGGGTGCGAGAGCAACCACGACCTGTCCTACGCGCGCAGCCGCGACCTGGTCCACTGGGAGGACAGCCGGGGCAACGCCCTGCCCCTGCCCATCAAGCTGGCGGACTGCGACATCGTGGACCCCGTGCCCGCCAAGGGCGGCATGATCAACGGCAACCACAAGATCGGTTTCGACTCGAAGAATCGGGTGGTCATCTCCTACCACAAGTTCGATGAAAACGGGATCACCCAGCTCTACAACGCCCGGCTGGAGGACGGCAAATGGGTCATCCGTCAGGCCAGCGACTGGGACTACCGCTGGTGGTTCGAGGGCGGCGGCACCATCGTTGTCGAGGTGCACGTGGGAGCGGTTGCGCCGGAGGGGGAGGGGCGCCTCGCGCAGACCTGGAGCCATGTGAAACTCGGCGGCGGCGGCTGGCTGCTGGACGAGGAAACCCTGAAACCCGTCGGCCCGTTCAAAAGGCCGGCGTCTCATCCGGCATCCCTTTCCAAAGTGACCACCGACCATCCGGACATGCAGGTCAACTGGCGCGCCGACACCGGGGAAAACACCGCCGGCGGCACCTACGTCCTCCGCTGGGAGACCATGAAAAGCAACCGCGACAGGCCCCGGGAGTCCCACCCCGAGCCCGGCATGCTGACGCTATACCGGATCGGGGGGGAGTAGGGGCGGATAATCATCCGCCCTCTTCGAGTCCGGGGAGGGCGTGGGCGGTTAAGAGAATGACTAGGGACAGGCACCGTTTAATGAAGGGCTCTCTGATGTCTGCCAACCTAAGGCGAAATATGCGGATAGCGCTTTTGCTGGCTATTCTTGTGTTCGTGGTCGTATACGGACAGCGGATCGCACGGTTCTTGGAGATTGATGCTTGTCTGGATGCTGGCGGCCGATGGGATTACGAAGAGTGCAGATGCGAGTTCTATGAGGAAGAATGAAGGGCTCGGGGCAGAAACGCTTGAATAGGGCGAAAGAGGTTTCGCCCCTGCGGGCGGGGTGAGGACCGCCTACTCGACCGGAGGGAGCTCGTCGCGGATGCGGCGGGGGCGGACGCCCTGTTTGTCCCACTTGGCCTCGATGCGCATGCGGCGTTCGCGCTGGCCTTCGCGGACCCGGGGCATCCAGGTGCGCGGGTCACTTTCCGGGGGCAGCATTTTCTGAAGGAAGGGGACCAGCAGCACGTCGCCCAGGGCGTCGCAGAACGAGTCGTAGAGCTGGATGTGGTTTTTCAGCCGCTTCTCCTCGTCATACACGCAGTCCAGGGTGACGGCGTCGAGGTCTATGAAGTAGAAGCGGGCGCCGTCGCGGGTGAAGATGTTCTTCCCCGACAGGTCGGCGTGGTAGGCGTTCGCCTCCGCCAGTCCGTTCACGGCATCGGCGAGGTGGTCGAGGAAGGCCGCGAAGGCGTCCGGCCCCGCCCCGCTTTTCACCAGATGGAGCAGGTGCTGCTCCACGTCGCGGAACCCGTCGAGATACTGGAACACATGGACCGTGGCGGTGACGACGCCCAGCCGCGAATGCTCGATGAACGCGAGGGGTTCCGGCACGCGCACCCGGTGCGCACGCAGGCGCAGGGCGGCCAGCCACGCGTTCCGTCGTTTCTCGCGCTGGAGGGTGTTGCGCGCCGCCGCCACGGGGAGGGGACCCGCGCTCTCCTTCACGATCCAGTGGCCCACGCGGCGCACCTTCGCCTTGGGCGAGGTCTTGATGGGTTCGCCGGCATGGTTCAGCAGCGTCTGTAGCTGCTGGTCCGTGACATCGTTGCGGATGTACATCACCTTTCCCGGCGCGCGCTCCACCCGGAAGTTCTCCGGGCACATGGGGTCCGGTGTGTTGCCGGCATCGGTCATTCAGAAACGCCTTTTCTTCCCGCACCCCGCAGACGGTACGCCAAGTCCAGCCAGCCCGGGATCACGGCGGGGCCGTATCCTTCCAGAAACGCGGTGAACAGCCCCGGTTCCAGCCCGCGCCGCTCCAGCGACCGGCGGAAACGCAGCAGGTTCCGCGCGCGGTCCAGGTCGCCGGGGGGGGCGCCGACGCGCGCGCCGTCGAAGTCTATCAGCATCGGGCCCTCCGGGGAAACCAGGAGGTTTTTGACCTGGAGGTCCGCGTGCCAGATACCGGCATCGTGCATCTTCCGGACCACCGCGCCGCAGCGGCGCAAGGTTTCAGCGCGCGCCGCCGCATCGGCATGGTCGGGCGCGCGCAGCCAGGCCAGCAGGTCGGGGGCGTCCACGGCCTCCGTGGCCAGCGCGCCGCGCAGAAACCCGCCGGTCCGTTGCCACGAGACCCCAAGGGGGATCGGCGCGGGAATCCCGCGGGCGACAACCTCGCAGTGCGCCTCAAACTCCCTCAGCGGCCGGTTCTCCAGGACGTAGTTCCGCCCGAGAAACCGCATGACCCCGCCCCGGCGGCAGGGCCGCACCAGTCCGTCGCGTCCCGGCAGCCAGGGAAACCGAACCAATCCCCCCCGGCCTCCCGGGGCGTCCGCCGGGGCGCTGTCCGCCTCCGTGAGCGCCCGGAGGATGGCCTCCGCGCCTTCGCGGCGCGTGACCAAAGACACCCCTCCCGCGCTCTGGGCCGCGTAAAGACACTCAACCTCTTTGGGGAACCGGGGCATGCGTTCTCTTTCCTCGTGTGCGCGGATTATGGGGGGGGCGGACGGCGCAACGCAAACCGCCCCAGCCTGCGGGCATTCCGGCACGAGGTCGCCGCGTCGGCCGCTGAGCGGCCTCCTCGCGATGACGGTGGCAATGTGCGTCATCACGAGGGAGGGCACGACCGAAGTGATCTCGTTCCCGGAACGACCCGGATTGTCGCCGCCGCTGCATTGACTTCCCAAACGAGAGGGGATATACTTTGTGTATACATGGGAGTTGAAAGCATGGTGACCAAAGTCCAGAAATGGGGAAACAGCCAGGGGCTCCGTCTTTCGCGGGAGCTGCTTCAGGCCGCCCGCATCACCGTGGGCGACGAGGTGGTGGTCACGGCGAACGAGGGGGAGATACGGATCACGCCCGCGAGCCGGGTGCGGGGCCGCTACGATCTGAAGGAGCTTCTGGACAGGGTTCCTCCCCGTGGAAAGACGCCGGAAGAGGACTGGGGGCGGCCGGAAGGCGGGGAGGTGTGGTAGATGGCGGCGTACACGCCCCGCAAAGGGGACTACATCTTCGTGGCCTTTGACCCGCAGTCCGGACACGCGCAGAGGGGGAGGCGTCCGGCGCTGGTCCTGAGCAACACGGAATTTAACCGGAAGACCGGGCTGGCCATGGTATGCCCCCTGACAAACACCGACCGCAACTACCCCTTTCACGTTCCTGTGGGAGACGACCCGCGGGTCACGGGATTTGTGATGGTAGAACAGGTAAAATCCATTGATTACCGCGCGCGGGATGCCCGCCGCATCGGGGTTGCCTCCGCCGCCGTGCTGGAGGAGGCGCTGGCGTTGCTGGACGCCTGCATTTACTGAATGAACACCGACAAGGAAACGACCGACTCATGAGGAAACCGAAGATTGTCGTCATCGGCGCGGGAAGCGCGTCGTTTGGGCTGAGCGTGCTGGGGTCGCTGCTGCGGGAGCCGGGGCTGCGCGGTTCCACGCTCGGGCTGGTGGACCTCAACGCGGAGGGCTTGAAACAGGTAGCCGCGCTGGCGGAGCGGCTTAACCGCGAATGGGACGCGGGGTTCACCGTCCAAAGCTCCACAGACCGGCGCGACCTGCTGCCGGACGCGGACTTTGTCGTGCTGTCCATCGCTGTGGACCGCGAGAAATGCTGGCAGTCGGACTACGACATTGCCCTGAAACACGGCATCCTGCACTACGCCGAGAACGGCGGGCCCGGCGGGTTCATCCACGCGGCCCGGAACATCGCGGTGGTCATGGACATCTTCCGCGACATGGAGCGGCTCTGCCCGGACGCCTGGCTGGTGAACTTCACGAATCCCATGGCGCGCATCTGCACGGCGGTCCACCGCCACACGAGACTGCGCGCCATCGGCATCTGCCACCAGCTCGCCTTCGGCTACATGATGCTGGGCAACCTGCTGTCGAAGGATCTGGACATTCCGGTGCCCGACGGCTACCGGTTCGTCTGGCGCGACCGCGAGGCGCTGGCGCAGGAAAAGGTCATGGCCGGGGCGGCCATGGAGAAGGTGGACGTGGTGGCGGCGGGGACCAACCACTTCACCTGGATGCTGCGCATCCGGGAGAAGGGAAGCGGGCGCGACCTGTGCCCGCTGGTCATGGAGCGCGCGGCCACGCACGATCCGGGGTTTGAACCCCTCACGAAAGAGATGGCCCGGATTTTCGGCGTCTTTCCCGTGCCGGGGGACTGCCACATGGTGGAGTATCTGCCCTACACACACAACACGCACCGCGGCGGATGGGAACACTACGACGTCCAGATGTACCCGCTGGACGGCGCGGTGACGGAGCGGGACGTCATGTGGGAGCGCATTGAGGCGATGGCCTCCGGGCGCATGTCCATCGAGTCCATGGAGCACGTTCACTCCGAGCGGGCCGAGAAGGTCATCGCCGCCATCGCCACCGGCGAGCCCCTGTACGAGCAGGCGCTGAACCTCCCCAACGAGGGCCAGATCGCCAACCTGCCCGAGGGCGCGATTGTTGAGACCCCGGCGGTGGTCGGCGCGGGCGGTCCGCGCGGCGTGGCCGTGGGCGCCCTGCCCGACGCGGTGGCGGAGCTGGTCCGCCGCCAGATCACGGTGGTGCAGCTCGCCGTGGACGCGGCAGTGCTGGGCGACAAGAAACTGGCCCTCCAGGCGCTGGCGCTCGACCCGATGGTGGACGACCCGCGGGTGGCCCAGGCGCTCCTCGACGACTACCTCGCCGCGAACAAGGCGTACCTGCCGCAGTTCGGCGGATAGGGGAGGGCGGTCAGGGCGTCTGACGCCGCAGCAGTTCCAGCGCCTCGGCCCCATACGGCGCCGAAGGTGCCTGGAGCAGATAGCGCTGGAGGAGTTTCCGGCCCTCCTCCGTCTCGCCGCGCGCGATGAGCAGGCGTCCGGCGAAGTAATGGGCGTCCCCCGCCCAGTCCACGCGCGCCGCGTCGCGGTAATAGCGCAGCGCCTCCTCCAGATTTCCCGAATGCTCCAAGGCGCGTCCTTTGGCCGCGAGGAAGGCCGCCCGTTCCGGGGCCTCCCCGGTTTCCCCGCCGTCGGACGCCCACCGGGCAAGCGCCGCCTCCGCTTCGTCCCGCCTGCCGAGACGGAGAAGGCAGTCCAGCAGTATTTCCCTGCCTGAACAGTCGGGTTCCGGACCGGAGCAGGCTTTCTGCAGCGCCTCTGCGGCCTCCTCATGCCGACCCAGCCGGTGGAGCAGCTCGCCGTGGCGGCGGTTGGCATAGGCCCTCTTGTCGGGTCCGGCGAAGACCTCGGACAGGGACTGCGCGTAGCGCCGCTCCGCCTCCTCCAGCAGCCCGCCCCGTTCCAGATGCTCCGCCTCGCCCAGGGTGACCTCCGCCACCCGGCCATCGCGTCGGGCGACAAAGTCCGCACCCTCCGCGAGGAAAGCGGCTGCGGCCAGAAGAAAGGCCACACAGCCGAGCGCAGCAAGGGTTGTGACAGTGACCATTTCAGCGCGCCGGGGGGTCATGGCGTGTCCCCCTTTGGAGCGGGATCATCTCCCACGATGCGCTTGTGGAGTTCCTGCATTCTCGCCGTGGAAACCGCGTCGAGCGGCAGGGCGGCGGAAGCCCGCTCAAGACGCTCCAGAACATGCAGCAGCGCGGTGCGGACGCCTTCTCGCGAGAGGGCGGTCGGATGCCTCATGAGCGTAACCCCCAGGCTGTCCAGAGCGGATACCAGCGTTGTGGGGGTGAGCGGCTCCCCGTATCCGGCAAGCACATGCGCGGGCAGTCCGGCGGGGCGCCTTTCCGGGAAGAGGCGGAGAAGAAGCATCGGAACGGTGTTCGCGTCTGCCTGTCCTTCAGGGCGGAGCCTTTCCAGCAGTTCCAGAATGCCGGGATGGTCGGGGTGTGCGGCCACCGTCTCGCGCACCAGGGCCGCGGCGAAGGCGTCGTCCGGGGAGGCCGCTCCTGACAGGACCAGCAGGTGGCATGCGGCGGTAATCAGTACCTGCGGGTTTCCGGAACGCTGCGCTGACAGGACGGCGTAAGCGTCACGCGCGGCGGGCAACAGCAGGGCATCCGTGCTGGGCGTTCTCGGAATCCTTTCCGCCGCTTCCCAGAGCGCCCCCTCCGATGGGGACAGTCGAAGCGTCCGTGCCAGAACAGACGCGGCTTCCTCCTTTTCCCCGAGGGAGAGGGTGGCATCAGCATGGAGGAGGACCATCTTCTGATCCTCCGGCGGGCCCGCCCGCAGGGCGGCCTGGAAGTGATGCGACGCCTCGCGCTTCCACAGGGCACTCTCTTCGGCGTTTCCGGCGAGGGCCGCCGCAGCGGCGCATGCCCGGGCGAGCGGCTCGTGCGCCTTCCCGGACACGGGGCACAGACGAAGGGACCTGCGGGCCGCTTCGGCGGCGCGTCGGATCAGAAAGGCCCTGTCCGGTCCGTCCGGCGCCGTCTCCGCAAGGGAGGACAGGGTGCCGGCAAGGGCCGTCCAGGCGTTGGTATCCCCCGGGGCGCGGCGCGTTGCGTTGTCAAATGCCGCCACGGCCAGGGACGGGACACGCGCCGCCAGGAGAAGCCGCCCTTCGGTCTGGGGAAAGCGGGCATCCCAGGGAAAGGTGCGGCGTGTTTCGTCCAACCGCGCGCGCGCCGCGCGGACCGTGGGATCATCCAGGGAGACCCCGCCACCCTGGGATCGCACCCAGTCCAGGAGTCCGGAGGCCCACAGGGCGCGCGACTCGAGGCGGTATTGCAGGACTCCCGCGCCCAGAAGAAAAAGAGCAAGCGCCACGGCGGTCCCCGCGCGGAAAACGCGCCGCGCGCGGGGGATGGCTGTCTGCGGAGCCTCCCCCGGATCGAGGGGATGGGACGTGATGCCCGCCAGGGCACCGGAGACGAAGAAGAAGAATCCGGCGGCCACGGGGGTGTGGAGGTTGAATCCGAACAGGGCGTCCACGGCGGCGACGCAGGCGGTCAGCGCGGCGGCCCATCCGGCGCGCCGGTGGTCCGGCGTGGGTCCGCGCGCCGCGAGGCGGAGCCCCGCGACAAGGGGCCAGGCAATCAGGCAGAAGAAGAGAAACAGACCGGGCAGGCCCGTTTCGGCGGCGGTCTCAAGGTACTCATTGTGCGCGTGGGCGTTTTTCATGCCCTTGAGGGCAAACCACCGCCGCTCAAAGGGTGTCCAGTATTCCGCATTGGACAGCGCGTAGTTTCCGGGGCCAACACCGGTCACGGGGTGGTCGCGGAACATCTCGACCGCGCCAAACCAGCCATTGTAGCGGAGCACCATGGACCCGTCGCTGGGGAACCACAGCCCCTCCCGCGCGTGGTTTCGGGCCATGAGGAGCCCCGCGCCCGCCGACAGCACCAGCGCCGTCAGCAGGAGGGAGGCGGCCGCGCGGGCGGCGGGGGCCTTCACCCGGCGACCCGCAAGGTGAAACGCGACAAACAGCACACCCGCCGCCGCCAGCGCCAGCGGGCCGCCGCGCATACGGGTGGCATGGAGGTGCAGCAGCAGGACGGCCAGAGGAATGAGGGCAAGACGGTTTCGGGGGACCATGACAGCGGCGGCGGCGATCCCCAAAGCCAGGGCATGTCCCGCAATGTTGGGGTTGCCGAAGGTGGCGGGCAGGAGCCGGTACTCGGCCACCTCGCGGTTGGACCAGGGGAAGGGGTCATGGCCCAGACGCTGGGCGAGGGCGTATCCGGCCGCCGCCGTCATGGCGGCGAGAAAGAAGCCCGTCCAGCGGAAGAACTGCCGCGGGGTCCGCATGCACCAGGCGGCGCCGGTGGCGGCCAGGGCGAGGAGCGCGGGGTAATGGAGGGCAAACAGCGCGTTCTGGGGGAAAGGCGAGCGCAGGGCGCATGCGGCCTGCCACGCCACCCATGCCCATGCCAGCATCACGAAAGGCGGGGTGCCCGCCGCGCGCGGGCGGGAGAACCCCGCGGCAAGCATGAAAACCGCGCCAAACACGGCGGTGAGCATGATTTTGGGCGGGGAGGCGGGGTCGAGCGTCATGGGCGACATCGCCAGCACCAGGGCGCACACCCACAGCGCCGCCGACGCACGCAGGATCAACCGGCAGGGATCGTCCCTGTCCGCGGTCATATCCCCTTGCCCCAGAGGATGGAAATGACCAGCATAAACCCAAACACCCCGGCCACGATGTATCCCACCACGCCCAGATGGACCATGCTGCTGTTGGTCGTCACCAGCAGGCTTGAACCGACCACCAGCGCCGCGATGACCATGGCGACGGCGTTCCGCTTGCTGGAGCGGTCTATGGTGTTGGAGAGGTTCTCCAGATGCTCATGGTGAATCTGGAATTTCAGCTTTCCGCGGCGGAGCTGGCGCAGAAGCACGGTGATGTCCTCGGGGGCCTGCCGGCCGAGCCGCGCCAGGGAGCCCGCCTGGGCCTGCGCCTGGGCCATGAGGTTCGCGGGCGAATAGCGCGTCAGGAAGAGTTTCTGCAGATACGGCTGGAGGATGGGCAGCATGTCCAGATCGGGATGGAGCGAGCGTCCGACAACCTCGATGGTCGCCAGCCCCTTGATGAGCAGGGAGAAGCGGGGGGCGGGCTCCAGATTGTGCCGGCGCATGATCTGAACCGTCGCCTCGATGCCCCGCAGCGCCTGCCCGCCGCTGATGATGGACGGCGCCTCGAAGGCGATGAACTCCGCCAGCTCGTGCAGCAGCGCCTCCGGCCGTTCGGGATCCCCCTGGGTGGTCAGCTGGAGCACCGCCTCCATGCAGGCCTTGGAGTCGCCGCGGAAGATGGCGTGGAAGAGGTCCGAAATGAGGAGGATGTCCGCCTCCTCCAGGTGGCCCGCCATGCCCAGGTCCAGGAAGGCGATCCGGTTGTCGCGCACGAGGAAGATGTTCCCCGGATGCGGGTCGGCATGGAACAGGCGGTGCTCGAACACCATCTTGCAGAGAATCTCGCAGCCCTGCACCGCGACGGTCCTGGGGTCGGAGTTCCGCCCGGGATAGTCCCCCAGGCTGTCCGCCCGCACCCCGTCAATCCACTCCATCATCAGGAGTTTTCGGGAGCAATACCGGCGGTGGATCCTGGGGATGACCACCCGGGGGTCATCGGCGAAATTGCGCCCGAACTGCTCGACAACCATCGCCTCTATGGTGAAGTCCATCTCCCGCCGGATGCTGCGGGTGAACTCGTCCACAATGCCGACGGGGTCGAACATGCGGGTTTCCTCAAGATGGTCGGCGATCCACTCGGCGGCGGACCGCATGAGGCTCAGGTCCGACTCAATGACCTTCTCGATGTCCGGCCGTTGCACCTTCACCGCGACCTGCTCCCCCGTTTTCAGGACGGCCCGGTAGACCTGGCTCAGGGAGGCCGAGGCCACCGCCTCGTGGTCAATGGAGGCGAACACCTCGTCCACGGGGGCGCCGAGGGCCTCTTCAATGCGCTTCGACATCTCCTCCCAGGGCAGGGAGGTCACGCGGTCCTGGAGGCTGACCAGCTCCTGGGAGATGGACACGCCCACCAGGTCCGGGCGGGTGCTCAGTATCTGCCCCATTTTCACGAAAGTGGGGCCCAGCTCCGCCAGGGCCTCCCGCAGCCGCTGTCCCAGCGTGGCCGCCTCGCCCGCGGGGGCGTTCATCAGGTTCAGCCCCTGCAGGAGCCGCGCGGGCAGGCCGTCATAGAATCCGGCGCGGTTCAGGAGGTCGGCAAAGCCGTGGCGCACGAGCACCTGCATGATTTCGGCGAGGCGGACCGCGTTCACCGTGTTCCTGCCAAGGCGTGTGTACATCATGGCGCGTGCCTTTCCCGGCGGCGTCCGACGCGCCGCGTTCTCCGGGGAACATTGTACATAATCCCCGCCGCGCGCGGGGCGTCCGCTCAGGACACCGCCACGGCGATGCCCCGCGTCTCCGTGGTTTTGTGCTTCCCCACCGCACGCTCGGGGGCCGGGGCGACGGCGCAGTAGAAATGGTGCAGCCGTCCGTCCCGCGTGATCACGGAGGGCTTGTGGGCGTAGCGCGCGTCCACCGCGCCGGGGGCGCCCACGTCCACAAGGATTTCACCGGACTTGCGCCAGGTCATCAGGTCGTCGGACAGCGCCACGGTGTCCCGCGCTTTGCCGTTGCTGGAGAGGGTGTAGAAGAACAGGGCCCACAGGCCGTCCACCCGGACCACCGCCGGGTCGCTGCAGAAGACATCGTCCATCGAACCCTTTGGCCCCACGGGCAGGAGGGGGTTTCCGGCGGCGCGC
>JAPXRP010000063.1:0-20220 GCA_033813475.1 Candidatus Hydrogenedentota bacterium
TGGGCCGACGGCCGGGTCGGCGTGCTCTACGGCATCCGCACCAGCGGCACGCCGCACAAGGTGGTCATCTTCGGCGAGAAGGGCGTCAGCGAGCAGGAGAACAGCGGCGACTACGCCAACCTCGTCGTCGAGGTCGTGAAGTTCTTCCAGACCGGCGCCGCCCCCGTCTCCCCCGAGGAGACCCTGAACCTATTCGCGTTCATGGAGGCGGCGGACGAGAGCAAGCGCCGGGGCGGCGCTGTGGTGTCCATTGAAGAGGTGATGGCCGCCGCGGGGAAATGATTGCGGCGTGCGGACCCAAGGGAGCGGCGCGATGAGGCCGACGGTCTGTCTAGTCCTGCTGTTGTCGGCGGGGTGCTTGGCCCTCACCGGGTGCGGGCCGTTGTTTCCCCCGGCGTCGGTGGCGGATTTGACGGTGGACACGGGGCCGGGGCGGGTGACGCTGACGTGGACCAATCCCGGCGACCGCGACCTGGCCGGCATCCGCGTGATGCGGCGGCCCGACGCCTACCCGGTGTCCCCGGAGGACGGGATGCTGGTCTATGACGGCCTGGGAACCACGGCGACGGAGACGGGGCTTTCCCCCGGCTCCAGGTTTTTCTACGCCGTGTTCTCGTATGACAACTACGGCAACCACGCGCCGGCCGCCGGGGTGACGGTCACGGTGCCGGGGGCATAGCGACAGAGGAGAGCAGCCGTGAGAAAGATGACGCGCCGCGGGTTCATCGCGGCAGGGACCGCCGGGGTGCTGGGCGGCGGCTGGATCGCGGCCACGCAGCACGCGGCGGCGCCGGGTCCGCTGACCATCGCGGTGATCAACGACCTGCACATCACCACGCCGGACACCACCGCGTTTCCCGACGCGGCCATGGAGGCCATCAACCGGGACGTCCGGGTGGCGCTGACGGTGGTTGCGGGGGATCTGGTGGGGCTGGCCTGCAAATCCCAGATGGCCTGCGCGGCGGCCTGCGTGGGCCGGCTTGCACGACCCTTCCTCGCCCTTCCGGGAAACCATGACGTGCTGCCGATCCCCACGCGGGAGCTGGTCGAGTTCAAACGCTTCTTTGGCGAGCCGCACTGGACGCGCGACCTGGGCGCGTGGACCCTTTTGGGCTTCAACTCCTGCGAGGGGATGGAGAGCGACGTGACGGTGCCCGCGAAAGAGCTGGACTGGCTGCGCACCCGGATCGCGGAGACGGACCCCGGCCGGCCGATTGCGCTCTTCTGCCACCACCCGCTCAACCCAGGCACCAAGGCCTACCGCATTGAGAACGCCGAGGAGATTCTGGCCCTCTTCTCCGGGCGCAGGCTCCGCGTGGCCGCGGCCGGCCACTGGCACGGGAACCAGGAAGAGGAGCGCGACGGCGTCCTCTTCGCCACCACCGCCTGCTGCTCCATGACCCGCGACAACTTCGACGGCACCAAGCCCGAGGGGTACCGGCTGCTCCATCTGGCAGATGACGGCGGGGTGACGACGGAGTTTGTGGAGGTTTCCCCGCCTACCAGCCCCCAATGAGCCCCAGCACGGCGCCCACCACCACGGGGATGTAGAGGTTGTCGTCCGGGTAGACGCGGCGCAGCCAGCCCGTGACGGCGGGGTGCGGCGCGGGCATCCGGCGCAGGCGCGCGAGCGCCCATCCCGCCAGCCGGAGCAGGTCGCTCTCGGCCCACGCGCCCGCCAGCGCCGCCGCCGCCAGGGTCCAGGGTGCGAAGGGTTTTCCCATCACCGCCCCCGTGGCGGCCAGCGCCGCCGCGGCGCATACGAAAAACGCCGCCAGCCCGGCGATCCGCGTCCATTCCGGAAACCGCCCACGCACCGCGTGCCGGGCGAGCGAGGCCGCCGGGTCCGCCAGCGCGGTGACGGCCAGCGCCCCGGTCACGGCGGCGGACCCCAGGAGGCCGAAACGGTAGCCCGTGGCCAGCAGGGCCACGGCGAGCATGAGCCACGTCGAGGCGTTCACATGCGCGCGCTCCTCGCCCCGCAGCACCCACCGCACGAAGGGCAGCCGCTCAACGGCCTCCTCCTCCCTCGGCGAGCGGAACCGCGCCGCCTCCATCAGAAAAGCGGCCACCGTCTCCACCCACGCCACCCCCATCAGCAGGTCCGGCCCCGCCACGGGCCCGCGCACCCCCCTCAGCAGGTGAAACAGGAAGACAATCAGGGCGCATCCGATGACATGCCAGAACTTGCGCCAGGGGTTAAAGGCGTGGGCGGGGTCGCGGGGTGTCGTCCTGGCTGCCGCCCCTTCCATGCGTCCCCCTACTCCCCGGGCTTCTGGTGCTGCCGCAGCTTCCTGCGCACCTCGTCCAGTTTCGGGTCGAGGCGCAGCGCGCGCTGCCACTCGGCGACGGCGCGGGCCGTGTCGCCCAGGCACAGGTGGATGTCTCCGAGGTGGTCGCGCAGCACCGCGTCGTCGGTGTTCATGCCGTATACGGCGCGCTGGACATGGTCCAGCGCCTCCCTGCAGCGCCCCATGCGGTAGTAGACCCAGCCCAGGCTGTCGAGGTAGAAGGGGTTGTCGGGCTCCAGTTTCAGCGCCCGGTTAAGCAGCGCCTCCGCCTCCTTGAGGTTGACGCCGCGCTCGGCGTAGAAATAGCCGAGATAGTTCAGCGCCTCGGCGTTGTCTGGGTCCAGCTCCAGGAACGCCTTCAGGTTGCGCTCCGCCTCCACATCATTCTTCATCTGCTCATGGCAGGACGCCAGATGGTAGCGCGACCAGCGGTCGTTGGGGTCCGACGCGGCGAGTTCGCCGAAGACCGCCGCCGCCTCCGACCAGCGCTCCAGCACCTCCAGCACCCGGCCCCGGACGCCGCGCAGCACCCGCGACCCCCGCACGGCGGCATTGTCCGAGTCGAGGGCGGCAAAGAGCTGCGTGCCCGCCCCCGAAAAGCCGAACACGCGCAGCATGTCCGCCAGCGTGGTGGCGGTCTCCTGCTCCAGGTCGCCCTCCATGGCGTCGAGCGCGGCGACTTCCTCCGCCGGGTCGCCCCCCTCCGCGAGGAGGCAGAGCACCCGCAGCATGCCCGCCAGCAGCGGCGCGCCGCTTTCGGGGGCGGTCTCGTTCGCCGCGCCGCACTCGCCGCTGCGGAACAGGAGCCAGGCGGCCTGGAAATGGTGCTTGGGCGCGGCCTCCTTGCCCGCGAGGATCAGGCGCATGCACGACAGGGCGTCCGGCGTGTTTCCCGCGCGCTCATAGGCGCCGGCGAGGGACTCCAGCGCCGTGACATCGCCGGGCCGCAGGTCCAGGTAGTGCTTGAGGCGGGCGACGGCCTCGTCATGCTGCCCCGCGTCCAGCAGCAGCACGCCCAGGAGCAGGTGGGCCTGCACCACGCGCGGCTCCAGCTCGATGACTTTCCGGTAGGCCGCCAGGGCCCCCTCCCGGTCATTGATCTGGGCAAGCGTTCCCGCAAGCTGGTAATACAGCGCGGCGGATTCCGGGTTCCGGGCGATCAGGCGCTCATAGATGTCCACCGCCGCCACCATGTCGTTTCGCTGCTCCTGCACCTCGACCAGGGCGCCGTAGCCCAGCAGGTCGTCGGGCCGCAGCTCGATCGCCTTGTTGAAGCAGGTGATGGCCTCGTCAAACTGCTGCAGCGCGTGGTGGCTCTCCCCCTGGATCAGCCACAGGTCCGCGTTGTCCGGCTCCAGCGCCGTGGCGCGCCGGCTGACCTTCAGCGCGCTTTCGAGGTCGCCCTGGCGGCGGTGGGCCCGCAGCAGGCCCAGCAGCGGCGTCACCGCCTCCGGGTCCAGCGCCGACACCTCGTTCAGCGCGTCCATCGCCAGGTCCAGGCGCCCGCGCCGCTCCTGCACGACCGCGGCGATGTAGTGCGCGTAGGCGCGCGCCTGCGGCGTGGCGGCGGCGGCGGCGGTCCAGGAGTCCTGGGGAAACAGGTCAATCCCCCCCAGCACGGCGCATCCGGCGGCCAGGGCGGACAACAGCAGCGAGCTTATTTTCATCCATCTACCCATCAAAAACGCTTTCACTCTTCCGGGGGGAGGGGCCACAGGCCCCCTTCCGGCGCGCCGCCCACGGGCGCGAAACTGCGGCGGTGCTCGGGGCAGGGACCGTGGCGGCGCAGCGCGTCCAGATGGTCCGCCGTGCCGTAGCCCTTGTGCCGGCCAAACCCGTACTGCGGGTACCGCGCGTCCAGCACCGCCATGCGGCGGTCCCGTGTCACCTTGGCTATGATACTCGCGGCGGCGATGGAAAGCGAACGCTGGTCCCCCTTGACCAGCCGCAGCACCGGCTGGACCACCCCCGGCAGGGCAAACCCGTCCACCAGCAGGAAGTCCGGCGGGGGCGACAGACCGGCCACCGCGCGCGCCATGGCGGCGTAGTTCGCCGGCTGCAGCCCGATCCGGTCCAGTTCCCCCGCCTCCACCACCCCGACCCCGATGGCGTGCGGCCCGCCCATCAGCGTCTCATACAGCTCCTCCCGGCGGGCCTCCGTCAGTTTCTTGGAGTCGTTCAGCCCCGGCACGGGAAACGCCAGCACCACCGCCGCCGCCGCCAGCGGCCCCGCCAGCGGGCCGCGCCCCGCCTCATCCACGCCGGCCACCCGGAGGAAGCCGTTCTCCGCCGCCTGCCGCTCAAAGGCCAGCATGGCGTGCAGGCGGAGCGCTTCCCGTTCCGCCGCCGTGTCCGGGCTGGTTTCTCGCTTTCTGGGCATGGCAAGACTTTACCCGGTTTTCACGGGGGAGGCAAGCCGCGCCCTCAGGGGGCGGCGGGCACCGCGTCGAGGCCAAGCCCCTTCAGCGTGATTTCGCAGTCGTAGCTTCCCGGCACCTCCCACCCCAGGTTGAACGACGTGAGGCGCAGGTCCCCGAAGCGGCTGTCCTTCATGAAGCCCCTGGCTGCGGCGGTTTCGAGCGCCTCGCGCAGCAGGGGGAGGATGTCGCACGAAATGGTCCGCCATTCCCCCAGTTTCACGGGCTCCTCCTGAACGCGGCCGCCCTCCACCGTGTAGATGAACTTGTGCGAGGCCAGCGGCTGGCCTGCGTCCTCGGCCTGGTGGCCCCGGGGGAGGGGATGCCGCGCGTCGAACAGGGGCACGCCGAACCACAGCATGTCCCCCTGTCCGGCCGACTCCTTGTTCGCGTTGTGGGCCGTCCAGAATGCCGTGATGTGGGCCGTGTGCAGGCCGGGGTCGGCCTCCCCGTCCGGCGGCCCGCCGCACCGGTCCACCCGGAAGGACACGCGGAAGGGCAGGGCGGAATACGCTGTCAGCGGGGCTTCGCCGGAAATCTTCTGCTCGATCAGCAGATGCGGCCAGGGCTCGCCGTGCTTCCTCGGGCCGTCGGGATACTCTGCCGGACCGTTCACCGCCAGCACCACGCCCTCCCCCGCCAGCCCCCCCGGCAGCACGGTCACCCGTTTTCCCTCGTTGCTCCGGGTCCGTGCGCCGCTGGCGGAGACGGTTTCCTGGGCCGGCAAAAGATTCCAGCGGGTGCCCCATTGCGCAAGCCGCCACTGCGGCGCGGTGCCCGGCGCCTCCGCCAGCACGTTTCCGATTTCCAGCGGCCTTTCGGCTGTGGAGACAGCCGAAAGACGGAAGCCCCCTTTTAGCCCCAGGTCCTTAAAAAGGAGGGAAGCCTGCGGGCCATCCGCAGACGCCGTCAAGGAGAACATCAGCAGAAGTGCCGGAAGAAGGTGGACGGATCGCATGAAAAAAGTCTCCAAGCGGAGCATACCGGGGTTTTCCGCGCAAATCAACCGGCGCATGGCGCAAAAAGGGCGAAAAAGATGATAAGATAAGGGGAACCGGTGTTTGTGTTTTGACAGGCGCTGCGAAAGGGAGAAGTCAATGCTTTGGGGCCGGAAAGACAAGGAGGAGCGTCCCGCTCCGCCTTCGGGAATGAAGCCGTCCGGCGCCGGGGGCGTGCCCGGTTCTGCCGGGGCCGGCACCCCGCCGCCCGCGCGTTCCATGCGTCCGCCTCTGCCCCCCGCGGAAGGGGTTCGTGAGGGCGCCGAGGCGTCGGAGTCCCTTCCCCAGGCCCTTCTTGCCCAGGGGAAGGTGAACCGTGAGGACATGCAGCGCGCCGTCAAGCGGGCGGCGGAAACCGGCCTGTTCATCGGGGACATTTTGGTGGAGGAGGGGGTGCTGGACGAGGAGGCGCTGCTGACCTTCCTCACCAAATACTGCAAGATACCCCACCTGAGCCTGCTGGACTACCTCATAGACGAGTCCCTTTTCTCGCTGATCCCGCAGGAGATGTGCCTGGAGTACCATGTGCTCCCCATAGACCGGATGGGCAGAAACCTCACGGTCGCCATGGTCAACCCGCTTGACGCGGCGGCCCTGGATGCCATCCGCGAGCGCTGTCCCGGCCTTCGGGTGAAGCCGATCCTCTGCGCAAGCCGCCATTTTGAAACCGTCATCCGGCGTTTTGCTGCCGGCCCGACCGCTGCCGACGCCGCCTTGCCGCGCCGGGCCGATCCCTCCGGCGTCTCCCGTTCCCCCGTTTCGGCGCCCCGCGTCTACACGGGGCCGCTTCCGCCCGCGCCCGCCCCCTCCCCCCCGCGGGAGAAGACACGCCAGATGCTTTCCGAGGCCGACGACGCCCTCCTGCAGTCCGTTTTCGAGATGACCCCCGTTGAAAGCGATGAGGATCCGGGGATGGAGGATCTGCTCGCCGCGCCGGATGCCGGAAGGACTTCGGACGACGGGAAGCAGGTGCGGACGACGCCGGAGGACGTGGCTGTCACCATGACCAATGTCATGATGGACAGCATGCGCAACACCTACGGCATTCTGGCGCGGCGCATGGACCTGTTCCGGGGGCTGTCGCCGGAGAACGTGGCCCGCGTTTTCGCCAAGGGGAGCACCGAGGAGTTTGAGGAGGGGCAGACCATCTTCGAGAAGGGCTCGCGCGGGGAGACCATGTATGTCATCCTCAGCGGCGGCGTGGCCATTGTGGACGGGGACCGGATTCTTGCCACGATGGAGCAGGGCGAGATGTTCGGCGAGATGGCCCTGGTCACCCAGTCGCCGCGCACGGCGGACGCCCGGGCCCTGAGCGACGTGGCGGTGCTGTCGCTCACCATGGATGACATCATGAACTCCCTCGGGGGCGACGTGTCCTGCCAGATACTGGTCAACATCATCATCGCCCTCAGCCACCGCCTGCGCCGGGCGAACGTGCAGTAGGCGGGGACGGATCAGCGGTCCGCGGCAACGCGCACCGGATTCGCCAGCACCCCCAGCACGGGGTTGAGCACCTCCATCACATCGCCGTCTTTCAGGGGGGACACCCCCTCCGGGGTTCCCGTGGAGATCAGGTCGCCCGGCTCCAGTGTGATGAAGCGGGACACCGCCGCGATCAGGCGGGGAATGCCGAAGATCAGGCGGCCCGTGTCGCTCTGCTGCCGCGTCTCCCCGTTCACCCGCACCTCCAGCGGCGTCTCGACGGGCTCCGAAAAGTGCTCCGGCGTCGCCACCACGGGCCCGAGGGGGCAGAAAGTGTCCAGGCTTTTCGCGCAGAACCACGGGTTGCCCTCCGCCATGGCGGCGCGCTGCATGTCCCGCGCGGTCACATCGTTGACCAGGGTGTACCCCGCCACATGGGCCATCGCGTCCCCCTCGGACACCCGGCATGCGCGCCGGCCGATGACCACCCCCAGCTCCCCCTCGTGGTCCACCCGGCCCAGTGACGCGTCAAAGCACACCGGTTCCCCCGGCCCGATGCAGGCCGAGTTGGCCTTGGAGAAGAAGACGGGCTCCTCCGGAAGCTGGTTGTCGAACTCCGCCACATGGGCCGCGTAATTCCTGCCGATGGCGATGACCTTTCCGGGCCGCCAGGGGAGGGTGAACGCGGGCGGGTCGGAAAACCAGCAATCCTCAAACGCGCCCTGTCCCACCATCCGGTCCGCCACCCGGCGGCACGCCTCCGGCGTGAGGCGTCCCGACCGGATCAGGTCGCCCACATCGCGGATCCCGTCTGAAAACGGGAGGCTGTCCTTGGGCAGCACCCGCGCCGCCGCCACGGTGAAGTTAAACCAGCGGTCCCCGAGAGAGGCCGCGACCACAGGGGTTCCGTTCCAGAGCACCCGGCCGAATTTCATCTTCTTGACTCCTTTGGCGCCGTTTCAGAAGCGGTCGGCGGCCCACACAAACGGCACCCGCTTCGGAAACAGGGTTTTCAGGAATGCGGCCCCGTCCCCCCGGGAAAAGGGCAGGCGGTCGTGCAGGATTTCCTCGGGATGGCGGAACCCCGCGACCAGCTGGGCCAGCTCGCGCCCGTTCAGGGACACCTTGTTCCGGCCGGAGGCCGCGGAGACGTCCACCGCGCCCCGGCGCGCGCGGACGCGCCACGGCGCCCGGTCCACCACCAGCGTCACCTCCGCGTCCCGGTCCGGCGCGCCGCCCAGCAGGCGCTCCCACTCCGGGGCCAGCGACTCCAGCATCTCCCCCGCGTCCACCACCGCCAGCATGCCGTTGGCGTTGCGGTCGGTGCGCATGGCGTGGTCGGCGCGGAAAGCCATGAGGTGGCGGATCACCGGATGGCTCGGCGGCGCGAGGAACTTCACCCGCCCCGCGCACTCCGCCCGCGCCAGCCGCGCCGCCGCGCGGATGAGCGCCGGGCAGGCGTCGTAGCCCGCCACCCCGGCCTCGTCCACGACATAGTCCGCTCCGTCGGGCCGCCCCCGCAGGTAGGCGGTGACCTTTCCCTTTTCGTCAATCAGGACGCGCGCGTTTTCCCAGCGTGTCCACTGGTTGCTGATGTGCGCGGCGCTCCGCACCAGGGAGCAGGCCGTCTCCTCGTCGTTAGCGGCGTGCATCCGCTGCACGGCGGGGATGTCCCCCGGCTTGATCTTGCGGACGCGGCAGGCGGGCGCGGCCTCCGGCGCCGCGTCGCGCAGGCTGACCACCGTGGAATACTCCGCGAGGGCCGTGGCGAAGCCCCAGCGGTGGTAGAAGTCCGGGATGCCGAAGAGCATGGCCGTGTGGAACCGGTGCTCGCGCAGGTGGCGCATGGCGTCGTCCATGACCAGGCTGGTCAGGCCGCGCCGCCGGTAGGCCTTGTCCGTTGTGACGCAGCCGAACCCCGCCGTCTTCAGGCGCGCCTCGCCCACGCGGATGGTGTCGGTGGTCATCCGCAGGGCGGCGGCCACCTGGCCCCGGTGGAGGGCGATGCGGATGTGCTCCCGCCTGAACCCCGGATAGGTCATGCCGACGGTGTTCACCCACTCGGCCCCCTCCCAGTAGTCGGAGAAGTGCGCCTTGGCCATCAGCTCGTTGGCCTGGCGCACCTCCTCGTCCGTTTGGGCGGCCTTTACAATGACGTCATCCATTCCCATGCCCCCATCTTACGGCATGGCCGCGCGCCTCCGCCACGCCGCCCGTCACGGGCGCTCGAAGCGGGCCGCAAATCCGCCGCCGGGCGCGAGTTTCAGCGTTAAGGTGTCGGCGGCGGAAACGGTCTTTTCCGAGCGCGTGTGGCTCGTGCCGTCCACGGCCGCCTCGGGGCCGTCCTCGAACATCACGGCCTTCCACTCCCCCGCGCCCAGGAAGGAGAGGGGCACGGTGACCTCGCGGGCGTCCCAGTCGGTCATCGCGCCGAGAAACCAGCGCTCGCCGTTGCGCCGCGCCACCACCACGAAATCCCCCGCCCTGCCGTCCAATGCGCGCGTCTCGTCCCAGGTGACGGGCGTCGCGGCGATGAAGTCCCGGCTTTCGGGGTTCTCGTCGTAGGCGCTGGGGCTGTCGCTGAGCATCTGCAGGGGGCTCTCGTACACCGTGTACATGGCAAGCTGGTGGCACCGCGTGCCCATGCTCGACGGCAGGTCGAAATTGGCCTTAAACGCGTCCTTCTGCGCGTTGCGCATCGCGCCGGGGGTGTAGTCCATCGGCCCGGCGAACATGCGGATGAAGGGGATGGCGGTGCAGTATTCGGGGTCGCTCATGACGGACCACTTGGACTGCTCCATGCCCGCCACGCCCTCGCGCGTGATGAGGTTCGGGTATTCCCGGCGCAGGCCCGTCGGTTTGAAGGCCCCGTGGAAGTCCAGCAGCAGGTGGTGGGCCGCCGTGGCCTTCGCCATGCGCTCGTAGAAGTCCACTATGACCTGGTCGTCGCGGTCCATGAAGTCCACCTTCACGCCCTTGACGCCCCACGCCTCCAGCTGCGACAGGAACTCCTCGCGCTGGCGGTCCAGGGTGCACCACACGCACCACAGCACGAGGCCCACATTCTTTTCCTTGCCGTACCGGATCAGCTCCAGCAGGTCCACCTCCGGGCTCAGCCTGGTCACGTCGCGCGTGTCCGACCAGCCCTCGTCAAGAATGGCGTATTCCAGCCCGTTGGCCGCCGCGAAGTCTATGTACCGTTTGTAGGTCGCCGTGTTCACCCCCGGCGTGAAGTCCACGTTCCACATCTGGTTCGCATGCCACCAGTCCCAGGCCACCTTGCCGGGCTTGATCCAGGAGGTGTCCGCCAGCGCGCAGGGCCGGTTCAGACGGTAGACCATGTCGTTCTCGATCAGCTCCGCGTCGCGTCGCGCCACGCCCACCACGCGCCACGGGAAGGTGCGGGCGCCCGCCGTCTTCGCGATGAACGGCTCCGCCTCCCGTACGCGGATGTAGCGGTCGCGGAAGGGGACCTCCTTCTTCGGATACGGCGCGAAGTGCCCGCGAAGGGTCGTGGCGTCTTTCTTGTCCCGCGCCAGGAACATGCCGGGGTAGGAGTACAGGTCGGACTCCGTGAGGACCAGCGCGGGGCCGCCGTCCACGCGCACCAGCAGCGGCGCGAAAGCCAGCTCGGGCTCCGTCCATTCGGAGAGCTTCTGCGTCGTGTACGGGGACTCAAAGGAGGTCTGCACGGTTTTGGTCCTCGTGCGCATCACCGTGAAGTCCCCCGGGAACACGAAGGAGGCCGTCTCGTCCTCCACGATGATGTCCCCGCCGAGGGCGGTCTCGAACCGCCACGCCGCGCCGTCGTCAAAAACGCGCACCGCCAGCGCGTAGTCCCCCGAGAACGCGACCCGCAGCTCGTTGTACTTGTTGGGGATGACGGCCCGCTTCTCCGCGACCACCGGCGTGATCGTCTCGTCCACCGACGCGGTGGTCACCTCCCGCACCTTCGGCTTGGCGCCGAGCGTCTTTCCCTTGTACAGCTTCAGGGCGAGGGGCGACGGGGAAACCACCTGTGTGCCGTCCACGCTGAGCGACCAGGTGAGCTGCTTTTCCACACCCACCTCCACGGTGATCCGCCCGTCGGGCGACGAGACCGACTCCGCCCCCGCGATTGCCGGCAGCAGGAGCGCTCCCGCCATCGCCGCTGTCCACACCGTCCACTTGGTCCACGCCGTCCGCTGCAAGCATCCGAGCATGATGTGATTCCTCCAGAAGGTTGTCGGCCGGGTTCAGCATAGGAAATCAGGCGCGGCGACGGCAAACGAACGCGGCCACTTTTTCCGCGAAGGCGGCCGGGGCCTCCAGGTGCGCGGCGTGTCCGCAGTCCGGAAGGATTTCCACGGTGGTGTCGGACAAGCGCTCCGCCATCTCTTGGAGGATGCCGGCGTGGCGGGTGTCCCGGGCGCCTGTGAGGAGCAGCGCGGGGCGGGTGATTGGCGAAAGGGCGTCCCACAGGGACGGCTGGGCCCCGCGTCCAAAGGCGCGCAGCGCCGCCCCCGGCGCGCTGGGCCAGGACGCGAGCCGCGACAGGATCACCCGCTCGAACAGAACGGGCTTCTCCGCCAGGGACGCAAAAAGCGGCTGGGTGTACCACTCCCGAAGGAACACTTCGCACACGCCGTCCTCCCAGACCGCCCGTTCCAGGCGCGCCGCGAGGGCTTCGTCCGCCGCGCGCCGCGCGGCGCGCCCGTCCGCGTCCGCGATGCCGGGGGAACAGGACTCCAGGGTCAGGGACAGGACATGCTCCGGGAAGTCGAGCGCCCATTGCAGGGCGAGCCGCCCGCCGAGGGAATACCCGCCAAGATGCCAGGGCGGGGGCACCCGCTCCGCCACGGCCGCATCCAGCAGCCGCACCGCGCCCGCCCAGTCGAGGCCGTCGGGGAACTCTGTGCCGCCGTGGCCGGGGAGGTCCGGGGCGAGCACCCGCGTCCCGGCCGGCCCGAGAAGAGCCGCCGTCTCCGCCCAGTTGCCGCCGTGGCCCAGGAATCCGTGCAGCAGCACCAGGGGCGCGCCGTCCTTCGGGCCGAATTCGCAGACCTGCACGGGAAGGGAGCCGCTCACAGGCCGCCCATTTCAGTCAGGGACGCCTCCACGCGCTCCGCCAGCATCTTCTGGAGGGCGTCATGTCCGGCGGCATTCTCCGCGCGGTCGGTGCGCGCCTCCACCAGTTGCGCTCCTGCGGGCGGGTCTGCGGAGAGAAGGTCCCGCAGTTCCTCCGGGGTGCCGGGCGCCTCGTGGTCCCAGCCGAACAGGCGGGCCGCGTAGCCGAAGCGCACCCCGTGCGGTGCGGCGAAGCACTTTTCAAAGTGGTCCTTATGCCTGGAGGCGGGCAGGAAGGAGAAGATGCCGCCGCCGTCGTTGTTGACCACCACCAGGCGGAAGGGCGCGGCCGTCTCCCGGGCGAGCAGAAGGGAGTTCAGATCGTGCAGCGCCGCCAGGTCGCCCAGCAGCGCCGTCGTGGGAAGCCCCGCGCCGCGCGCCGCGCCCAGGGCCGACGCCGCGCACCCGTCAATCCCGCTCGCGCCGCGGTTGGCCAGCACGCGCGGCCCCGCGCCGTCGCGCGCCGCGCCGTACATGTCCATGTCGCGCACGGGCATGCTGTTGCCGAGGAAAAGCAGGTGCCCCTCCGGACACGCGCGGGACAGCTCCAGCGCGACCCCGGACTCCGTGAGCCCGCGCTGTTCCGCGTGCCATTTGGCGATGCCGTCGGCCACGTTGGCGGAAAGCGCGCACAGCGGATCCGCCCAGGGGGATTTGGGGAAGAACTTGGCGGGGGGCGCCAGCCAGCGGCAGAAAGACGCAAGGTCCACATCCAGCCGGTGCCGCACGAGGCAGGCCGGATCCTGATTCTCGCCGTGCCCCGCAACAGTGATGTACTCCGGGCGCACCCGCGCGAGGTGGCCCAGCAGGCGCTTGGACACCACCGGGCCGCCGAGGTGCAGCACGCATTCCGGGGCGAAGGACTCCTGGAAGCGTTCGGACAGCAGCATCTGGTCGAAGTGCGCGACGAGGGGCGCGCTGTGCGCGCCCAGGCGCAGGCCGCTCGTGACGTCCGCCAATACGGGCCATTGCAGCGCCCGTGCCAGCGCGAGGGCCGCCGCCGTCTCCGCCGGCGAGGCCAGTCCGCCCACCACCAGTGCGCCGCGCCGCACGTTGGACAGGTGCTCCAGCAGCCACGCCTCCGTGGCGTCGTCCACCGTCTCCTCCGCGCGGTGCCAGACCGTCTGGCGGACCCCCTCCGGCGGCGTCCACGCGGGCGTGTCCTCCGGTTCCGGAAGGAGCGGCTCGCGGAACATGCAGTTCAGGTGCGCCGGCCCGGCGGGGCTCCGCCGGGCGAGGTGCAGTGCGTGGGCGGCGAGGCCCGCCGTGTGCGCCTCCGGGGCCGGATCATCCGGACAGGGCAGCGTCGCGGACACTTTCGGGTAGTCGCCGAAGAGGTTCTGCTGCCGGATGGCCTGGTTTGCCCCCCGGTGCAGCAGTTCCGGCGGCCGGTCCGCCGTCAGCACCACCAGCGGCACGCGGGCCATGGCCGCCTCCACCACGGCGGGCAGATAATTCGCCGCCGCCGTGCCCGAGGTGCATATCAGCGCCGCGGGGCAGTTCGCCGCCTTCGCCCAGCCGAGGGCGAAGAAGGCCGCGCCGCGCTCGTCGGGGTGCACCACCAGCTCCGCGCCGGGATGCCGCGCCGCCGCCATCACCAGCGGCGCGGACCGCGCCCCCGGCGACGCGCAGAAAAGCCGCACGCCTCCGGCGACCAATTCGACCACCAGCCGGTCCGCCCGGCGCAGGTTCTCAAGCCCCGTGTTCTTGTCCGTCATGCCGGAGCACCCTCAGGAAATTCCGCATCTTCGTTTCGATTTCGGCCCATTCCTCCGCGGGAACGGACCCGGGCACGATGCCCGCGCCGTTATACACCGCCAGCGTGTCCCCGCGCACCAGTCCCGACCGGATGGCCACGCAGAACTCCAGGCCGTCCCGGGCCACCCAGCCCACGGGCGCGGCGTACAGCCCCCGGTCAAAGGGCTCCTCCCGCGCGATCCAGTCCAGCGCGCGGTCGCGGGGCGTGCCGCCCACCGCCGGGGTGGGGTGGAACGCCTCCAGCAGCGCGCCGTCGTCCGCGTCCCCCCGCAGCATGCCGGAGATCCGGGTGCGCAGGTGGCGGCAGTGGAGCAGCGTCAGCAGGCCGGGTTCGGGGTCGGCCTGCACCGCATCGCACAGGCGGTCAAACACGGCGCGCAGCGCCGCCGTCACCAGTTCCTGCTCGCGGCGGTCCTTTTTGCTTGCCAGCAGCGCCTCCGCCAGCCGCGCGTCCGCCGCCGGGTCCGCGTCGCGCGGGCAGGTGCCCGCCACGGCCTCGCTCTCCAGCAGCCGGCCGGACCGCCGGAGCAGCCGCTCGGGCGACGCGCCCAGAAAGGCGCGGTCCCGCGCCGGGTGGAAACAGAAACAGAACGAGTGCCGCGTGCTCCGCGCCAGCCGCCGCAGCACCGCCACGGGGTCCAGTTCCCGGTCCGTCGTGAACCGCGTCTCCCGCGCCAGCACCACCTTCTCCAGTTTTCCCCCGCCAAGCGCCGCCAGCGCGCGGGCCACCATCTTGTCCCAGTGCGCGCGGTCCGGCAGGTCCTCCCGTGAGAGCGCGCGCGGAGGGGCGGGCCGTTCTGGCTCGGCGAGACCGACCGCCGCCAGCGCCGCGCGCGCGGCGTCCGCCGCCCCGCGAAGACTGCCCCGGTCATCCGCCCGCAGCGTGGCCGCCAGCGTGGTCCGGCCCCGTTTGCGGTGGAGTTCCAACAGGGGGGCCACAAAGCGGTACCCCAGAAACCCCTGCCACTGCGTGGGGCGGCCATTCCCCGGCTGAAACCGAAACCCGCCGTAATACCGACCCTCGCCCGGCCCCTCGGGAAGATGCCGCCGCAGGTGGGCGAAAAGTTCCGAGGGCGTCTCCGGGCCGTCCGCCGGACTCGCCACATCGGCCTCCCCCAGCCCGGCGTTCTCGAACAGTCCCGCGCGGTCGCGCCAGTAATAGCGTGTCCCCCCGGACTGCGCTGCCAGCCATTCCAGCGGGCACACCGGCGGCGCGGGCACCTCCACCCGCACCAGACGTCCCGGCGAGGGACGCTCCGGGGCCGCCGCACGCACCGCCCCGTCCAGCGCGGACAGGGCGGGCACCAGTTCTGTGAGGGGGACCGTCTCCAAGAAAACCGCCGTTCATCCTCCTGCGGAACGCCCCAAGCATCCCGCCCGCGCCCAGTCTAGGCGAGCGGCAACACGGGATTCAACGCGCAGGGAGGGAGCATGGCGCTCACAGGAGTCCCAGGCACACCGCCCCCTGGGATCGCCAAGCTCCAGCTTGGCAGGGCGGGCGGCAAGTCCTCCATCGCGCGGAAGCGCGGCGGCGTGCTACTTCCGCTGGAGTTTCTGGATGGTGTCGGCGACCTCGTCCGGGATGCCGTGCATGGTGAGTTCCACGCCCGCGTTGCCCGCCGTGGAGATGAGTATCTCACGGACGCCCAGGAGCCGGTGGAAGAAGGAGGCCCGGATCTCGATGCTGCGGATGTCCTTCACCGCGATCTGGATGGTGTTTACTGAGAAGATGCCGATCCGTGCGATGATGTGGGAACCGGTCACCTGGTACTTGTAGGTGATCCGGCGGAACCACACCCCCAGCAGGAGCAGCAGCCCGCTCCCGAACACCGGGGTGAGCAGCACGCCGAAAAAGGTCTGCCAGAAGTAGTAGCGCCAGAGCGGGCTTCCCTCCCAGACGTACTCCGGCGCGGCGGCCGCGGCCGCCTCCTGCGCCAGCCCCTCGGCGGTGAACTTCTTCCCGCACTCCTCGCAGTAGACTTCCCGGCCGATCTTCTCTTCGGCCACGGGCTGGCTCAGGCCGCAGGACGGGCAAACCACCTGGCTCATGGGGGGACTCCTCCGGTTGGTAAAACAATAAAATCTGGCGGAGGGGGCGGGACTCGAACCCGCAAGGCCGAAACCGCCGGTTTTCAAGACCGGTGCCTTACCAATTAGGCTACCCCTCCGGGCGGATGCCGACAGGTCGCCCGGAGATTGTCCCACACCCGCCCAACGTTTTCCAAATGACGCCCTCCAGCCGACCTGGCACGATGCCGCAGAACCCGGGGCCATCGCGGGCGCGAGATTGCTTCAGGCGCTGCGCGCCTTCACAATGACGGGTGAGGAGGTGGTCTTGCGGTGGACCGGCCGCCAACGCGTCATGGCGAGCGCAGCGCGGCCATCTCGTTCCCGCCAGCGCCCCGGCCGGCGCGGCAATCTCCTGTCCGGAAGACCTTCCCCCCATCGCAGCCCCCGGTGAAACCGGAATCGCCCTGGGCTGGTCTGTGAAATGTGCCATATTTTCGGAATCTGACAGGGCGATTGACACGAAAGGGTCATGCGATGAAGAGGCGTCATCACGGATTCACGCTCATTGAGCTGCTGGTCGTCATTGCCATTATCGGCATTCTGGCGGCCATCCTCCTGCCCGCGCTGGCCCGCGCGCGCGAGGCCGCCCGCCGCGCGAGCTGCCAGAACAACCTGAAGCAGTTCGGGCTGGTGTACAAGATGTACGCCAACGAGGCCGGCGGCGGGAAGTTCCCCCCCATGCAGTTCGAGGCGTACTCCCTGCGCAACGCCGACATCGCCATCGGCCCCATGGTCCGGGCCATTTACCCGGAATACATGACCGACCCGTCCATTGCCCTGTGCCCCTCGGACCCGAACAGCTCGCTGGAGGACATCCGCAACGACGAGACAGGCCGGCTGGACATTCTGGACGACCCCGAGGCGATTGACATGAGCTACGCCTACATGGGCTGGGTGCTGGACAAATGCGGCGACGACTCCCCGCAGATTGACCTCACCTCCATCTTCAACATGATGCCGGGCCTGCCCCACAACATGATCCTGGACGACCCGAACGCCTCCGGCCCCTACCAGTTCATCGCCCTGTTCACCGCCACGGTCGGCGAGGTGATCGCCGCCCGCAACAGCCTTACGGGGGACGACCAGATCCGCGCTGCCAGCTTCGCCGTCGCCGACGGCGACAAGAACGTCCCCGTCTACGACAACCAGCCCATGGGCAACGGCAGCGGCAACAAGATTTACCGCCTGCGCGAGGGCATCGAACGCTTCCTGATCACCGACGTCAACAACCCCTCCGCCAGTTCCCGGGCCCAGAGCGACATCTGGGTCATGTTCGACACGATCTCCAGCAACGTCAAATACTTCAACCATGTGCCCGGCGGGTCCAACGTCCTCTACATGGACGGACATGTGGAGTTCATCCGGTATCCGGGCCGCGTGCCCGCCAACACCGGCATGGCCCTGTTCCTGGGCACGCTGCTGGACCGCACCCGGTCCTGACGGGGGATAACGCGCGATGGCTGACCGGACAAAAGTCGTGAAGGTGGTCGGGTCACTGGTGGCCCTGACCTTCTCCGGGCTGGTGCTCTTCACCATGTACGGCCCCGAGGGCTGCGGCCCGTCGGAGGACGAGGTGAAGGTGGTCGCCCAGCTCAACAACCTGGAGGAGATGATCCAGAAGGGCGGCTACGTCAAGAAGATCACCCCCATCGAGGAGCACGACGACCACGGCGACTCCGTCTACGGGTTCGAGGCCGAAATCGAGGATGAGAAGGGCGTGGCCATCGGCCGCCTGCGCTCCTTCAGGGTTGAGGGCTTCGGCATGATGACGCCCCGCTTCCTCTGGTACAAGCAGCCCGGCGTCCCCGAAGACTGGCCCCCCCGCGGCGAACGCCGCCGCCGCGGCGACGGCGGGCGCCGGGAAGGCGCGCCGCCCAACACCCAGCAAAGCGCCCCCCCGCCCGCGCAGTAGGTCTGTCCATGCGGTTTCGCAGCAAGCCTTTGCGCGGACTGCGGCCGTCCAAATAGCGCCTTGCCTCCGGCGGGAAACCGTGATATTCTTTCCCGCAAAAGAGGAGGCTCCCCAAATGGCCAAACCGGTTTCCCTGCGGCGGCGGTCCATCGTGGCGGGCGTGTTCTCGTTTCTTATGGTCATGATATTCTTCCTAACGAACTGGAAGCCTTTTTTGTGGGTTCTCCTGACTTTCTTTCCGCTGATGTTTATCACTATGCCGGTGATGATCGGTCTGCCCATCCTGACACTCGCAAATTTGATCCGGGTCCCCCTCTTGTGGCGGCAGCACCGCTTCAAGGCCTTTGTTCCCTTTCTGATATGCGCGTTCGGGCTTTATCTCACCGGATGGGCCATGGACTTGGGACATTGGCTCCACATCAGGGAGTTCAAGGCGAACCTGTCGCAGTACGAGGCCGTTGTGGATGACATCGTCCATCGGCGGATGCCCCCCACACCCACAGGCATTGTGATGAAGGGCGAGGAGGACTGTTGCTACGATTTTCATCTCCCCCCAGACAAGAAACACCTCGCGCAGTGGGGAACCGCTGAATTTGGGGAGGACGGCACGCTTACGGTCAGGTTCATCCTCGCTACCCATTTCAACTCACACCATCGGAAATTTATGTACCGGTCAGACGGGGATTTCGAGAAAGCCTACCGCGAAAGGGAAGGGGGAACACCGATCAACGAGCACTGGGCTGCGGTTTCCGACTGAGCACCGCAGTCCCCGCACGGCATGCCGTTTTGCACACACGGTCACCCATCCGCAGTTTTAGAGCCCCGGCGCCACCCGCCGGCTGAGACGGCCTCCGGGGAATCCGCGTGTGCTATGCTGGCGTTACCCAACACAAGGAGACTGGACATGGCCAAAGTGGCATTCATCACCGGGGCGACCCGGGGCATCGGCAAAGCCTGCGCCCTGCGCCTGGCCGCCGAAGGATGGAACATCGTGGTCGCCGCCAAGAGCACGGAGGAGGACCCGCGCATCCCCGGCACGATCTACTCCGCCGCCGAGGAGATCGCACGGCTGGGCGTGGAGGTCCTGCCGGTGCGCTGCAATGTCCGCGACGCGGACGAGGTGCGCGCGGCCGCCCAGGCCACGTTGGACAAATTCGGCCGGGTGGATGCCGTCATCAACAACGCCGGGGCGCTGTGGTGGCGGAACATGGACGAGACGCCCCTCAACCGCTTCGATCTCGTGGTCGGGGTGAACGTGCGCGGCGCCTACGCCGTCACCGAGGCCTTTCTCCCCGCGCTCAAGGCGCAGAAAAGCGGCCACGTCCTCATGATGTCGCCCCCCGTGGACCTCGAAGTGGTCCCCGGGCACATCGCCTACTCCGTCAGCAAGTTCGGCATGACCATGATCGCCCTCGGCCTCGCCGAGGAATTGAAGCCCTACAACATCGCCGCCACCGCCCTCTGGCCCAAGACCGTCATCGAGTCCTACGCCACCAAAAACTTCGGCCTCGGCGCGCCGGAAATCTGGCGCAAGGCCGACATCGTGGCCGACGCCACCTGGGAAATCCTCGCGCACCCGGAAAAATCCAACGGCCGCGCCGTCCTCGACGAGGAGTTCCTGCGCGAGGTCGGCTACACGGACTTCGACCAGTACCTCTGCGTGCCCGGCGGCACCCCCCTCGAACTCGACAAGGCCATCATGCGCACCGCGCGCTCCTGAAGGACCGCCCCCATGCAGACCGTGCTGCTCAACATAGCCGTCGCCGCCGCCGCCCTCGTCCTCATCTACCTCGTGTGGGGCGGCGTCCACCTCCTCGCACGCCGCCGCATCGGCGAGCGCCAGCTCGGCTGCAAGGGCCCCGTCCCCGGCGAAAACGGCCAGAACCTCTGCTGCCGCGGCGACGGCTCGCTCTGTGAGGACCGCCACGGAGAGCACCGGCACGACTGAGCGCCCCCCCGCGTCCACAATGTCCCCCCAGCGTTTGCAGTGCGCGAAGCGCCTTGGAGTGCGGCAGCTCGCTGCCGCCTTTCTTCGCGCGGGCTCGCCCGCGCGGGGCGCGAGAAAAGCGCCCGGGTCCGAGATGTTCGCACGGCAGTCCTCACGATGTCTGGCCTGGAAGGCGGCAGCAAGCTACCGCACTCGTGCGCCCGCGAGCGCATTTTGTCGGAGGGGTGTGAGTCCCCTCCAGGTAAACCTTCTCCGGCCTGTAGCCGACCGTAACTGCGCCGCAGCGATGCGGGGTGGG
>JAPXRP010000064.1:0-19897 GCA_033813475.1 Candidatus Hydrogenedentota bacterium
GGAAGTAGTCGCCGAACTCCACGGGGTTCCTGCCCCGGCTTCCCGGGTCGCACGCGTACATGATGCCCCGGTTCCAGTGCCATTCAAAGACGGGCCGGAAGAAGTTCTCCTCCGACAGCGACACCATGACGTCCGAGTAGTCCAGACGCACCTTGGGCGTCTCGGGGCCAATATCGGTGAACAGGGCGGCCAGCAGCGGGACCACATCGTAGCCCTTGCGCTTCTGGAACTCCCCCGCGAAGGTCTCCGACCAGAGAAAGCCGTCCACGCCGAAGGTCAGCTCGTCGTGGAAGAAGTAGTTGAGCGCCTTCGAGAGGTCGCCGGGGCAGTGGTCGGCGAAGGGCTGGAAGAACCGCTCGATGACCTTCTTTCCCGAGGCCGGGTTCATGGGGTCCACGGAGAACTCCGGCGACTCCGCATGCACCACCGTCACCTCCCAGCGGCCCCTGGGCGGGGTCCACTCCAGGCGCCCGTCCCGCGCGCGCGGGGTCAGGTCCTCCAGTCCCTTTCCGCCGTCCAGCCGCCGCGCGGTGACGCGCACCACCCCGCCGGGCAGCTCCAGGGAGAGGGGCTGCCCGCCCTCCGCCTGCTCCTTTTTCGCGCGGAGATGCGCGCCCCGCAGCGACCCGTCGTTCACGCCGATCTGGCGGAAGAGGTTGTCGCGGCCCGGCCAGTCAATGGTGTAGCCGCTCACACCGATGCCCATGTCCCGTTTGCGGCATTCCCCGGCGATCCAGCGCCAGATGTCCCACCATTCCTCCGAGAAAATGGGGGGCTCCGCGGGGTAAGTGGTCATGGATGGGTCATGGGCGTAGTTCACCTGGACCCCCGGGATGCCCGCCGCGTGCAGCTTGTCGAGCTGCCAGAGCAGGCGGTCCCGGTCCAGCGGGTCGCCGGTCCACCACCAGAACGGCACCTCGCCATATCCCGGCGGGGGCGCGGCGAACCCGGCGCGAATATCCGCGCCGGGGGTGTTCACCGGAAAACCGGGCGCGTCCGCCGGGGGCGGGGGGAGGTTCTCCGGGTCGCTGAACTCCAGACGGGCCGCCGACACCGGCAGCGCGCACAACCCCGCCAGCAGAACCGCAGAGATGCCCATGAGAAACCCTTTCACCCTTGTTCGGAATTCCTGCCCCCGGAGGCGGGACCGCCGGTTCCAGCCCCCGCCCTAATGCTTCAGGCCTGTAATCTCAAAGGCGTGGACCGCCTGCTCCTTGCCCTTGAGCATGAGGGTTCCCAGCGGCTTGCCGGCCACCCGGTCCTGTACCGCCTTCCATACCTCGGCGCCCACGACGATTTTCCCGGGCTCCGCGGTGTCGCAGAAACGCTTGGCCGTGTTCACCCGGTCGCCGACCACGGTGAAATCCATGCGCTTCGGCGACCCGATGTACCCCGCGATGACCTCGCCCGTGTCAATCCCCATGCCGAGATGGAAGCGGGGCCTGTGCTCCTCGGAGCGGACCAGGTTGAGTTCACGGTTGCGGGTCTGCATCTCCAGGGCGCAGCACACGGCGCGGAAGGGCTCGTCGCCCGTGCGGAAGGGCGCGCCGAAGACGGCCATGATCTCGTCGCCGATGTACTTGTCCAGGGTGCCCTGGTACTTGAAGACAATCTCCGTCATGGCCGTGAAATGCTCGTTGAGCAGCCCCACGAGGTCCTGCGGCGCAAGCTGCTCGGCCAGCTTGGAGGAGCCCCGGATGTCGCAGAACATGGTCGTCACGAGGGCCTTCTGTCCGCCCAGTTCCAGGCTCTGCGAGTCGTTGATGATCTTGTTCACCAGCGCGTTGGGCAGGAAGCGCGCCAGGCTCTCGCGCCGGTGCTCCGCCTCCAGGATTTCCGAGTGCAGGCGGGCGTTGTCTATGGCCAGGGCGGCCTGCGACGCCAGGGAGGAAAAGAGCTCCAGGTCCTCCTCGCTGAACCGGTGGTTCCGGACGTTGGTGTCCAGGTAGACGGACCCCAGAATGCGGTCCTCGATGCGCAGGGGCACGCACATGGCGCTCACGATGCCCGTGCGGATGACGCTTTCACGCGTTCCGAACTCGCGGTTGCTCTCGCGGTCCGCCATGAGCACGGACTCGCCGTCTATGGCGGCGCGCCCGGCAATGCCCATGCTGGGGGAGGACGCCTCCAGCTCGCGCCCCATCTCTCGCGCCACCTTCACCTCCAGCGTGCGCCCGTCGGCCGCCCGCAGCAGCACGAAGCCCCGCTGCGCCTCCAGCACCTCCAGCACCGTGTCCAGCATGGCCGCGAGGCGGCGCTCCAGGTCGAAATTCGAGGCCATGACCTGGTTGACTTTGTTCAGCGCGGCCAGGCGGCGGTAGGCCCGGCCGATGCGGACCATCTCCTCCTCGTTGGGCACCGGCGTCTTCACATGGGCGGAAGTCTTCCCCGTCTTGGCGATCATCGTCATGCTGCTGTCCACCCGCTCCATCTGGTCGCGGATGGTGTTGAGGCTCTCCAGCAGCTTGCTGTCCCGCTCGGCCTCCTTTGTGCCGGGCGCGCGGGTGCCCGCGGGGGTGTCATCGCGGAAAATGAGCCGGCATTTCCCCCCGAGGAAGATTTCGTCCAGGTGCTTCAGCGCCCGCTCCACAATGCGCTGGCGGTTCACATAGGTTCCGTTGAGGCTTTTCATGTCCCGGAGAACCCACAGGTTCTCCCGGAAATACAGCCGGACATGGTGGCGGGACACCTCCTCGGCCACCAGCACGACATGGTTGTCCTCAGACCGCCCAAACGTGACCTCACTCCCCGTGAGGGGCACCGACATGGGCGGCACTCCCGGCTGCTCCACGATAACCTGCGGCATTGCGGTTCTCCTGGCGGAATTCTACCCCCCGGAGCGCCCGAACGCAAAAGTCGTTCCCCGTTTCACTTGGAAGCCGCCCCCCCCATTGTGTACCATGTGCCGCCGGGCCTCCTGCTTGAAACGGCCTTTGCAAAAGAACTTAGGAAGGCGTGTGTCATGAAATTCCTGCGAAATCTCACGGTGTGCGCGGCGCTGGCCGGCCTGGCGGCCGCGACCGGATGCATTCCCACGGCGCCCGAGGCGGCGAAGCCGGCGCCCTCCGCGCCCGCCGCCGCGATACCCGCGGCCAGCACTCCGCCCGCCGTGACCACCCGCACGGTTTCGGAGGAGGGCAAGGTCCATTCGGAACTCATGGTGAACACCGACGCCCGCCCGAACGCCAGCATCGAGATCAGCCCCCTTCCCGACGGGAAGGGCTACGCCCTCAAAGGCACCTTCAACCTGTCCGGCACCCTGACGCCCGCCGCGCCCGGAAAGTGGCTGCTTAAGGCGGAATACCGCATGGCGGAGGCTGATTTCGCCGCGGGTGCCCCGATGGTCACCTCGCTCAACGAGGTAAGCCCGGGGGCCGGCGGGGTCACGGTCACCGAAAACCTGCAAGTGGTGCTCATAGACCTGCCCGTTTCCCCCCCGACCGCCCCCGCCCCGGCGGACACCCCGCTGCGCAGGGTGCCGGTCGAGGCCGAAATCAGCGCGCCTGAAGACGCCGTCTTCAATGTCTTTTTCACCAACATGCAGCGATAGCCGCCCGGAAGGATTATGAGCGAAGACCAGGAAAAAAGGGAGGCGCCGCGCCTCAGGGACCTCTGCGCGCGCCACAATATCCGCTTCAAAAAGCGCCTCGGGCAGAACCTGCTCGTGGACGACAACATCAACGCCATCCTTGTCGAGGCGGCGCGCCTGGATCCCGGGGACAATGTCATTGAGGTGGGCGCGGGGCTGGGCGCCCTTACCCGCCGGCTCTGCGCCAAAGCCGGGCGGCTGCTTTCGGTCGAGATTGACCCGTCGTTCATGCCCTGCCTGGAGGAGCAGTTCGGCGACACCCCGAACGTGCGCCTGTTCCGGGGCGACATCCTCAACCACAGCCTGACCGACCTCGTGGACGAGTTCCTCCCCGGAAGCGTGAGCCTGAAAATGGTCTCGAACCTTCCCTATTACATCACCACGCCGGTCCTCTTCCATTTCCTGGAGGCGCCGCTCTTTTTCTCCCGAATGGTCGTCATGCTCCAGCTCGAGGTGGGCCAGCGCCTGGTCGCGGCGGTGAACACCCCCGAATACGGCGTCCTCACCATCGCCGCCTCGCTCCACGCCGACGTGGACCTCGTCCACCGCGTCCCCGCGTCCTGCTTCATCCCCCGGCCCAAGGTGGACAGCTGTGTCGTGCGTTTCCGCTGCCATGAGACCCCCCGCTTCCCCCGGGAGGAGGCGCGGTTCATCATGAAGGTTGTCCGGGCCGCCTTCTGCCACCGCAGAAAGACCCTGCGGAACGCCCTCACCGGCTCCGGCAGCTTCGGCATGCCCAAGGAGGACGTGCTCGCCGCCATGGCCGCGGCGGGCATTGACGGCGGCCGCCGGCCGCAGACCCTCGCCCTGGACGAGTACGCGCGGCTGGCGGCGGAACTCCGCCTGCGCCTGCCCGCCAGGGCCCCCGCCGAGGACGCGGCTCCGGACGATGACCCCCCGGCCTGAGCCAAGGAGGATTCCCAGATGGACCTTCACGGAAAGCGCGTGCTGATCGTGGACGACGACCCGGACATGCGGGCCGCCCTCAGGGTCGTGCTGGAGGCCGCAGGCTGCGGCGTGGACGAGGCCGCCACCGCCGGGGAGGGCCTGGAGGCCGCCGCCCGCGCCTGTCCGTCCCTGATCCTCGCGGACCTCATGATGGAGGAGGTGAACTCCGGCGCGGACATGGTGCGGACCCTCCGGGAGGGCGGCTGCGCCTGCCCGGTCTTTCTCCTCAGCTCCGCGGCGGACACGGTGAAGCACAACATCCGTCCGGAAGACTACGGGCTGGACGGACTGCTCCAGAAGCCCGTGGCGCCGGCGACCCTTCTGGAAACGGTGCGCCGCGCCTTCGGGGCCGCCCCGGCATGACGCCGGCGCCCGCCGCCCTGGACCTGCGCTCGCGCGACGGCGGTCCGCTGCGCGTGTGGGACTACGGGGGCTCGGGGCGGGCGATCCTCTTCTGCCATTGCGCGGGCACCCTCGGGCGCGTCTGGGAGCCTGTCATCCGGCGGCTGGAACCGGGGTGGCACGCCTACGCCCTCGATTTTCGCGGGCACGGCGACTCGCTCAAACCGGAAGGACGCGCCGCCTACCAGTGGTCCTCCTTCGCGGGGGATGTGGAGGACACGGCGCGCCAGTTGGCCTTTGGCCCGGGCGCGGCCGCCGTCGGGCACTCGGGCGGCGGCGTCGCCGTGGCCCTGAACCTGATCCATCACCCGGAACTCTTTTCGCGGGCCGCCCTGCTGGACGCCATTCTCGCCCCCGCCTGGTTTTTCCCGGACGAGATGCCGCTGGCGCGCGGGGCGCGCCGACGCAAGGTTGTCTTCTCCTCGCCGGAGGAGGCCGCCGGACGGCTGGGCGCCAAGCGGCCCTACACCCAATGGCACCCCGAGGCGTGGGACGCCTTCCTGCGCCACGCGCTGGAACCCCTGGAGGACGGCCGCGCGCGGCTCAAATGCCCCGGGCATCTGGAGGCCCTCTTCTACGAGTGCGGGTCTTCGGAGCAGACGCTCCACGCGCTGGAGGGGGTGCGCGCGCCCGTCCTGTGCGTGGCGGGCGGTGAAAGCTACATGCTCGAACACGTCCGGGGGCAGCACCGCCGCCTGCCGTGCGCCGCGCTGGAGGTGATCCCCGGCGGCAGCCATTTCTTCCCCCAGGAAAAGCCGGAGGAGACGGCGCGCGCGCTCAACCGCTTCTTCGCCGGTCAGTCGGAGACGGGGTCGAAGTCGAGCACCTGAACGCGGTCCCAGCAGGGGGAGAAGCGCTTCAGGAACGCCTGATGCTCCGGCGACGCCTGGTAGGCGTCATGCGCGGCCATGCCGTCCAGAACCGTGGTCAGGCCGAAGGTGTAATCCCCCACCACCACGGGGCGCGGCGGCGTGGCCGAGGGCGGCCCCGCGTACAGGGCGCGCACGCCGGGGATGGCTTTCAGGGAAAGCAGCCCCTCCAAAAACGCGGCGCGCGCGGCGTCATCGAGTTCGGGCTTGAGCCAGAAATACACCGAATGCACCATCATGGGGGCCGTCCTCCTTTTCGCCGGGTTCAGGGTCAGGAAAAGCGTTTGCGCTCCCGCTTGGTGGGGATGCCCATCCCCTCGCGGTATTTGGCCACCGTCCGCCGCGCCACGCGGATGCCCTGCTCCTTCTGGAGGATTTCCGACAGGGCCTCGTCGCTCAGGGGGGCGGACTTGTCCTCCTTCTCGATGAGCGCGCGGATCTGCGCGCGCACCGCCCGCGCCGACAGGTCCTCCCCGTCGTCCGTCGCCAGCCCCACGGAGAAGAAGCGCTTGAGCTCGATCACCCCCTGGGGGGTCTGCACATACTTCCCGTTCACCGTCCGCGACACGGTGGACTCGTGGATGCCCACCCGGGCCGCCACGTCGGCCATCCGCAGGGGCTTCAGGCCGCCTTCGCCCTCGCGCAGGAAGTCCTCCTGCGTCTCGGCGATGCACTGCGCCACGGACAGCAGCGTCTGCTCGCGCCGGCTCAGGTTGCTCAGCAGGTCGTTCGCGTCGCGGACCCGCTCCTGCACCCAGGCCGCGCCCTCCTTCTCCCGGACGTTCTCCCGGTACTGCGCCAGGGCCTCCTCGTCAAAGCGCACCTGGAACAGGCGGTCCGCCAGCACCGCCTCATGGCGGGGCCCGTCCCGCAGCAGGCGCTCCTCGGGCACCTCGCGGATGATGACCTCGGGCACCACCACCTGCGCCCCCCCCGAGGCGAACACCCGGCCCGGCCGGGGCTCCAGCCTGCGCAGGCGGGCCATCACCTCCTCCACCTCCGCCTCGGTGATCCGCATCGCCCGCGCGATGGCGGGCACGCGCCGGTCTTTCAGCAGGTCGAAATGGTCGCGGACCAGCTCCCGGAGGGGGGCGTCGTCCGCGTGTTCCGCCTCGATCTGGAGAAGCAGGCACTCCCGGAGGTTTTCGGCGCCCACCCCGGACGGCTCAAAGGTCTTGATCAGCGCGAGCAGGCGCTCCACCTCCGCCGGGGGTATGTCCAGTTCCGCGGCCACTTCGGCGGCGGCGCCCTGGAAGTAGCCGTTTGCGTCAATCTGCTGGATCAGGAAGGTGCCCAGCGCCTCGTCCACCGGACCGCGCACCGAGGCCCGAAGCTGCCCGATGAGGTGCTCGTAGAGGGACTTCTCGCTGGTGATGTTGTCTATCCGGTACTGCCAGAGCTGGTCCAGATCGCGGTTCACGCTGAAATCGCGGCCCTCATGGTGCCGCCACAGGGCCTCATCGGCCCACCGCTCCGCGTATTCCTCCCCGTCCGGGTCCTCCGCCGCGGCCGAAGTGGACGCCGGGGCGGGGTCCGGCGCGGCCGGCGGCTCCACCGGCACCAGCTCAAGAAAGGGGTTCAGTTCCACGATCTCCTCCAGCTGCTGCTGGAGGTCCTGCACGTTCAACTGAAGCAGTCCCAGCCCCATGATCTGCTGGTGCGTGAGTGTCTGCCGCTGCTCCTGCCGCTGCAGGTTCTGTTGTTCCATCCGCATCATGAAAACACCGTCCAAGAGGTTGGTGAAAAGTATACGCGGCGCGCCGCGGGGGGGGCAAGGTCCGCGGCGCGGTTGCACCGCCCGCGGAAAAAATGGGACACTGGCGCGGCACGTCAACCAAGGAGACCCCGACATGAAATGGATGCTTTCTCTGGGCATGCTCAGCCTGTGCTGCATGGCCGCGCACGCGGCCCCGGTGCCGGTGATCCTCGACACGGACCTCGGCGACGACATTGACGACACCTGGGCGCTCTGCCAGGCCCTCGGCGACCCGCGCATGGACGTCAAACTCATCGTCACCGCGTCGCACAACACGCCCCTGAAAGCCCGGCTTGTGGGCAAGATTCTGGAAAAGACCGGGCGCACCGACATTCCCCTGGGCATCGGGAAGAAGACCGAGGAGGCCCCCATCAACCAGGCCGGCTGGCTCGGCGACTACACACTCGACAAGTACCCCGGAAAGGTTCACGAGGACGGGGTCGGCGCCATGATTGAGCTGATCCGCAGCCAGCCCGCGGGGCATTTCAAGCTCTGCGCCATCGGCCCCCTGCCCAATCTGGAGGAGGCCCTCAAGCGCGCCCCAGACGTCGCCGACAAGACCGATGTGACCCTCATGGCGGGCAGCGTGCGCATCGGCTACAACGGAAAAGCCACCCCCGATCCGGAGTGGAACGTGGTCTGCAACATCCCCGCCGCCAGGGCCGTTTTTGCCGCCCCGTGGAAGATCACCATCGCCCCCCTGGACGTCTGCGGCACCCTGCGCCTGGAAGGGGAGGACTACTTGAAGGTCAAGAACAGCGGCGTCCCCCGCGCCCGGGCCGTCATCGAAAACTACGACCTCTGGAAGAACCGGGGACAGTATGCCGCGGACTCGTCAAGCATCCTGTTTGACACGACGGCCATTGAGCTGCTCGTGTCGGACGGTCTCATGGTCATGGAAACCCTCAATCTCGTCGTGGATGACAAGGGCATGACCGTCGTGGACGCCGCGAAGGGACGCCCTGTCCGGTGCGCCATGGGATGGAAGGACGAGAAGGCGTTCAAGCAGGCCCTCATCGGGTTCCTCACCAAACCGTGAGGCGTCGCCGGGCGGCTCCGCGCCTTGACCCCCGGTGTTCACCGTGGTAAACTTTCGTTCATACGCATTATTCGCAACCGTGAACGGTCGTCCATGAAGGTCGTCTTCGTCATACCGCCCTTCGACTATGCCTGGTCCATCGGCAGTCCCTACCGGCGCGCCCGGAACGGGATTCTCCCGCCGCTGGGGGTGGGGTTTCTCGCGGCGGCCCTGGAGGCGCGGGGCCACGAGGCCGTCCTGGTGGACGCCATGGCCGAACGCTTCAACATTGACCAGACGGCAGAGGCGGTTGCGGCGCTGAACCCCGGCCTGATCGGCCTGTCCGTCATGACCTGCCTCAACGCCCCCGCCGCGCTGGAAACGGCGCGCGCCCTGCGGCGGCGGTGCCCCGGGGTGCCGCTGGCGGCCGGCGGGCCGTATGTGACCGGCCGGGGGCCGGCGTTTCTGGAAGACTGCCCGGAGGCGGAGTGCGCGGTGCCCGGAGACGGGGAGATTCCGCTCTGCGCGCTGGCGGACGCGCTGACGGCGGGATCGTCCCTGGAGGACTGCCCGGGACTCTGGCTGCGCGATGCCGGGGGGGCGCCGACGGCCACCCCCGCCGCGCCGTTTGTGAAGGACCTGGACAGTTTCGCCCCCCCGGCGCGCCGCCTGTACAAGCCGGGCCTGTACCAGCCGCTGCCCAGCCTGAACCTGGGCCGCCATGTCACCACCGTCATCACGGCGCGTGGCTGCCCCTGGGCCCGCTGCGCCTTCTGCCACCAGGGCAACAGCGGCGCCGCCCGGTTCCGGCGGCGGTCCCCGGAGCATGTCGTGGCGGAGATTGAAGACCTGGTCCGCAACCACGGCATCCGCAGTGTGGTGTTCTGGGACGACAACTTCTGCGTCATGTCCGGCTGGATCCGCACTTTCTGCGACCTGCTGGACAGCCGGAAACTCCGCATCAAGTGGTCCGTGCTTGCCCGCGCGGACACGGTCACCCCGGAGATGCTCCGGCGCATGGCCGCCTCGGGCTGCCACAGCATCCAGTTCGGCTTCGAGTCCGGGGTGCCGGAGCTGCTCACGCTCATCAACAAGGGCACCACACTGGACCAGTACCGCGACGCTGTCCGCTGGTCCCGCGAGGCGGGTCTCGAAATCCGGGGCTCGTTCATGCTCGGTTTCCCCACCGAGACCCCCGAGATGTCCGAGCAAACCATCCGTTTTGCGTGCGGGCTAAACGTGGACTACATGCTTTTCTTCGCCTACCATGTCCTGCCGGACACGCCGCTGGAAGCGTTCGCCCGGGAGCACGGCCGGGTCGGGGCGACCGGAGACTTCAACATCCACATGCCGTCCTATGTCCCCGACACCTATCCCGATGCGGACACGCTGGCCCGCATGGTGCGCCGCGCCTATGCGCGCTATTACCTCCGCCCCGCCTACGTCGCGCGGGCGGCCGTCCGGCTTCTGCGCGCCCCCTCGCTGGCGCTGAACCATGCGCGCGGACTTCTCTACTGGGCGGGGTTGCTGGCCGCGGGCACGGGGACGGCACCCCGCGCGGCCGGGCCTCCCCGCGGGAAGGGGTGATATTATGACAGACGCCGGCCCGCGAACAGCGGGGCGGGAAGAACCGAAAGGGGTCGCATGACCACGCTGCTTCTCTCCGTCCAGCAGGACCTGGATGTCATCGGCGTCCGGGGACTCCATGAGCTTCTGCGCGCCCGCGGCGAGGACTCCACCCTGGTGTTCATGCCCGCATTGAAGGTGAAAGAGGCGGAGACCATCGGGGCCTTTGAGGCGTTCGTCCGGGAGAAGTCCCCCTCCCTGGTGGGCATCAGCCTCATGTCCATGGAGTATGACGCCGCCGTCCTGGTTACCCGCATGCTCAGGGACCGCTTTCCGGAACTGCCCGTGGTGTGGGGGGGCATTCATCCGACCTGCGACCCTGAAAGCTGTTTTGATGCCGTGGACTGGATTTGCGTCGGCGAGGGCGAGAACACCATGCTGGATCTCGTCCGGGCGGCAAAGGAGGGGCGCTCCTTCAAGGACATTCCGAACATGGGCTGGCGGGAGGACGGTGTTTACCGGCAGAATGACCTCTATCCGCTGATACACGACCTGGACTCCCTTCCGCCGCTGACGCGGCTCCCCGAAAACACCTTTGTGGCCCTGTCCGGCGGGGTGCGCCCGCTGGATGAGGCCCTGTTCCGAAAATACGCGCGCTACGGCGGGAAGAACTACGCCACCATCTCCTCCCGGGGATGCCCCTACGAGTGCGCGTTTTGCTGCAACAGCCAGTTCCGACGCCTTTATCCGGACTGGAAGGTGCGGCGGAGAAGCGTGGAGCACCTCATCGGCGAGCTGCGCGCTGTGCTCGACCGGCGGCCGGACATCGCCTATTTCAACCTGCACGACGACTGTTTCCTGGCCTGTCCCCTGGACCATCTGCGCCGCTTCTGCGAAGCCTACAAAAAGACCATCGGAAGGCCCTTCATCGCGCGAACAGCGCCCGCGTATGTCACCCCCGAACGCCTTTCCCTGCTGAAGGAGGCGGGACTGGCGTGGATCAGCGTGGGGCTTCAAAGCGGCAGCGACCGCGTGTGCCGGGAGGTCTACTGCCGGCGCAGCACACAGGAGCAGTTCCTGGCGGCGGCCCGGCTGATCCATGAGTTCAAGATAGCGGCCTTCTACGATTTCATCTTCGACAACCCCTGGGAAAGCCGCGAGGAGACGCTGGAAACCGTCTCGGCAATCATGGCGATTCCCCGGCCCTTCCATGCCGAGCTCTTTTCCCTGGTCTTTTACCGGGGCACCACCCTGCGCGAGCGCGCCGAGAAGGAGGGCATTCCCATCCGGGAAGACCCCAACCAGAAGGATTTCTTCATCCTCCACCGGCGGAGAGTCAACGACCTGGCCGAAACGGCCGTGAATTTCCCCCTGATGCTCATGCGCCCGCTCCTGGAGCGGTTCCGGAAGCATCCGGATTCTTTCTGGACGGGGTTCGCCCTGTCGGCCGCCAAATGGTCCTGCGGGCTCTTCTTCAACCCGATTGCCTACTTCAGGCTTATCCGGATGTCCCAGGGGGGATCCCTGATCAAGACGATCGCCGTCCTGCCGAACTACCTCCGCGCCGCCTTCTGGAAATACTACCTGGCCATGTTCATGCATAAACGCATCGAAGACTGAGCGTCGGCCTCCCGGGCCTGCTGCATCGCGCAGCACCTGTTTCAGATCAGAGCGGCGGCTTTTCGTTCCCCATCGCGCGGCCCCTTTCTCCTGTGACGGCATATCCTCTTGATAAAAAAGGGGTTATGCCAAAACATCCCCGGAAAACCCAAACTGGCACAGCCCTTGCCCCTCTTGGGGTGCGCCTGCGAGGGCGCAGGAAAACAGGAAACACCGGCCGTAAGGCTGAAACCACAGGAGGAACCGATCATGGCAAGTTATTACTGGGATCCCTTCACGGGACTGGACGCCGTCCGCAGGGAAATGGAGCGCATCTTCGCGCAGGTGGAGCCGGGCGGGCGGCTCTTCGGGCGGCAGAGCGGCCCGGCGGGCGCCGGACGGCTTCCGCTCATGAACGTGGCCGAAGATGCTGAGAGCGTGCGTGTCGAGATGCTCGCCCCCGGACTCGACCCGGGGAGCATCGAGGTGTCGGTGCTCCGCGACCAGCTCCGGATCAGCGGCGTGAAGAGCGCCGTCAATCCGGACATCAAGCCGGAGGCCTACCACCGCAGCGAGCGCGGCGCGGGCCGCTTCACGCGCGCCCTGACGCTGCCCGTCGAGGTGGACGGCGACAAGGTCACGGCGGAGTACGTCAACGGCATTGTGCGCCTCACGCTCCCCAAGCACGAGGCGGCCAAGCCGAAGAAGATCGCCGTGAGCGTGAAGTGACGGCAAACGGCAGGCAACAGAAACAACGGCAACCCCTGAAAAGGAGGATGAGACCATGAAAGAGACGACGATTCCCGCCAAGGTTGAGCAGAAGGCCCCGGACACGCGTGAGGAGTCCCGGACGGTTGTCCCGCCGGTGGACATCTTCGAGACGGAAAACGGGCTTGTGGTGGTGGCGGACCTTCCCGGCGTCGGGCGCGACGGGGTGGAGATCGGGGTGGACAAGAACGTCCTCACCCTGAAGGGCGCTCCGGCCGGCGAGCCGTGCGAGGGAACCCTCCTCAACGAGTTCCGCCTCGTCCCCTACTTCCGCCAGTTCCAGCTCAGCGAGGAGGTGGACCAGGAAAACATCCGTGCCGAGATGAAGTACGGCGTGCTCACCATCCACCTGCCCAAGGTGAAGGCCAGGCAGCCGCGCAAGATCACGGTGAGCGTGGCCGAGTAAACCACAGCCAATCCCCTCCCTGACCCTCTCCCTTATGGGGCCCCGGCCGAACGGCCGGGGCCCCAACCGCCTTTTAGACGGCGGGTCCGGTTGTTCCGGCGTTCCGTTTATGGCACACTCTCCCCGTGCCGAGGCCGCCGCGCGCGCCCGTCCCAGGAGGTGAAGATGCAGGAAACGCCCCCGCGCTTCTCGCCGCTGAAAACCGTCGTCTTTTCCCTGCTCCCCGCCGTGCTGCTGCTCTGCCTGCTCGAGGGCGGCTCGCGGGCGCTCGAATGGTGGAAGCCGCCGCTGCCCGCGGACTACGGCATGGGCTTCGACCCCGAAAGCCGCGTTTTCATCCCGTCCGGCCCCCTCCGCCGCACGATGACCACCCGCCCGGAGAAGGAAATCTCGTTCCAGCGGCAGTCGTTCGCCCTGCCCAAACCCGACGGCGTCTTCCGCGTCTTCATGCTCGGCGGGTCCAACGTCAACTACCTGCACGCGGGGCTGGAGATCCTGGCGGACCGGCTGTCCGGCGCGGACCCCCAAGGGAGACGCTTTGAGATTCTCAACATGGGGGGGCTGGCCTACGGCTCCTCGCGGCTGCGCAGGGTGCTCGACGAGGTGGTCGCGTACTCCCCCGACCTGATCCTGATCTACATGGCGCACAATGAGTTTGAGGAGATGGAGCAGGAGACCGAGGCCCGGCCTGAACGCCGCGCGCTCCAGCAGGCCGTGTACCGCAGCGCGTTCATGCGCCGCCTGCGCGACACGGCGGGCACGCTTCAGGTGTGGCTGCTGCGCATGAAAAGAATGCGGGCGGACCTGCCTCCGGAGGTGGACTGGTCGGCAACCTTCGGCCATGAGTTTTCACCGGCGGAAATCGCCGAACGGATGGACACCTACCGGGAGAACCTTGCCGCCATGCTCGACCGGTGCCGCGAGCACGGGGTGCCGGTGGCGGTGGGAACCGTGCCGAGCAACCTCTGGAACCCGGACCTCCCCGCCGGCCTCCAGGCGGTGCGGGACGAAATCCAGGCGCTTTACGCGCGCGGGGAGTTTGCGAAGGGCATGGCACTGGCGCGGGAAACCCTACGCAGTGCGTCGCGGCACCAGGCGTCCGACGCGGAAAACGACATCATCCGAAGCCTGGCGGGGGAGCGCGGTGTCCCCCTCGTGGACATCTTCTCGGTCATCGCGGCGGCGGAGCCGAACGGGGTGCCGGGGGAGACGCTGCTCAGCGACCGCTGCCATCTGAACGGACCGGGCCAGCTGCTGCTGCTGAGGGAGTATGAACGCCATATCCGGAAAATCGCGGGTCTTCCCGAAGCCCCCCTTTCCATGCCCGAACGGCTGGAAGACCTATGACGCCGCCCCGGCCCCGTTGACGGGGGCGGAGAGCCCGGCGAAGTAGGCGTGCGTCTCATACTGCGCGCGGTGCGTTCCCGCGCCGTCGCCCGCGTGGGCGTTGCACTGCTTCCGGTCCAGTATCCGCGCCTTCACGTCGTCCCGGGTCTGGATCGCCATCATCTCGCAGACCTGCGCCCGCAGCTCCGGGTCGTACACCGGGAAGGCCGCCTCGATCCGCCAGTCCAGGTTGCGCTCCATCAGGTCCGACGAGCTCATGAACACGCGGGCCTCGTCCCCCTCGCCGAACACGAACACCCGCTGGTGCTCCAGGTAGCGGTCGAGAATGGAGATTGCGCGGATGTTCTTGTGGGGCAGCATGGCGTAGGTCGTGCGGACGATCAGGTCCACCCGCACGCCCGCCTCCGCCGCCGCCCGCAGCCTCCGGATCATCATCGGGTCCGTCAGGTGGTTCACCTTGATCAGGATGCGCCCCTTCTTCCCCTTGGCCTTCTCCGCCGTGATGTTCCGGTACAGCACCTTGCGCGCGTTGAACGGGGAGACGGCCAGATGCTTGAACGACGGCGGCAGGACGGCCCGGCTGTTGGCCGCCTCGGCCAGGTAGTCGAACACCCGCTCCACCTCGCGGGTGATCCGCCTGTCCGCCGTGAGCAGCAGGCTGTCCACATACAGCCGTCCGGTCGCCTCGTTGAAGTTGCCCGTGGACAGCGCGCAGACGGTCTCGTCTTTCCGCCGGATCAGCAGCAGTTTCGCGTGCACCTTCATCGGGGGAACGCCGTAGACGACCTTCGCCCCCACCTCGGCGAGCTTCTCCGACACGCTGATGTTGTGCTGCTCGTCGAAGCGCGCCTGAAGCTCCACGGACACAAACACCTTCTTCCCGTTGCGCGCCGCGTTGATCAGGGAGTTCACCACCTGCGAGTGGCTGGCCACCCGGTACAGGGTCATCCGGATGTCCCGGACCTCCGGGTCTATCGCCGCCTCGCGCAGCAGGCGCACCAGGTGGTCGAAGGACTGGTACGGGTAGGTGACCATCACATCGCGCCCGCGGATGATGTCCATCACCGGCCCCTCCACGGCGTCCAGCACCGGGTGCGGGCTCGGGTCGAGGGGCTCGAAGCGGAGGTCGGGCCGCTTCGCGGGAAAGCGCATCAGATCGCGCATGTTGTGATAGCGCCCCCCGGCGATCGTCGTGTCCGCGTCGCCCAGGCGCAGCTCCCGCTTCAGCCGCTGGAAGAGCCCCGGCGGCATGTCCGCGTCGTGGACAAAGCGCGTCGGCGTGCCGCCCCTGCGCTGGCGGAGCACCTTCTGCATCTTGCGGACATAGCCCTCCGAAAAGTCGTTGTCCATGTCCAGCTCGGCGTCCCGGGAAATCTTGAACTCGAAGGCCTCGATGCGCTCCGCCCGGAAGATGTAGAACACCTTGTGCAGCGAGTGGCGGATGATGTCGTCCAGATACATGATGCGGCCGTTCGGCAGGGCCACGAAGCGCGGGAGCACCGGGGGGATTTCCAGCAGGGCGTACATCACCGACGCCCCCCACATCTTGATGCCGAAGTAGAGCGCCCCGTCCGTCAGCGGCGGGATCGGGTGCCCGTCCCGCAGGATGATGGGCACCAGGCCCGGAAGCACCTCCTCGTCGAAGTATTCGGCGACCCACGACCGGACCTCCGGCGGCTCGGAGCGCAGGTCGAACTCGTCCACGATGCGGATGCCCTCCGCCGCCAGGGCGCCCATGATCTCGTCATAGGCCCCCTGAAACCGGTCGTCCATCTCGCGCGCCTTCTCCGTCACCTTCTTCAGCAGCACCTCCATGCCCTTCTTGCCCAGCTCGATGCGCCGCTTCACGCTCGCCCCGCGCACCTTGAAAAACTCGTCCATGTTGGACGAGAAAATCCCCAGAAACTTCAGGCGCTCCATGAGGGGGTTGCGCGGGTCCTCCGCCTCCTGCAGCACGCGCTCATTAAAGGAGAGGGTGGATATTTCGCGGATTTGGGCGATGTTCTTCATGGATTCTCGGGTTCCGCCGACAGGGTCCGGCACACGGAAAACACCGGGGCATGGTATCCAATTCCGAATGAGTTTTACAATATCCGCATCTTGGCCGGGCCGCGCCGTTGCGTCCCCCGGGGCGAAATCAGAGTGCGCGCCTTTCCCGGTCTTCCTGCTATAATTGCCTTTCCGTTTTTGGAGAGGCAGCAACCCAAACAACCCGTCGGAGGTTTCAAAAATGCGATTGAAGGACAAAGTGGCCGTCATCACCGGGGCCGGAATGGGCATGGGACGCGAGGCGGCGTCGCTTTTCGCGAAGGAGGGCGCAAAGGTCGTCGTGTTCGACCTGAACGAGGCCGCAGGGGGCGAGACCGTTGCGATGATCACGGCCGCGGGCGGTGAGGCCGCGCTGGTCGTCGGCGACGTCAGCAAGGAGGCGGATGTGAAGCGGGCGGTGGACGGGGCGGTCGCGCGCTTCGGCAAACTGGATATTCTCTACGCGAACGCGGGCGTGCTCTGGAAGGACCGCGACCGCTCGGTCATCGAGACCACCGAGGAGAACTGGGACATCGTCCAGGCGATCAACCTGAAGGGGCCGTTCTTCCTGACGAAGCACGGCATCCCGAAGCTGATCGAGAACGGCGGCGGCTCGGTGATCCTGGTGGGGTCCATCTCGGCGCTGGCGGGCTTCGAGCTGGCGCAGGACTCCTACACCTGCGCCAAGGGCGCGCTCATCTCGCTGACCAAGTCGCTGGCGGTGCAGTTCGGCCCGAAGGGCATCCGCACCAACATCATCCACCCCGGCATGATTGACACGCCCCTCCAGGCGCCCTACCTGAACGACGAGAAGAAGAAGTCCATCGCCGGATGCATCCCCATGCAGCGGCTGGGCGTGGCGTCGGACATCGCCTACGCGGCGCTCTATCTCGCCTCGGACGAGTCCACCTTCTGCAACGGGTCGGAGCTGGTGGTGGACGGCGGTTTCTACGCGATGTGACGCCTCCGGCGCGCGGCACGGCTTTGGGCGCGGTCTCTCAGGACGAGGGGCCGCGCTTCTTTTGGTCCAGGCGCGCGCGCATCTCCTCCAGCAGCCGAACCGAGTCGCCGCTCAGGCGGTCCTCCAGCAGCGCGGGCTTGGCCGCGGCGCGGGCGGTCCGCCCGATCTCCTCCTTCACGCCGCCCTGGAACTCGCGCACCGTCCGGATGAAGCTGTCCGCGTCCATGGTCAGCGCGCCCATGCCCCGGCAGAGGTCCCGCAGGCCGCGGTCGCTGCTCACCACCACGCAGTCCAGCCGCTGGCGCGTCGTGTAGACGATCCGCTCGATCACCGTGTCCGCCGACAGCTGCGGCGGCGCGTACTGGATGACCAGCCCCGGCACGCCGCGCGTCTCCCCCTGCGCCCGCCGGGTGCCGTCGGTGTTGCGGCCGTCGAAAACGACGGTGACGGCGCGGTTTGCCGCGGAACAGAAGCGCACCAGTTTTTCAACGAGGCTCTCGCGGGCCGCCTCGAAGTCCCGCATCGCCAGGGGGCGCAGCACCGAGGAGGTGTGCAGGACGTTGTACCCGTCCACGAGGTAGTGCTCAGCCATGTCCGGCCTCCCCGGCGGCGCCGCCGCGGTACTCCCGCGCCACGCGCGGGCCGATTCCCGTGAGGATGTCGTAGGGAATGGTCCCCGCGCGGCGGGCGAGCTCCTCCACCGTGATCTCCTCCGTGCCGTCCGCGCCGATCAGCACCGCCGGGTCGCCGTAGGCCGCGTTCGGCACCGCCGACACGTCCACCACCACCTGGTCCATGGACACGCGGCCCAGCACGGGGCAGCGGCGGCCCCGGATCAGCACGTCGGCGTTGTTGGCAAAGGCGGTGCGGTAGCCGTCGGCGTAGCCGACAGGCAGCACGGCCGTCCGGATGGGCCCTTCGGCGGTGAAGGTGCGCCCGTAGCCGACGGTGGCGCCGCGGGGCAGGTCGCGCACCTGCACCACGCGGGTCTCCCATCGCAGCACCCGGCGCAGCGGCGAGCCGAAGGGCGCCTTCTCCGCGGGCCAGACGCCGTAGGTCATCAGCCCCGGCCGCACGGCGTCGAAAAGGCTGTCGGGATAGTTCACCACGGCGGCGCTGTTGGCCGCGTGCGCCAGCTCAAAGGGCACGCCGGCCCGCTCCGCCTGTTTGATCAGCTGGCGGAACAGCTTGATCTGGGACACCGTTCCGGGGTCGTCCGCAATGTCCGCGCAGGGAAAATGCGTGGAGACACCCTCAATGTCCACATGGGTGATCCGCGAAATCTGGTCCAGCGCCGCGGGCAGCTCGTCCGGCAGGAAGCCCTGCCGGCCCATGCCCGTGTCCACCTTCACATGCACCCGCACCACCCGTTCCCGCTCCCGGGCCAGCTCGCCCAGGCGGAAAACCGCCGTCATGTCGGACACCGCCAGCGTCAGCGCGTGCTCCACCACCGCGTCCAGCCCGTCCACCGTTGGGTTGATCATCAGCAGCACCGGCGCGGTGATCCCCGCGGCCCGCAGGCGCGCGCCCTCGTCCACCGTGGCCACGCCGAGCATGAACGCGCCCGCGGCCAGCGCCGCCCGGGCGATGGGCACCGCCCCGTGGCCGTAGGCGTCCGCCTTGACCACGGCGACCAGGCGGGGCCTGCTTCCGGCGAAGCGGCGCACCACCTCCAGGTTGTGGGTGTAGGCGTCCAGGTCTATGAGGGCCCGGGAGGGGCCGGTGAACGGCGGCATCGCGGCGCGTCCCTTTCGCTAGGAGAGGTCGTGGAGTTTCAGGGCCTTCCAGTTGACCCAGCCGAACTGCACCCCGGAGTAGATCGTCAGCAGCGCCACAAGCACCATGCCCGCGAGCGAGGCGCCCCGCAGCCATGTCACCAGGGACAGCGCCGTCTCCTCGGAAAACAGCGGCAGAAGCAGCCGCAGCAGCACGGCCAGGGCAAGAAACACAAAGACATACACCATCTGCGTGACCGTCTTCGCCTTGCCGTAGTTGTTCGCCGACAGCACCACCCCGTCCGCCGCCGCCAGCGACCGCGCGCCCGTCACCAGGAACTCCCGCGCCAGAATCGCCACCACCGTCCACCCGGGCACGTTCAGCTCGGGCACGCTCATCAGCATCACAAACGCCGAGACCATCAGAATCTTGTCGGCCACGGGGTCCATCAGCTTGCCGAAATTGGTGATCAGGTTGTCGCGCCGCGCGATCTTGCCGTCGTAATAGTCCGTGATGGCGGCCACGGTGAACACCACATAGGCCACGGCGTAGCAGGCCGTGTGGGGGAACGACATGAGGCCCACGAAGACCGCCGCCAGAAAGCAGCGGGCAAGGGTCAGCTGGTTGGGAAGGTTCATGGGGATATTCTAGCAGAAAGCGCCCCGGGGCGCGAAGGCAGCGCCGCCCCCCTCTGCGATAGAATACAGCCCATGGAACATGCGGAGAACGGGCATCCCCTGAAATGCGTCGTCCGGTACGACGGCACGGACTTTGTCGGCTGGCAGCGCCAGGACAACGGCCCGTCGGTGCAGCAGGCCATTGAGGAGGCCCTCGAGAAAATCGCGTGCCGCCCGGTGCCCATCCAGGGCGCGGGCCGCACCGACGCGGGGGTGCATGCCCTCGGGCAGGTGTTCTCCTGCGTGT
>JAPXRP010000064.1:19907-20161 GCA_033813475.1 Candidatus Hydrogenedentota bacterium
GAAGGTTCATGGGGATATTCTAGCAGAAAGCGCCCCGGGGCGCGAAGGCAGCGCCGCCCCCCTCTGCGATAGAATACAGCCCATGGAACATGCGGAGAACGGGCATCCCCTGAAATGCGTCGTCCGCTACGACGGCACGGACTTTGTCGGCTGGCAGCGCCAGGACAACGGCCCGTCGGTGCAGCAGGCCATTGAGGAGGCCCTCGAGAAAATCGCGTGCCGCCCGGTGCCCATCCAGGGCGCGGGCCGCACCG